>JAAEPD010000139.1 GCA_024222455.1 Aureispira sp.
GGGCTAATAAGCTCGTATAACTCTCACTAATATACTGACTTCCTCTATCTGAATGATGGATTAGTTGTTGGTTGAAATCAACCATCCCTCTCATATCAAAAGCCATTTGTAAGGCAGCTACATTGTTGTAGGCTCTCATATCACCGCTGGAGATATAGCACATCCTAGCCAAGCTATTCAAATAAAGGCTAATACAAATCAAGAAATTACAATTAATAACATTATAACCAAAAACTAGCTGCTCATGTCAAGATTAAAGATTATATATATATTCAGTTTTATTGTAGGACTAACTTTTAGCATCCAAAGTTGCCAAAAAGATTCTAAAACTAAGAGTTATGCAAATGATGTCGCTCCTATTATCAATAACTATTGTACTACTTGTCATAGTGGTATGGCTGCTAGTGCTGGAATAGATTTGACTAGCTACCAGAGTGTTAAACATCAAACAGAACAAGGCAATTTGTTGAATAGAATAAATGATGCTAACACCCCTATGCCTCCCAGCGGGATAATTCCGAAGGAGGAAAGACAAATAATAACGGATTGGTCTAAAATTAGTTTTCCAGAATAAAGCACATCTATACTAAGTAAAACATTATATCAGTAATAAAAAAATGCTCTAGCTTGAATAGCTAGGGCATTTTCCTTTTATAAATAACCTTTCTTTTCTAATCAAAATCAATATGGATTTCTTCAGAAGTTGGGTAAGATTGGCAAGTCAAAATTAAACCATTATCTATATCTTCTTCATCTAAGGCTATGCATGCTTTCATTGACACAGTTCCTCTTGTTAGCTTAGCTGAACAAGAGCTACAAACTGCACTCTCACAAGAATAAGGTGCTTCCATTTTAGCTAATTTTAATACCTCTAAGATTGTTTTTCCTTTGGGGATAAATAACTCTTGGGTTATTCCATTTAAGGTTACTTTCAGTTTTGCATTGTCTACAGTATTGGTCACCTCTTTAGTTTCCTCAACTTTTGTAGCAAACTGTTCTATATGCACAGCTTTCTGAGGTACTCCTAAGTCCAACAAAGTTTGCTGTACCATTGTGTTCATAGAAGAAGGTCCACAAATATAATACTGTGTATTCTGGGCTTGAGGTGGATACTGGTTTATAAACCATTCCACACTATCCTCACTTATTCTCCCTTTTTGACCAGTCCATTGTTCCCACGCTGTCCAGACCTTAGGTGCGCTTAGCGTATGGACCACATTTAGTCGTTTAGGATATTGCTTTTCTAATTGTTCTAAGGATTCTCGAAACAAGATGGAATCTTGATTCTTATTGCCATAAAACAGATTAACAACACTATAAGGAGATTGTACTAAAACAGATTTAATAATTGATAAAATAGGGGTTATTCCACTTCCTGCTGCAAACAAAAAATAGGTTTTATAATCATCTTCTTGTATATCTGCATAAAATCGTCCTTGAGGTTTCATTACCTCTAGTTCCATTTGCGCCCTTAGCTGATCACATACATAATTAGAAACAACTCCACCTTTTACTCTTTTGACAGTGACCTGTAAAGGCTCATTGATAAAAGGACAACTGTTCAAGGAATAGCTTCTTCGCTGTTCCTTACCTTCTATATTAAATTTAATAACCAAATACTGTCCTGGATAAAAATTGAATTCTTGGTGTAAATGATCTGGCAACTCAAACTCTATAGTTGTTGTGTCTTTAGTAGGCTTTAGAACAGCTCTTACCTTCAGTTTATAAAATAGTTTAGTCATGTTATTCTTGTTTAATAGCTTGTTCTATCCAACGTTTTATAATAGTTTGAAAACCTCTAATTGTGCTTTCTCCATGTTTTGCAGTTGCAACTACACTGAATAAGGGGTTTTTCAATGACTTTTGCTGTTGCTCACAAGCATAGATATCCTCTTTCATGAAATCTCCGCTTGCCATAGGATCATCGGGATCATCCCCTTTATATTTAGTATCTAATCCCATTATTTTACCCCAGTGTTTATTTGATCTCTTAGCCTGTTTCTGATATTCCCTATCTGTAATTTCTTCAAGTTTTGTTCGAACAATGACTTTAGTCTCAGTTGGACTCAAAGGAACTACTTGAAAGGTACTCCAACTCGATTCGCTCTCAGCCAAACCCATACTCGGAAACAGCCAAGGAACATAAGCTCCAATGTATTCATCAGTCATCTCCCCAATACGTTTAGTTGGGATTAAATCGTCTAAATTATCATAATATTTTTTGGCAAGAGGTTCCCAAAACATGTAGTGATCTCCAACAAAGCCAAATTCAGCTTTAGCATGATCATACATCTGCAATGTATGGGAGTGCAGATGAGACAAATGATAGACATCTATATAGTTTTCTACAACTATTTTCCAGTTCGCTTTTATCACCTTTTCGTAAGAAGTGTCTGGATATTCTATAAGTCGAGTAGGATCATGTGGCCCCAACCGCTCTTGGCAGCCCTCAAACCATTTAAGTATAGATATTGAATCTGGTTTAGGATGCACCCAAATCATTCCTCGCCAAATATCAACAGCAGCTTTGTGCAAACAGATTTTATCTAATTCTAAATCTGGAAATTCCTTTTCCTTTTCAGGCACACTAATCAGCTGTCCAGTTAGGTCATAAGACCAGTCATGATAAGGACAAGTTAGTGCCTTTTGTTTTTTGCCAACAGCTCTAAGCAACTGTATTCCTCTATGTCTACAAAGATTATGAAAAGCTCTTAGGCGCTGATCTCTTCCCTTAACTACAACTATATTTTGTGTCCCACATTGCACAGTGATGTAATCACCAGGATCTTGTATATCTTCTATTAGTCCAGCAAACTGCCAACTGTTTCCAAAAATGAGTTCTTGTTCTTTATCAAACCAATCTTGAGAAGTGTAAGCTTCTACAGGAAGTATAGGCATAACTCGTTTCGTATCCATATTCTAAATTTGTTTAATTGATCTGTTAATTATTTAGCTCCAACCCACATGTAGGCATCTATCACTTCATAGTTTTTATCAAAGGTGTAAACTTCAAAATCATCGCTTTTCTCATCTCTATATTCTAAAGCTTCGTTCAATATTTGCCATTCTGCTCCTTCAAAATCACTTTTTTGCCCACTCAGCTGAAAATTATAGTAGTCATTGGCATCAATAGTTGCCGCAGCTAATCCATTTTTTGCTTTAAAACTTGAATTAGTTTTTGTTTTATAACCAATGGTAATTTTGACAGTTGTCGAGCTGTAATCAGTGTAAGTCACATAGACTTTTTCGTAGTCTTGGATGTCATAAATATGCTTAGCATAATCCTTTTCAAAAAAATCATCCCACAATTGTTCTATCTTTTGCTCCATATTTTTATTGTCCCCAAAATTAGCTGTAGCCTGTATTCCTACTACATTAAATGCCTTATGAGCTTGAGTTGGGTATTCTTGCTCTTTTTCTAGCATTGGGGTGATAGGATTATCTATTATTTTAGTTTTAGGTTTATAAGGTTCTGCCTTCGCCTTCAATACAATTCGAGGAGTGATAACTGTTGGATTATCTTTCGTTGTTGAAGGTGATTGAGCTGTCAAATTTGCTAAATCCGTTTTTGACGTAGGTAAAGAAATCAAGACATCTGCCTTATAAAAAGCCTCTGTTTTAGGGTTGTAATGATAAATCTCTAAATCGTTCGTTTTGCTACGTTCTAAATCAGAAAATTCTATTTTCTCCCAAGTTAGCTTAAGATTTTGTTCAATATCCTTTCCTAACTCAAAAGCTGCATATTTACTGGCTTTCACCTTTACTCCTGTCAATCCCTCATAAATATTGTCTAAGGAAGCTGTCTTATAACCAATAGTTATCCGAAACTGGCCCTTCTTCCCTTTATCATAATCCGAATAAACCACATAAACTTTATCGTCTATAATATCAGGAATGGCTACAGATATATCCTCCTTGAGGAAATAGTCCCAAAGCTCTTTTTGAGTAAAATCTGATTCATTATTCTGGTGAGTAGTTAGCGCCGAAACACCAACTATATTAAATTGGGGAGATACATAGTTCTTGAAAAGTAAAGTATCTGGTTCTTGCTCATGTTGAGCATAATCTATAATATACTCCCCTTTTTGTTGAGCTTGATATGTACTGTAGTCAATAGTACTCCACCCTTCTGGCAATACAGTAGGGGCAAATTCATCTACAAGAAGATAAACGCTAGATACTATCCAAACAAAAACAATCATCCAATAAACTATAGGATTTTTGGCTCGTTCGACTGGCTCTACAAAGTAAGTCACCCCTGTTTTAAGATTAGGGATCACCCACCCAAGGAATAAAATAGCCCATATCCATTGCAGATTTAAAAAAATAGCAATAGCAACAAGTATTAGCCCTATTATTGACCTAATTTTTCGATCTTTTACAACTGGCTTCCCTTTTCTTATAGCTGACATCGTATACTCTTATTTGTTCTGTGTTCTATATTCTCACAATACAAATCTAAAATATACTGGATTAGTATCTTTTGATCTAGATCAAAAAAATCATTTTCTAGACCGAATTCTACTTAATGTCTCTTGTGATATTCCCAAAAAAGATGCAATGTAGCCTAGCTTAACTCGCAATTCTATATCAGGAAAGTTGTGCAACAATAAGTTATAGCGTTCCTTAGCTGAAAGAAACATATAGCATTTGGAATACAAATCTATAAATGCGGTCTGTTCTTCAGCCAACAAGCGTCCAAAACGTTCAAAAGCAGGAATTGTTTCTAGTAATTTTTGGTATTCGAAGTAGTCTATAGAATAGATCTTAGATTCCTCTAAGCTTTCTATATACTCAAAGCTAGGTTGTTGACTATAGAAACTATACCAAGATGCAAAAAAATGTCCTTCATTATAAAACCAAGAAGAAATATCTTTTTCTTTCTCATAGTAAAACGTCCTAACAGTGCCTTCTTCCAAGAAATATAGCCTCCGACAGTATTGCTGCTCCTTTAGCAATAACTGATTTTTAGGAAATTCTTCCAGTTTAAACTTAGCTATTATTGTTTCTTCTAAATCCTTTGACAAAGGGACTTTAGAAGAAATATTCTCTAATAATCTTTCCATTCAGTTTTTGGTGATTTTTGTACGCTAAATCATCTTAAAAAAGAGTTGGGCTATATCTATATTCAAATCTTGAATGAAATCATAATAAATACCTGGAGAACAATTGATATCTACCACAATATACCCTTCTGGAGTATCAATAATATCTAACCCAAAACAATTTGCCCCCATCAGCTCTCCTATTCGCTTAGCAATAGCGATCTGTTCTTCATTAGGCTTTGCATAATAAGTTTGGCCTCCTTTATGGTCTTTATCAAAAATTTTCCACCCTGCTTGTAAATTACTATCTTTCTTAAAACCATAAATAACTTCTCCATTCACTACCGTTATACCAATCCAATCCTTTAGATCATTTTCATAAAAACGCTCTAAATAATAGTGCTTATTCATAGTATAGTCTATAGTATCTCGCAACTGTTCATAGTCATGAATCTTGATAATACCTGTACCAAAATGTGATCGACGAGGTTTCAACAAATAGGTTGCATCTTTCAGTAAATCTTCAAATAAACCATAGTTATGAGGATTAATCAAATATATTTCTGATACAGGAACCCCATGTTTGTGCAGTTCGCTAAAAGCTAAAAACTTATCTGTAGCTGTACTAAAGAAACGATAAGAATGATGGAGTTTTACATCCAGTGAAAGGGTTCGCAATATCTCCATATCATAGCTATCATAAGCTCGATCTATCATTCCCATCCAAACCAAATGGTCTAGATCACTGACACACAAATCAGGAGTATAAACTTTGTTGTTGTGTACCCATGCCTTTCGGAAATCTACATTTTCAACATAATCAATACCTCTTTCCTCTAAATGAGCTGTAAACATGTCATAAATCCGAGCATCTATATGAGCTGGATTTTCTGGTGTGATAGGTTGGTTCAAATCTTTGCGAGGAGGTAACCAAAGTCCAATTTTCATAGCATATAGTCTTTATGAGTCGTAAAAAAATATGTCCGCTAACTCATTCTCTTCATCGAAGATAATAGAAAAGCACAATTGCTAAAGGACATTTGCATTTTTCCTTCAAATTTTGAGTAGCATTCCCAATAAAAAAACTATTTTTGCGGCTGTATTACTAATACTAATAACTATAACACAGCTCAAATATATAAAGATATGGCTTTAAAATGTGGAATCGTTGGATTACCAAACGTCGGAAAATCAACTTTATTTAATGCACTAACCTCTGCTAAGGCTTTGGCTGCAAATTATCCTTTTGCGACTAAAGATCCTAATGTTGGTATTATCACTGTTTTAGACAAGCGTTTAGATACTTTGGCAGAAATTATTGACCCTCAAAAGGTAGTTCCTACTACTGTAGAGATTGTAGATATTGCTGGTTTGATAAAAGGTGCTAGTAAAGGTGAAGGTTTAGGTAATCAGTTTTTAGCTAATATCCGTGAGGTAAATGCGATTGTACACGTAGTTCGTTGTTTTGAAGATGACAATGTGGTACATGTAGATGGTAGTGTAGATCCTATCCGTGATAAAGAGATTATTGATCTTGAATTGCAGTTCAAAGATATGGAGGTGCTCGAAAAATCCGTTCAACGTTTACAAAAACATGCAAAAACAGGCGATAAAGCAGTTAAGAAACAATTAGAATTGGTGCAAAACTTATTGCAACATCTAGAAGATGAAAATCCAGTTCGTTCTTTTGAGTATGACAACGAAGATGAGGAAGCATTTATCTTAGGTATGCAACTCTTGACAGCTAAACCTATTATTTATGTTTGTAATGTAGATATGGATTCTGTACAAGATGGGAATGAGCACACTAAGCGCTTCATGGAAGCTGTAAAAGATGAAGGTGCAGAGGTGCTTTTGGTAAGTGCAGCAATTGAAGCAGATATTGCAGAGCTGGATACCAAAGAAGAACGTCTAGAGTTTTTAGAAGACATGGGGTTATCTGAAGCTGGTGTAACCAAGTTGATTCATGCTTGTTATAGAATACTAGGATTGATTACTTACTTTACAGCAGGTGAAAAAGAAGTACGTGCTTGGACACTTCGTGATGGTAGTAAGGCTCCTCAAGCTGCTGGTGTTATTCATACCGATTTTGAGCGTGGTTTTATTAAGGCTAAAACCGTTGCTTATGATGACTTCATTTCTGCTAACGGCTGGAAAGGTGCTCAAGAGAATGGAACTTTGCGCCAAGAGGGGAAAGAATATATTGTAAAAGATGGTGACTTACTAGAGTTTATGTTTAATGTATAATTAAGTCCTACTCTTATATAAAATAGCCTCTATAGCAAATGCTATAGAGGCTATTTTTATGTTATTATTTTTACTAATCTAATCGGTACGACACCCTCCACCAATTCTCACTAACCTGCTTATCGATAGACCAGTATCTAACAAAATCTTCTGTGGGCCAACCTGATCGCTCCCCGTTTTCAGAATAAGCATATCCAAACTCTCCTGCATGGCCTTGGTCCTTAGTTTCTATATAAACAATTAGATTGTTGGTCGTTCTATGTGCCCAAACAGTCCCTGCACCTTGTCCTCTCGGAAAGCTCACATCATCAGCTATAGCTTCTAGCGTTTCAATATCTCCAAAATCTGTGATTCGATAACGTTGAGTACTATTTTCTGGTATTGAAAACGATTTAATCTTTGAAACGATATCATCATACTGCTTCATGTTAGGAGAACAAGCTACTAATGCGGCAAAAACAACTAATACAAAAACTAACGTTAATGTTTTTATCATTTTTTTAAGCTCTAATCTAAGTCAAATTTTTTGATCACCTTTTTAGGCAAAAAAGCTTCTACTGCTTCAGGATTACTTCTATTATATTCCAATAACTTCCAATCTGAAGTACCTTTAGGAGCTATTGCAATCATTGTTTTAGGAGCAAAAACCTCTATTTTGTTGCCCGAAATTTCCTTGACGTTATTTCCATAAGCAGCCTTGAAGTTATTGAGCAAAATAGTCATCATTACACCATCATCATTACTTTCGTATACTTTAAAAGTTAATTGCATTACATAGTGTACTCGAACAAACTCTTCTTTGCCTACTTTCAGTTTATCTGAAGTAGAAGTAATAGTCAATGCATCAAATGTAGTAGAAAAGTCTTCATCTTCGTCGATCAGTTTCATAGTAGCTACCATATCCTCTTTTGATATCCCCTCAAATAACTTTGGATATAGATAATCTGGCACCTTATCCCATTTTCTATCTTGAATTTCTTTGAAGTAATTCCCAACAATTTTGGTTACTTCATCTTTGTCTCCAGTTTGAGCGTTAGCAAAAGTTGTTAGTGCTAACATTAGTATCAGTAGTGTTTTCATAAAATGGATGGTTTTAATATTTTTTTCTAAGCCAATAAACATATTTTCTATTTTGCTTAATTTCGTTGCCAACTAAGAGCGTTTCGTTCTCAAGCAGATCGAATTCCCAACTATATTCTTCTTTATTGTTGCCTTCTCCTATGCTTATATTTAGAATATTTGTCACCTCTACACTATCAAACCCATCTATATCTTGATAGATTGTTTCATAGCTATCTAAGCCCCAAGTTCCGTTTCGGGTAGTACCTAAACCCAAATCTTCGGCATAACTTAAATTTCCACCTTCATTAAATCTAATTTGATCGTTTTTATACTCACTATATATAGAAGATTGACCAGAACCTGCAGAAGAAAAAGCATCTTCAAAAACCCAAATAGTTGTAAGTTTTGACTCTAGGCTAGGAGGTATAGAATTGTCTTTTTGGCAACTTACCAAAGTATAAACAAAGAAGATAAAGGCTAAATATTTCATAATTAGGGATTATTATTATTAATATATAACCTTTATTTCAAATATCATTCCTATCTAAATTAGAGCTTTAACAGCTCATAGCAATAGATATAATCTTGTGTTTCTGTTCTACATTGCAGCCTATCATAGGTCAAGAGATTTATTTCCCATGTATATTGCTGCAATTGATTGAGGCTGTCTTGCATAGACATAGTCAGTACATAATCTGTATTTTGACCATCATCAGAAGCAGTAGAGACAGAAGTCATCGACCAAATTCCATGAAGAATACTTCCTCCTCCAGACGATTCTTGGTAGACAAGAGTCCCATCAGACATAAACTCTATCTGATCATTTCTATAATCTCCCATAATAGAAAACCTTGTGGTATAAGTCCTGTTCTCTTCCTCTGTAGCATCATCAAACTCCCAAGAGCCAATCAAGCGATCCTCTCGGTATTCAAAAGCGTTTTGACAACTAGATAAAAACAAAATTGCGGATAGTAACGTAAGTAGTCTCATGTAGTTTTACTTTTATTTAAGAAACAAATACAATCATGAATTAAACCTCAAATATAATTCCTTAAACTATGTTTATTATTATATGTTCGACAAACAACTATTTTTTTACGACATCTCCGTATAAATCATACTCTGTTGCGTCAAAGATATGAACCATCGCAAAATCACCCAATCGTACATAGTTTTCATCAGCTTTCACTAATACCTCATTATCTACCTCTGGTGAATCATATTCTGTACGACCAACAAAATATTCTCCTTCTTTACGATCAAACAAGACTTTGAGCGTTTGGCCTATTTTAGCTTGATTAAGTTCATTGGATATATAACGCTGTGCTTCCATTAGGCGAGATGCACGTGCAGCTTTTTCTTCATCCGAAACATCATCTTCTAGATCGTGTGCACGTGTATTTTCTTCATGTGAATACTGGAATACACCAACACGTTCAAACTTCATTTCTTGTATAAAGTCGATTAGCTCTTGCACATCTTCTTCTGTTTCACCAGGAAAACCAACCAAAAAGGTTGTACGCATCGCTATATTAGGAATACGCTTGCGAGCCTCATTAATCAGCTCAACTGTCTCTTCTTTTGTTATTTGGCGACGCATATCATTCAACACACGATTGCTCACATGTTGTAAAGGCATGTCTAGATAATTACAAACCTTAGGTAGGTCACGAATAGCATCTAATATATCTAGAGGAAACTTGCTAGGATAAGCATAATGCAAACGAATCCATTCTATCCCTTCTACCTCATTCAGAGCTTTAAGCAATTCTGCTAACTTACGCTCCTTATATATATCTAAACCATAATAGGTTAGTTCTTGAGCGATGAGCATAATCTCTTTCACACCATTTCTAGCCAAGCCTTGCGCTTCTTTGACTATAGCTTCTATAGTTTTAGAAATATGTTTGCCACGCATCAAAGGAATTGCACAAAAAGAGCAGGTACGATTACAACCTTCAGATATTTTGAGGTAAGCATAGTGAGGCGGAGTCAGTAAGGCACGCTCTCCTATCAAGTCGTGCTTGTAGTCAGCCTCTAAGCGTTCTAAAAGTGCAGGCAATTCTAATGTCCCAAAATAAGCATCTACCTCTGGAATCTCTTCTTCCAAATCATCCTTATAGCGTTGCGATAAACACCCCGTAACATATAGTTTATCTATATTACCAGCACCTCGTTCCTGAGCATAAGCCAATATGGTGTTGATAGATTCTTCTTTTGCTCTATCTATAAATCCACAAGTGTTTACAATCACTATATTGGCATCCTCATCATTACTATCATGCACTACATCAAATTCATTCTCTTGCAATTGATGAATCAACACCTCAGAATCTACCATATTTTTGGCGCATCCCAATGTGATTACATTGACCTTGTCTTGATCTATTTTCTTCGTTTTCATTCCTATCTATTAATATTTCTATACTCTAAAAACAATCTAACTAGTTTTACTTAAACTTTTCCAAAACCAATGGTATGAGCAGGTTCGTCCAAATCTTTTTTTAATTCTGCCATTCTAATAGCGGTTACTGCAGCTTCTACACCTTTATTGCCATACTTACCACCAGCTCTATCCAAAGCTTGTTGCATATCATTTGGTGTCAAAACACCAAAGATGAATGGTTTTCCTGTTGCAATACCTAGTTGTTGCAAGCCCATAGCTACAGATTGATTGATGTATTCATTGTGGCTAGTACCACCTTTGATAACACAACCAATACAAACAATAGCATCCAGTTTTTTGGATTGACTCAACATTCTCGCAGCTGTAGGCAACTCAAAAGTACCAGGAACCTGTACAGTGTCTATATTTTCTGCTTTGGCTCCATGCTTAATAAAAGTATCATAACAACCTTCGTATAAAGCATGTGTAATTTTTTCATTCCAGTCTGCTACTACTATCCCAAATTTAAAATCCTCTAAACTTGGAATTGTAGTTTCGTCATAAGACGATAAATTTTGATTTGCACTACTCATATTTATATTATTTTACTTTTAATAGTTCGTCATTTTAATTATTCCTAGGCTAAAATAGCTTCTACACCTGGCAATTTACTACCTTCTAAAAGTTTGAGCATAGCTCCACCCCCTGTAGATACATAACTTACTTCGTCTGCTTTTTCCAAATGATTGAGTGCTGCAACAGAATCACCACCTCCTACCAAAGAAAATGCTCCATCTTTAGTAGATTCGGTTACTGCTTCTGCTACTGTTTTAGTTCCATTTGCAAAATTATCCATCTCAAACACCCCCATTGGACCATTCCAAACCATGGATTCTGCACTTCTAATTACCTCCACAAATGCGGTAACAGCTTTAGGGCCTATATCTAATCCCATCCAACCTTCTTCTATAGAATCGCTAGCAACAACTTTTTGTTCAGCATCGTTAGCAAATTTGTTAGCCACTACAGAATCTTCTGGCAAATAAATCTCAACCCCTTTCTCAGCAGCTTTAGCCAATAAAGCTCTAGCAACATCTAGTTTATCATCTTCACAAAGAGAGTTACCAATTTGGCCACCTTTTGCTTTTATGAGGGTGTAAGCCATTCCACCTCCTATCAAGATATTATCAACACTATCTACCAATTTTTCTAATAATAAGATTTTATCAGATACCTTAGCTCCTCCTATTATTGCTGTAAATGGTCTTGCTGGATTTTCTGTTAGCTTTTTAGCATTATTCAATTCTTTGTTCATCAAAAACCCAAAAGACTTATTTTCTTTATCAAAATATTGAGCAACTGTTGCTGTAGAAGCATGTGCTCGGTGCGCTGTGCCAAAAGCATCATTGATATATACATCAGCTAATACTGACATTCCTTTAGCAAAAGCTTCATCACCTTTTTTCTCTTCCTTATAAAAACGAGTATTCTCCAAAATCAAAACCTCTCCAACCTGCAAAGCAGCAGCTTTAGCCTCTACAACCTTACCTACAGTATCTTCTACAAACTGCACTGGTCTATTTATCAGCTCAGATAGAGGCTGAACTACATGTCTAAGCGTAAATTTTGTTTTATTAATACTTCCATCCTCATTCAATTTCTTTTGAGGGCGTCCCAAATGAGACATAATAATCAAGGAAGCTCCTTGCTCCAAGACATGCTGGATAGTTGGTAAGGCTGCCTGAATACGAGTATCATCGGTTACATTAAAATCAGCATCCAAAGGCACATTGAAATCCACACGCATCAATACTTTTTTTCCTTTTAGATTTAATTGCTCTATTGACATAATTATGATTATTTGATTGAATCTATATTGAACGCTGCGAAGTTAATAATTTTTGCGCATATAGGTTTAGATATAAATATCTATATTGAAGTTGTTTGAAAATATAGCACAGTTATCTACACTTTCAAAAAAAGTCTAGCAATAGATTGCATTACCCACTAAACCAACTATAACATGCATAAGCTAATGCCCTTTGTTATTTATATCTGCTTTCTATGGGCCTGTGGAGTTGAGCAAACAAATACAAATTCTACAAAAAAGAGCCCCCCTTTAGAAGTCTCTGACACTACGAAAAAGAAGCTAGGTACTTCACTTGCAGAATTGCCTATTATAGCTAAATATATCAATGAAATAGGCATTCCTGATGAAGAGCATGGCATGGGTAAAAACATTAGTCTTGAAATTAAAGATGGGGGCTTAAGCATAAAGAATGCCGATGAGTTTGATATCGAGGATGAAGAAATAAAAGAAAATGAGCTCACTTTAAGTGAGGGCTGGTATGGAACAGGTGGAGATGGGACTAATTTTTATAAATACCAATTGCTCGAAAATACGGAACACCCTACTCTTGTATGTTTAAAAACATATGAGGAAACCGAAAAAAACTATACTCTTCAGCAAGAAGACGCCTATATCTACTTACAAGAATTGCAAGAGAAATATCCTAAACTAAGCAAAGATGAATGTCATACTATCTCTTGGAACATGGTCGAACGTCAAAATTTTATGTCTCCAGACTTTAATCAACCACTAGGTTATAGCAACTATTATGTTAATATTAATGTCTATCAAAAAAAATGGCAATGAATGGAAAGACGTTACCAAAGAAACCATTCCCACAGGTCTTATAAATCGTATATCTAAATATACACCTATTTTTGGCCTAACTGAATTAGGGAACAACCCTGATTTCACTCAAATTCCTTTAACATGGCAATTTATTGAAGGGAATCAAGATGTTTTTGAGAACTGGTGTGTAAATATAAGTACAGATGAAGAATTCATTAAAATTGGTTGCTCTAAAAAACCTCAAATTATTCTCCAATGGAATGGGACAAAATATGATTATATTCAATTCCCAGAAAAAACATTGGACTACAACTATAGTGCTTGCCCTAATATAGATTGGGCCAGTGAAAAAACATATCACTTCAAAGGGGGGCTTAACTCTATGAAATATATTGAGGCAGAAGGAAATATCAGCTATCCAATAGAACTTTATGCTAAATTTAGTATACTGAAAGCAGGAAAACACCCTACTGTAAAAATGGAGGGAGAATACTTTTATGAAGGGAGGAGTAACAAAATGCCTATTGAAGGCAAGTTTTCGACAAAGTTAGGCGAAGTAATTAGTTTTTATCGCATAAAAAAGGACAAAAAAAGAGAGGAATTCACTGGCTATTTTACAGCCTGTGGGTTTAGAGGTTATTGGGAAGATCTAGAACATCTGGGCATCTATGAATTTAATTTAGATTTAGTAAAATAATTTTTTTAAACCTATAACAACTTATAACATGTATAAATTAACATCCATTATTGTCTGCCTTGCCTTTCTTTGGGCTTGTGGAGGAGAATAAACAAATCCTGATTCTCAGGAAAACACAAATTCTACAGAAAATAAAACATCTTCAGAAACAACAGAAAATAACTCAGAAGCCCCTAATGCCCAACTTTTAGAGCTCCCTCCATTAGCTACTTATGCCAATGAGTTAGGTATAGGAGTTTTTTTTGATGGCTCTAATGTAGGAACTGATCAAAAAATTGCCATTGAGGATGGAGAACTCAAACTAGAAAATGTGAGTTATGAAGATGGAGTGGATGTGTATTACAGTGCTGCTAGTGCTTATCTTCGAGCAGGAGAAGGATGGGAAGGAACTTCGGGCTCCGAAAACTGGGACAATTACTACATTCTATTAGAGGAAAATGACCAGCCAGTAGTAGCTGTAGTAGCAGAATACACTGCAACAATTAGAGATTTTTCGGGATACCAAGAAGATCTATTCGACTTGGTAAAAGAAAAAGATGTTGATGAAAAAACGGCAGAAATAATGTTAGAACGGGATAATACTTTAAGCGGATACTATGACTACACGTTTGGTTATTCTGATTATAAAATAAATATAACGATCCATCAAAAACAAAATGGCAGTTGGGCTGATATTACAAAAAAAACCTTCCCACAAGATTTTGGAGACAAACTAAAGCAGTTTTTCCCCATATACACTGCTGCCCCTCAAAATCCATCAAACTTGACTATGGCACCACTCAAAACTCCATTTATGGATGGCAATAAAGCTATATTTGGCAACTGGTTTACGGAAGAGTATAGATATGTAAGCATAGAACCTGCTAATAAGCAAATACTCTTCAAATGTGGTGAAAACGCGCCTGCTATTTTAGAATGGAATGGAGAACAATTAGCTTACAAAAAATTCCCTTCTACTTCTATTAACTTTGAGCAAAGTGCTTGTACTCAAATTGATTTTGCTAGTGGTAAAAACTATACATTCAAAGGCAAAATAGGAACAGAACATGACATACAAATGGATGTAAAATTTAGCATAGCAAAAGCTGGGGATCAACCCACTGTAAAAATGACTGGAGACTATTTTTATGTAGGAAAAGGGACTAAAATGCCTGTTGAAGGTGAGTTCTCTACTCAGTTAGGGAACAGTGCTCGTTTTTATCGCAACAAGAAAGGTAAAAAGCGTGAAGAATTTGCAGCCTTCTTTATAGGGTGTGAAATGAAAGGTTGGTGGCAACATCTAGAGCGTCTAGATAATATAGAAGAATTTACATTGAAGCTGGTACAATAAAAGAATGGGGTTACTTCTAAGAAGTAACCCCATTTATATATCTGTCGATTTATATCTCTAGAACTTAGGCATACCTGGCATTTGCATATTGCGTCCACCACCTTTACCTTGCATTTTGCTCATTTGGAACATCATCTTACGCATTTGCTCAAACTGACGCATGAACTGATTTACTTCTTCCAATTTGTTACCACTACCACGAGCAATACGTTTTTTGCGGCTACCATTTAGCAAAGCTGGATTTTTGCGCTCAACAGGTGTCATTGATAAGATAATCGCTTCGATCTTAGAAAAAGCTTTATCATCAATATCCAAGTTTTTAGCCATCTTACCCATACCTGGAATCATACCAATCAAACTCTTGATATTACCCATTTTTTTGATATGTCCAAGCTGCACCAAAAAGTCATTAAAGTCGAATTTATTCTTACGAATTTTACCTTCTAAGCGTTTAGCCTCTTTCTCATCAAACTGTTCTTGCGCCTTTTCTACCAAGGATACAATATCCCCCATACCCAAGATACGCTGAGCCATACGTTCAGGATAGAAGATATCAAGCATGTCGAGTTTTTCACCCATACTTACAAACTTGATTGGCTTCCCTACAGTATATTTAATAGATAAGGCAGCACCACCACGAGTATCACCATCCATTTTGGTCAACACTACCCCATCATAGTTGATGCGCTCATTAAAGGCTTTAGCTGTATTCACAGCATCTTGTCCTGTCATAGCATCCACTACAAAAAGTGTTTCAGAAGGCGTGATCGCATCTTTGATTGCAGCAATCTCATTCATCATCTCCTCATCTACAGCCAAACGACCAGCTGTATCCACTATCACTACATCATATCCATTCTGTGTTCCATGTATCACTGCATTTTCAGCAATTTTTACAGGATTCTTATTTTCTTCTTCCTTATAAATATCCACTCCAACTTGTTCGGCTAGAACAGATAACTGAGTAATCGCAGCAGGACGGTAAACATCACAAGCAACGACCAATACTTTCTTTTTCTTTTTCTCTTTCAGAAACTTAGAAACCTTACCTGTAAAAGTTGTCTTACCAGAACCTTGTAGACCAGCAATCAACATTACACCAGGATTCCCCTTGATGTTGATACCCGCAGCTTGGCCTCCCATCAACTCTATCAACTCATCGTTGACAATTTTGATCATCATCTCACCTGGACGAACAGACGCTAATACGTTGCGTTTGCCCAATGCCTCTTCTTTTACCTTATTGGTAAACTCTTTTGCAATCTTATAATTCACATCCGCTGCGACTAATGCACGACGAATTTCCTTGATAGATGTTGCTACATTAATCTCCGTTAATTTGCCATCTCCTTTTAGAGATTTGAACGCACCTTCTAACCTTTCTGATAAACTATCAAACATATTTATTTCAATTTGAAAAATTGATATTGTGCTAAATCTAGACTAAGCATTCTAAGCACTATCAATACAAAATCTGTTAAACAAAAATCTTCCTGCTTTAAAATCGGTTACAAATATACTAAAATGTCGCAAAGATTAAACAGAATCTACGATAGATTCTATACAAGTTATAACATATAGCCTGGCATATATCTATGGTCCTCTATTTTTGTATCGGGTAACTTTGTTTTCAGCCAATTTACAAATGTTTGATTTCCACCCACAAGCCCATGATAGATATTATATACAGCTAGATATTTCAAATTCACTAGATACTGAAGAGAACGGGGCAACTCCCCTGTAATATTTTCGGATAAATCTAAGCTTTCTAGCTTTGTCAGACCTCCAATCTCCTCAGGTATAGTCTTTATTTTAGTTGAAGCTAAATTCAACACTCTCAGTTTTTTGAAAATAAATACTACTTCAGGAATTGCTTCTAAATATCGATTTCTGGAAAGATCAAGCTCCTCTAAATTCTTGCAATTCTCGATTTTTAGACTAATAGTTTCTATAGTTAATCTAGCTCCAGAGACAGATATTTTTTTCAATTTTGTCAAGCTCCCAATTTTATCAGGAATACCATAAATTGGGTTGCCACTCAAATTCAACTCCTCCAAATTTGAACAGCCCCAAACAACTTCAGGAATATCCTGAAATCGGCAAGCACATAAACTTATTCTTTTCAAGGTCTTTGGTAATAAAAAATCATGCTGCATCGAACTCAACAAGTGATTTAAGTTTAGTTCTTCTAATGTTGAATTACCTATAAAATCTGGAATTCTAACTAAAGGGTTAGAAGCTATCTTTAACACTTCCAAGCCCTTTAGCTTGCCTAAAAATTCAGGGACTATAGTCAAATCATTGCAACTTATGTCTAAGCTTTTTAAGTTTTTTAATGGTTTTAGATAAGACAGGTCATCCTTGATTTTACAAAAACTCAAATTTAAAGATTGGAGTGATGTTAAGTTCTGTAAATTATTGAAAGAGCTTTTTGAGACCCTTTCATTTCTTGATAAATTCAGGGACTGTAGCGTTTTTATTTCTGCTAAGTTTTCCGGGATTTCAGACAAATAGGTCTCCGAAAAATCCAGTTCAACCAGTGTTTTGCAGCTTTTCCCAATATTTCTGAATAACCTATTCAGATAATCATCCACCAAATTAGGTTTTCGGCTGTTAAAAGAAACAAATCCAAGGTGCTTGATTTTAATATTAGCTCCCACTTTAGCAGGTTTATCTAAATTGATTGTGGTATAATTTCTAGGCAACCCCATACGAACTTTTGCTAAACTAGAGAAGCTAGACAGTTTGGATGGTAAAAATGGATAATCGTAGTTATTAAGAAATACTGCTTCGATATTTTCTAACAATTCAAAGATTGGAGTACACTTCTCTAACCTATCAAATTGTTTATCTGCCTCTTTTCTAAAATCAATTTTTAATTCTTTGAGTTTAAAAATATCTGCTATTTTTTCATGCTTACTAAGTTTAAAATCATTCTTCCTGTATAAGCCAAACAACACATAAGCTCTATTCCATAGTCTAGAATTATACTTAGGATTAATAGTTCTATACAACTGCAAAGCCAGCTCAATATTAACAGGTTCTCCTGTTGTGAGTAAGGCTATAATTTTTTCTTTGGTATCATTCATTTTTGGGGTATATCTATATCTAATAAAAAAGGTAACCATTTTCATGATTACCTTCCTTTATATCTCTTTTAGGTAGCTTCTATAGCCTGTTGAGCTGCTAACCCCCTGTAGTATTTCACTTTAGGATTCATAATTTTGAACCACAATGGAGGAAACAGAGCTAAAATCATGCTGCCAGGATAGCCTGCAGGCAACATAGGTGTATCTTCAAAATGTCGAAGTGTTTGATATTTTCGAGTTGCTTTGTAGTGATGGTCTGAATGACGAGTCAATTCATATAGTAATATACGACCAACATCATGGTTGCAATTCCAAGAATGCCAAGGCATTACTCGCTCATAACGGCCAGAATCTAATTTTCTGCGTTGCAAGCCATAGTGTTCTATATAGTTAACTGTTTCTAGCATCATAAAGCCAAGTATACCAACTATTACGGCCATTAAAACATAAAAAGGACCTAGCAAAACACCAATAATTGCCAAGTAAGCTACTTGAATCAGTTGATACCAAATCATAGCATTACCCACATTTAACCAACTTTTGCCAGCTTGATTCAAACGTCGAGCTTCTAACTCCCACCCTGAGATATAACTATAGACTACTGAACGTATATAAAAGGCATAAATAGGCTCGTTGAGGCGAGAAGTGGCTGGGTCTTTGTTTGTAGCAATATTGACATGGTGTCCTCTGTTGTGCTCTACAAAAAAGTGCAAATACAAATTAGGAATGAGTAAAATATGTGACATCAACTGTGCAAACTTGTTGGAACGATGCCCCAATTCATGCGCAACATTAATCCCCAAACCTCCTAAATACATTCCTACAGTTGTTGTTAGCCCCACAAACTCATAAAGCTCTAAAGGAACATAAGCTATAGTATAAAAGTACCAAGTTGTCAAGCCTACTAACATAGGTACATTCAGGTACAACATAAGATCAAAAAACCATCTTCCTTTCTGGGTTTCCTCTTCTTTTTCTGTAAGGTTGACAGTGTTTCCAGTAAAAAATAGTTCTACAATAGGTACAATAACAAAAGCTACTGTAAACCCATTAAAAGACCAAATGCCTTTAAAATATAAGGCATGTGCAACAAAGCCTGGAATAATATAGGCTAGTAGATATTTAAAATCTCTCCACATAAGTACAATAATTTAGTTTCAAATGAAATAGTTTTGTATTTAGTAACAGAGTGTATCAATTAGGGGTTTCTAGCTAATACACAATTACTTGAAGCTCCTAGTAAGATACAAAAAATATAAAAAATTTAAAACTCTCTCATCCAGAAATATATTTGAACTTATGATACCTTAACTCTTATAATTTAGGAATGCTTGTGCTATACTTAGGAATAATAGTATGAAAAGCCTCTTGTAACTTTTCCAACACAATGGTTTGTGAATTATTCTCAATCAAACGACCATCTATTTTGGTAATTGGAGTCAACTCTCCCATTGTACCAGTGCAAAAAACCTGATCAGCTCCATAAAACTCTGTCAAAGATAGATTACGTTCTACAGCCTTAATTTTTATTTGTTCAGCAAGTTCCAAAATCAGCCCTCTTGTAATTCCATGTAAACAAGCATCAGCATGTGGAGTATACAAAACCTCATTTTTTACCATAAATATATTGGTTCCATTCAATTCCGCCACAAAACCATAGGCATCCAACATTAAAGCGGCATCAGCTCCAGCTATATTAGCTTGTATTTTAGCTAATATATTGTTCAATAAGTTATTGTGATGTATCTTAGAATCAAGATGTCGAGGAGAATTGCGTTGTATATGAGCAGTAATCACACTTATCCCATTTTTATTATCATACACAGGTGGTTTCCATTCTGGTAATATAATCAAACATGGCCCCTTCTGATTCAACCTAGGGTCCATCCCCGATGTAATCTTTTCTCCCCTAGTCAATGTTAACCGAATATGCACTCCATCATACATCTCATTAGCATGAAGCGTTTCAAAAATTGCATTTTTGACCCATTGTCGATCAGGAATAGCATCAAAAGCTAAAGCCTTTGCAGAAGTGTACAACCTGTCTAAATGCCTATCTAAGGAAAATATAGCTCCATTATAAACTCTAAGTCCTTCCCAAACAGCATCTCCTCCTTGCACAACACTATCAAAAACTGAAATTTTTGCTTCATCTCTATGGTATAATTGATCCCCTATAAAAACCTGTATATCTTTATTTTTAGGATTAAACTGTTGTAACATATCTAATATATTTATTTTGCTTTAATAGAATATTTTGCCATCTCTTCATAATAAGGTCTAAGTTTTTCATACAAAGGCTCTAAATCTTCAGGAAGATTTCTACTGCTTGTTTTCTGGATTTGAAACCCCGTTGTTTTGTGCACATTAGTATACCAATATTTAGCCCATACACCATCTTCTTCACGAACCCCAGCCTCCCACTGAAGCATTGTGTCCATAAAAGGAATTCCAATCTGCTCACAAAGTTGTTTTAGCACAACTTTGGGTGCCTTTAGAAGCTCTGCAGAATCAAGGACTATTGGGTTGTTCCCAACTTTTTTGAGTTTCTGATATAGCCTATATTGATTCAGTGTTCCTATATCTTCTATCGTTGGTTTTTCTCGTACCTTTGCATAAGAAGCTATAATTTGCTTGGGCTGCCTTATAAAGATAATATTAATTAGGTTCTCTAAGAACTGCTCATCAATACCAATAATATGATGAGCCATATTCTTTAAGAATAGAATAGTTTTAGGCCATTTTCCTGAAATCATCGTTTTAATCACCTCTTGAGCATCTTGACTCTGACTTGCTAATATTTCGTCTTGACCAGGATGCACAATACCTGTATGTGCTAGATAGTAGGCATAGAGAGGTTCGTCTACTACTACAGTATCTTTTCTTTGTGCAAAGCTGTACATTAAAGCTGTTGATACATTTCGGGGGCTAGAAAGTAAGTTTATTCGTTTCATCCTCCTAAATAAAGAAAGTCAGTTGAATTATAAAAATTCAACTGACTTTCTTTATCTCTAATTGAGAATATAATTAAACTCGAATGTCTATTTTTTCACCTAAGTATTTTGGTTGTTTTTTGAGCAAATACAAATCTAATATCGCCTTAGGGCGCGCTAGATATTCTCTCAAAATAGTTTTAGAAGAAGCTGCACTAGGATATTCTGCATTATAAGCTAGTGCATCTATATTGTGATAATGGGCTGTAAATAGCGCTCTATAGTTATGAAAGCCTTGAGAAACTATGGTAATACGTTTTTGCTGAAAAATCTCCTTGCTTCGTACAACTGAATCTAATGTTCTTAAGCCTGCAAAGTCCATTGTAATACAACTATCCGGAACACCCATTTTAACTAATGCTTTGCGCATGTCTCTAGGCTCGTTATAGATTGCAGTACTATTGTCTCCACTAACTAAAATATGCTTAACTTTGCCTGCAAAAAATAAATCTGCAGCAGCTTTTATACGATGTGTAAAAAATGGATTCTCGTATACCCCATTCACACTTCTACTAGTACCTAAGACAAGTGCTACATCACTGTATTCTACCTCATCTAAACTAGAGTAAACCTTAGAGTTAACCGTTGAGATTACCCACCAATTGCAAACTACAATTAGAAGTACCATCAACATAGATGAAACCAGTGCAAACTTGCCCCATTTCCATATCAAAGAAGATAATAATGTCATAGTTAGGTTATTTGTTTTTTCTTTTTGGGGGTACTCTCTTTCTTAGTGTTTTTCTTTTCTTTCTATATAAGGATATATCTAATACGTTCACATTATAACAAATATTATACTAAAAAGCAGATTTATACTAAAATAATTGCCCTGTACTCTTTATTATTTGCCAGATAGTATTGTTATTTCTCTTTCTAAATTAGCTCTAGCTATATCCTCATAATTAGCTTTAAAAGCTTCTGAAAAATAGATTTCCTCTCGTTCCAAAAAATGCTTCAAGACCTTCCTGCGACCTGCTCCATACAAAAAGAAGGAGTACCATTTTTTGTATTCCTGTTCTATAGCGTCACTATATTTAGAGTAAGTGCTCCATTCCGTTGCCAAAATAGCCAAATCAAAATCTAAAAATAATAAATTATCAGGGTGTTTCAATCTAGGTTTATGTCCCTCTGTACTTAAAATAAGCTGTTGAATAAATTTTACTTCATCTACTTCTAAGAATGGCATCAATAGTTCTCTAGCCAATTGAGCACTTTGGAGTTCATTATCTTTTTTCTTAGTATTATAAACAGCATCATGAAACCAAATAGCTAAATCAAATAGGTTTTTGCGCTCTATATTCTGAGCATAAGTATCTGATAAGGCCAAAAAACTCTTTATGTGAGATAAATTATGATAAGCTCTATCCCAATCACTATATTCATAATACAAACGATCATAAATAGATACAGCCTCTTCGTTAGGAATATTTAGTTTTTCTGCTAAGTCAAACCATTTTGCTCGAATTTGACTTGTTTCAGGTTCCTCCAAGAACGGTTTTACTTGTATTGGTAGTGTTATATTCATTGAAATTAGGACTACATTATTTTTAATAATAACTTATTGACAAAATTCAAGCAACTAATGTTTTGAAAACCTCAGAAAATAAATTAGTTTTGGGCATCTTCTAAGTAATCATTAAACCAATATAAATCATTGCGATGAATTTACATGAATATCAAGCCAAAGAATTATTAGCAAGTTACAAATTACCTATCCAAAGAGGTGTTGTGGCTACAACTGTTGAAGAAGCTGAAAAAGCGTACACAACTTTACAAGAAACTACAGGCACTAAATGGTGTGTGATAAAAGCACAAATCCATGCAGGTGGACGTGGTAAAGGTGGTGGTGTAAAATTGGCTAAGAACATGGATGACGTGAAAGAGCATGCAGGTAATATCTTAGGCATGATGCTTAAAACACCTCAAACTCCAGGAGGAATGGATGGTGCTGGTAAATTGGTACGTAAAATTTTAATAACAGAAGATGTATACTATCCTAACCCAGAAACTGGCGAAATGGATACTAACGAATTTTACTTTAGTATCTTAATGGATAGAGAGAAGAAATGTAATGTTATTGTTTATTCTACTGAAGGTGGTATGAATATCGAAGAAGTAGCAGAGCATACTCCACATCTAGTACATAAAGAATATGTGCACCCTCACTTAGGTCTACAAGGATTCCAAGCTCGTAAGGTAGCTTTCAACTTAGGCTTAACAGGTGCTGCATTCAAGAGCATGGTTAAATTTACGCAGGCTGCTTACAACGCATTTGTTGGTGCAGATTGTTCGTTGATTGAGGTTAACCCTTGCTTAAAAACTTCTGATGACAAAATGGTTGCTGCAGATAGTAAAGTATCTCTAGACGACAATGCATTGTTCCGTCACCCAGACTTAGCTGCATTGCGTGATGTGCATGAAGAAGATCCTACAGAAGTAGAAGCTGGTAACTATGGCTTAAATTTCGTTAAATTAGACGGAAATGTAGGTTGTATGGTAAACGGTGCTGGTTTAGCTATGGCTACTATGGATATCATCAAATTGTCTGGTGGTGAGCCTGCAAACTTCCTTGATGTAGGAGGTACTGCTGATGCTGAACGTGTAGAAAATGCATTCCGTATCATCTTGAGAGATGATAATGTAAAAGCTATCCTAATCAATATCTTTGGTGGTATCGTTCGTTGTGATCGTGTAGCTAATGGTGTTGTAGATGCTTACAAAAACATTGGAAACATCAAAGTTCCTATCGTAGTTCGTTTGCAAGGAACTGGTGCTGTAAAAGCTAAAGAAATTATTGATCAGTCTGGATTGGCTGTGCACTCTGCTATTACGCTTCAAGAAGCAGCTGACTTGGTTCAGCAAGTAGTTGGATAGCACTTCCATCCTTTATAGATATAAAAATGCGCAGATTCTGTTTTAGAATACTGCGCATTTTTTATTTGAGTTACTAACAACTCTCCTATTCTTTTATGAAAGTATTGTTGAATAGACCTTTGTCTGTTTTTGTTTGCAGAATATAGACACCTTTGGATAATTCAGCTACGTTAACTGTATTAGTTGTTGTTATTAGAGATTTCACTGTTTTTCCAGTTAAGTCAACAATTCTTATCTCTTCAATATTAGAATTTACATTAGCAATCGTCAATTGAGCAGATGTTGGGTTAGGATACACCACTAAACTTGGCTTGCTATTTATTTTTGTTGCAACAGTACCTGTAATTATAGACGCACCTAAAGCTTCTACATCTAGTCCATTCAAGGCATGCTTAAATATTTTTACATTATCAATACTTCCATTATAAAAAGTTGATGCTGATGGTGCAGCATTGGCTCCCAATAATAAATAGCGGTGATTAACATTTGTAATATTTCGAGTAGGTTGATTTACTCTTTTCTCTAAAACTCCATCTACATACATATATATATAGCTTCCTGTACGTGTAACAACTACATGATGCCAATTACCATCATTCAAAGTTCCGGTTACATTTGTTTTTAGAGAAGATTGAGCATTAACATCATCAAAATATCTAGTTGTAATATCTTCCCCTGTTGTTGTATTCAATTCTATATAAAACTTCCCATTCTCTGTTGCTAATCCATTATTCCACTTTCCTATAGTAAAAGGAATCATTCGGGTTGCTCCATCTGTATAGTTTAACCAAAGAGAAACTGTAAAATCAGACGTTCCTAGATCCAATAGAGAAGAATCTTTGTATTGAATATAACTGCTTGTTCCATTAAAAGAATAAGCAGTATTGCCATCATAACCTGTTGCTGTAGTTGTATTGGTATTAGTATTCAAAGAATTTATATTGGTAAGATCATCAGCAGATGCATCAAAATCTACATCAAAAACTAAATTTGAGGCAACATCTACTTGATAAGCAAAAGCACCTGTTGTATATAATTCATTGACTTCAGGAGCATGTAATCCTCTATTGTATATATATACTTCATCTAAAGCTCCTTCCAAATATCCAACATTATTTCCTGAGGAAATTAACCCACCCAATACCAAATCTTTATCACCATCAATATTTCTATTGGTCTTAGAATCATAAACTAACTCTTGTCCATCTAAGTACAAGATATTTATATTGTCTTGTTTGATATAAACCAAATGATGCCATTGGTTATCACTTACAGTAGCATTAGATGATATAACTGAGGTGTTATTACTCTGGTCTGATTGTATTATTCTAATAGAATCTCCACTAGGATGATGCAGTTCTATAGTTAATCGACTGTCCCCAGAAGTACCAGCATATTCTCCCACATTGACGAGTCCTTGTCGATTTAACCCTTCGTTGGATTTAAACCACAAAGAAACCGAAAGATGATTGTCATTGCTATTCTGATTAAAGTTGTATTTTCCACCAGTCATATACTTACAATCTTGTGTGCCATCAAAAGCTAGAGCATTATTTGCAATGGCATTTCTATCAGATGTAAGTGTAGCGCTTGAAGCCGAAAGAATAGCCTCGTCTAATGGATCAATTGCAGAACCATTCTCAAAATCAAATTTGGAGATTAATCCTGCTGATAAATCTAAGGCATCAAAGCTTTGAGTAGCTGAGTGTATAGTGGCTATTTCTGTTTCGGTAAGTGGTTTGTTAAAAACGGCCAAATCATCAATAGAACCATTGAAGAAAACACCTGTACCATTAGTAGATCCAATATAAACATCTGCGTTATTCGTGTTATTTACATTATAAGCAGTTGCGTTTAAGTTGCTGTTTACCAATACTCCATCTAGGTATAAATGAAGCTGTTGACTTCTTCTCATAAAAATAATATTGTGCCATTGGCCATCATTAATTGAAGGAGTATGAGTAACAACTAGTGAATTGTTATTTTGAGTAGAAATATTGGCATAGATACCTTCTCCTGAAGGATGATTTAACTCTAAAGCAATCCGGCCATTATTGTTAGCTGTATTTGTATATTTTCCAATTCGATACACTGCTTGCCTTCCTGTATTAGAGGTCTTTACCCATACAGAAATAGAAAAATCGTTTGTATGCAAACTCAACCCGTTTCCATGCGAATAATGTAAATGTTCTGCACTCTGAAAATTAAAAGCTGCGTCAGTATTCCCAAATCGATCTAGAACCTTTGTAGCTCCTGTATTGGTATTAAATGTTGCATTTAATGTTAAATCAGAACTATCACCACCAGTAAATGGGGTATAATAAACTAGGTTTTCTATCGGAATTTGAGCAAAGGATTGTATGCTAAAAAAAAGCACAAAAGGAAGTAATATTAGTTTTTTCATGATTTATACTTTTATTGAAATGTTTTTGTAATAAATTGTATTCATATCCTATAAGTAAGTGGTTACAATAAATTCTTTCTTACTTAGGCTTATAAAAGTATGGGATAAATCAATATTATTCACCCCCAATTAACGAACCCTACATCTGAGTTAACGAACCTGTCGTTTTGGGCAACGAATGAATTTTTAAGGACTATACTTTTATCTAAAAAATTGATTATTCTCTCAGAGTTATTATGTTTGATTTTAGATCAAGAAAAATTTTGATAAAGCCCCTTCTAAAAACAAATTGTTATAACTTCATTAAAAAATTGCATTTTAGGTCTAGTAGTAGTATTTTAGATATGA
>JAAEPD010000140.1 GCA_024222455.1 Aureispira sp.
ACACTATATGCTATCTATGATGATAAATCGTATGACTTGCTTTTGTGTAATTTTTCATCTTGCTAAGATAACCATTTGCAAGGACTTAAGTCTTTTCCGTCTGAAGACGGAGGATTTAAACCATTTAGAGGACATTAAATTTCCTTATCACTTTATTTTTTTTGAGTCTATTACTGCCTCAACACAACTATGCCAATAGCAATAGTGCTACTCCCATAGAACAAAGTATTAGCTTACCAAGAGTACCCAAAAGCAAAAAAAAGAAAAAGAAAAGAAAGAAGAGGAAGTACAAAAAACATCATCCCAAAGCTAGCAAGGATTATAATAAAACAATGGATGCATTGGCTGCTACACTTGCTATTTTAGCTATACTTTTTGCTCTAGGAGGATTAGCATTAATGTTCTTAGGTTTCTTTGGACTAGCATTGCCATTATTGTGTATATTAGGTACTATTGCAATATTTGTAGCTGCTCCTCTTATACCTGTTCCTTGGATCTTGCATAGCGGCATCGAAACTCATGGTATTCGTGAACTTTTGATTGCATCTACCATAATAGTACCTTCTGTTTGGTTTTTGGGAGGTTTAGCATTATTTATAGTTGGACTCATTTTTATATTCCCTTTCATGTGGCATATAGGACTAGCCCTATGGATTACTATTGCTGTCATTGGAATCATAATTGGGCTAATTTTCTTAATTATGCAAAGTTAAATCTAGAGTCCTATTATTAGCTTGTTTCAACACTTAATACATTATGTTTTTTGCTAGATAATGATTAGATTAGATGCATTAATTATAATTAATATTAAACGCTAAGATAATGCCTCAACAGTCTGTTCAAATTATAGAGTTTAGTGCTCCATTGTGTAGTGCTTGTCAAGAAGTTGCCGAAACTATTGCAACCGTACTTCAAGAACCTAATTATCAAGATAAAGTAGGCTTCAAAAAGGTCAATGGATTAGAGAGTATTTCCTTGCTGACTCAATATGGCTTGGCTGATGGTCAAGATTTATTGGATTCTACAGCTTTTCCTATTACTATATTCCTCAAGGATAGCCAAGAGGTAAAACGAGAGTTGGACACGTTTAGTGCTGGGGATTTGCGCAGTACCTTAGATCAACTTTTGGGACAAGTAGGAAGTGGCGGAAGTGCTTTTGCTGGTCGTACATTTTCGGGAGGGATTATCATCCGAACATTTTATGATGAGGCCGAAACAGATGAAGATTTTCAGAGCACTAAACAGGTTATAAAAGCATTGATGGGCGAACCCGAAGTGTTTAGACGTATCCATTTTGAGTGGCAAAGCAAGAAGGCTTTATTTGCTCGTAGATATGAACTAGACAAACACCCTAAAGGGCCAGTAAGTCTGTTTTTTGATAAAAATGGTGCCGAGCATGGTCGCTTAGAGGGTATTTTATCTGCCGAAACTGCTAAACAGGCGATTATTGCTACTTTTGAGCGTAGCTCTATGGATAATATTAATACCTCTAGTTCTACAGTTAATACAACAACATCAACTCCTAAACCTAGTTATGCTCAACAGCCTCAACGCAAGCTTAGGCTGATAGAGTTTTATAGAGATAATTGTACCTCTTGCAAGGCTATTGCCCCGACTATAGCAGCTGCAGAAAGCAAGTATAAGGATTGGGTGAGTGTCCATCGTATTCATGGTGAGCAAAATCCTGATTTTATGCAAAAATATAAACGTAAGGCTACAGAAGATCTTATCTTTTTTCCAATGGTTTTTATAGAAACAGAGGAAGGGCAACTCCTTTATAATAGTGATCATTACAAAAATATCCAGAAGGATTTAGACCTCAAACTTCGTCATTTCTTATTTTTAGAAACGGTATGAGAATAGGCACACTACTATTGCTAATTCTACTGTCAGCGATTGCTGCTAATGCACTTTGGGTGTTTGAAATCTTGTATATTATTGGCTGGTCTGGCACTCGTTGGGTTTATATAGATTTCTATTATTCGACTCTTATCATCAATTTTTTGGTGGTGAATGCTTTCCTTATGCCTCTTTGTGTAGGGACTAAACACAAAAAGAATTATTGGAAACTGATGATTGGCCTATATTTAGTTTCTATATTCGCTTTTTATATGGCAAAACCGTTGTTTCTATCGTTTTTTATGCCTTTCTTTTTTCATATTTTTTTGGTAGGAATGGTTTGTTTTTTCTATTATATTTTCACTTATTACTTGTTAGAAAAGCTTTCTTTTTGGTTTATTTTGGCTCTATTTATAAGTATTGTGGCGGTTGTTTTCGAAAGTGAGTTTATTAGTCAAAATTTTGCTATTTATGGCCCTACTGGCAATTTTGCAGATGCTACTAAAATGGGCTATCCTTTCTTTTTTATTACTATAAACATGGGCCTTTTGGGTATAATGACTAGACATTGGGGAATAAAGGAAAAACAAATTCCTGTGTTGGATGATGTGTTGGATGACGGTTTAATCTAATCAGTAAAATATTCTAAATAAAATTATGCAAATCAAGTTAACACTATTATTGGTCTTCTTATTAGGCTCCATAAATGGTCAAGCACAAAGCAAAAAAGAGCTCCTCAAAAAGTATAATGAGCTTCAAAAGTCAAATCTAAAATTAGAAACAGCCAATTCAGCTCTCACTGTGAAAGTGGAAGTTTTAACAGAGAGCCTTGAGCGTTTAGAAAAAGATTGGGATGCTCTAAAAATATCAGAACAGGAAGCCTTAGTAGCAAAAAACAAAGCAATTACAGCACAAAATGAAGCCCTAAAAGCTAAGGAAATAGCCATACAGGCACAAATTGAGGCAATGAGAGCTAAAGAGGCTGTCATGGAAGAGAAACAACGCATGGAGGAAATATTTGCGAAAGCAGTAAAGGGAAAGTCGAGTCTACGAAAGATGAGTATTGCAGGGCGTTATATCCCAGAAAAAAAGGATGATAAAACTGGTGATTATATAGACTTATATGAGGATGGTACGCTCTTACTTGCAATGAATAAGAACAACGAAGATAGTAAATTGCCTATGAATAGCGTGACTGGCACCTATAAACTAAAAGGCAAAAGAATTACCTTGATCCTAAGCCTTTTCACTATGACTAATGCTGTAGATGGCACATTAGAGGGTGATCGATTGGTTGTAATAGAAAAAGGAAAAGAGACTGTTTATCTTCGAGAAAAGTAAGTTAAGGAGTAATTATTGATTAAACTGATGAAATAACTCCTAGAACAATTTATATCTTAACCTCCTAGCAAGTTTATACACAGAGGATAAATTCTAAATTTCTTCGTTTTTTTAAAAAATTCGTTGTAGCTTTATTTCCCTGCCAAAATCAACTCTATCATTTTCTGTTAAATGGTAGATTTTTTTGTCTTTTGGAACAGCTAATGACTACAACTTATGCAAAAAATGAACATCTCCGCAGAAATAGCGGTATACGAATCGCCTGCTGAACTATCTTCAGCAGATGCACAATTGCTACAACAAGCTAAAGATGCTGCCGAAACAGCTTATGCCCCCTACTCTAATTTTAAGGTAGGTGCAGCTTTACTTTTAGAGAATGGAACTGTTGTCCCCGGAAGTAATCAAGAAAATGCTGCTTTTCCGGTGACTATGTGTGCTGAACGCAATGCTATATTTGCAGCATCTGCACAGTATCCAAACATGCCTATTGCAAAAATAGCCATCACTATTGTAAGCCAAAAGGGTAATATCAATAAACCTGTGCCACCATGTGGTTCTTGCCGACAAGCTATCTATGAGTATGAAATACGTCACAAACAGGATATAGAATTGATCTTGCAAGGTGATTCTGGGCAAGTCTACATAGTAGACACCATGAAAGATTTACTCCCTTTATTATTTGATTCTTCTTATTTGTAATAGCCCCCTCTCTCCCAAAACCCTCTCCCTATGGCAATAATTGCAACTAAAGATTATGTATTTGTCCCTACTGTAGATATAGTGATGGACAAGGCTTGTTTTGTTGGTACCAAAACTCATATGTACATTGTGCTAGATAATGTGCAAGTAGATAGAGGTTTTTGGATAGAAGCACTTGCTAATGATAATTTAATGGAGAAAATGACTTTTGATGGGCAAGCTCCTAAAAAATATATCGCTGAATTGCTAACCCAAAACAACCTAAACTTAGAGCAATTGCATAGTTTTTTTGAGCGTTTTGGGCAAAAATGGCCTGATGGTGTAAAAATATATGATTTGAGTAAGGCAAAAACTATGAAAGTTAAGAAAGGTTTTTGGATATTTGGGGGAAGTATTGTTATTAAGTTTGAAGGTGACATGGGTTTTACCCTAATCACGAATCGTATTCCTAGACCAAATAATGTAGAAGTTAGCACCTTTTATAACACCTAGCATCATGGCTAAAAAGAAGAATAAGAAAAAAAAGACCCCTCGCTCTGAACAACCTATAGTACAAAAAACGGCCAAAGCCAAAATACCCGTTCAGAAAAAAATTCCTGAATCCCTAAAACCTGCTACTTCTCAAAACCATAAACTTATTGGTTGGTTGCTCTTTATTCTTGCCATAGGTTTGTATGCCAATACTTACTCACATGGTTATGCATTTGATGATTCTATTGTTATCAAAGGCAATAGTTTCACCAAACAAGGGCTAGAAGGTATTCCAGACTTGATGACTCGTGATTTTTTTGAAGGACTTTATGGAGATGGAGGGATGGATCTCTCGGGAGGTCGTTATCGCCCCTTATCATTGGTTACTTTTGCTATCGAATATGAGTTTTTTGGAGAAGCTCCACATGTAGGACATGCCATTAATATCTTTTTGTACGGACTAACAGCTTTATTGCTCTATCATGTCTTGCTTATGCTAATGGCAAGTTTTAGTTTTGGATCAATAGCAGCATTGATTACTAGTCTTATTTTCATAACACACCCCACACATACAGAGGTTGTTGCTAACATAAAAAGTCGAGATGAAATCTTAGCATTACTACTCCTTTTAGGTTCTATTTATAGTATATATAAGGTACTAAAAACGGAGACTCAGTCCTCTACTAAATGGGTTATTTTAGGCAGTTTTAGTTTCTTTTTGGCAATGCTCTCTAAGGAACACTCCTTTACATTTATAGTATTATTTCCTTTAGCTATACATGCTTTCAACTTAGTCCCAGAAGAGGGTAAGCAGCAAGAATGGTCTGTTATTGCTAAAACTTGTATGCCCTACTGGATAGCAGCAGTGCTTTATATTATGCTCCGAACAGCTATGGTGGGTGGCATAGAAGCTGAAACTAATCCTGATATTATGGAAAATCCATTTATTGGGGCTTCGTTTATGCAGCAGTATGCTACTATTGGAGTTATTTTGCTTCATTATGTCTTGTTGCTTATCTTCCCACATCCTTTGTCTTGTGACTATTCTTTTAATCAAATTCCTTGGACAACTTTTTCTGATCCTGTTGCCTTGTTAGGAGCTGGATTGTATATTGTAATGGGAATATATGCTGTTATGCGCCTATTCAAACGAGATATACCAGCTTATGCAATTCTACTATATTTTATTCCGCTTTCTTTGACTACCAATATTTTGTTTAATGTTGGTGCTCCTATGGCTGACCGTTTCTTATATATTCCTTCTTTAGGTTTTGCCTTGGCTCTCGGGTATGGAGTTGCTTCTTGGTTCAAAATAACTAGCTTAGATCAGTTAAAATCTAATCTATTGGTATTGGGCGGCTTAGTTGTAGTTGTAGGGGCATTTAGTTTCAAAACAATCACTAGAAATCCCGATTGGAAGAATAATGCTACTCTATTTGCTCAAGATGTCAAAGCTGTGCCCAATAGTGCTAAGATTCATTATTATTATGCCAATAGTCTTCTTCAAAAATATATGGCAGAGCCAAACTTACAGGACCCTACAAAGGTAGCACTCTTGCAAGAAGCAGAAAAAGAATTTTTGCGCTCTCATGAAATCAATCCACAATTTCACCATGCTACTTATAATTTAGGGTTAGTTCATGTACAATTTCAGAATGGTCAAAAAGCCTTAGAATGGTTAAATAAAACGCTAGCAATGCAACCTCAACATATCTTATCTCATCAACTTTTGGGACAGGTTTATGGTCGTTTTTTGCAACAACCAGATAAGGCTATATTCCATCTAAAAGAAGCTATAGAAAAAGGTGGTGCAAATACTCCTGAAAACAATCAATCTTTGGGGATTGTGTATGCTATGCAAAATGATTTTGGGAATGCCGAAAAATATTTCCTAGAAGCTATCCGTTTAGGGCCTAACAACCCTAAAATTCGTGTTAATTTGGGTGTCTTGTACATGAACAACAACAAACCGAACAAAGCTAAGGCAGCTTTCGATGCAGCCAAACAAATAGATCCTAATATTCAAGTACCACAAATTCCTCAATAGTGATATTGAGCTATTTGTGCAAGAATACCCAAAACATCTAAGCCCAATATTAACATAACTAATATCTATTCTTTAACTTTGTGGATATTTTTAATCTTTATAACAGAATAATCCATGAAAAATTTCACGCTACTCCTAACTTTAGGTCTGCTTTGGCAATCTAGTTTTGCCCAATTTGGTTTAGGGAACGAACTTGTTTCTTCTCCTCACAATAACTGGTCTAATGCAACTGCTGAATATTGCGGTTACCAAATTGATAGCCTAGGGAATGCTCCTTTATTTAGCAATTTAACAACTCAATATGATGGCAATAACAATGTAGTTTATAGATACCTTGATTATGTGGATACATCCATAACTAATGGGATTGGCACTTTTACTATTTATGACACTAGAGAGTATTATACCTATAATACAAATGAAGATATACTATCCTACACTTATGAGTATTTTGACCATAATACAAGTGTTTGGATTATGCAGTTTCGAGAAACATATAGTTATGATATTGTTGGCAATGTGACTGAAATTATTTATGAAGATTGGTTTGGTGGCATATATAACTATAGTGCTCAAAAATACATCTATACTTATGACAGTGGTGGGAATCTATTAATCACTGAAAAGATTTTACAACAGTGGGATATTTCTTTGAATAGCTATGTAAATGATAAAAAATATACATACACCTATAATCCAAGCTTGGTCCTTTTGAGTGATAATGAATATTGGTGGAATAGTAGTACCAGTTCTTGGCCCTCCTCTCCTTGGACACAACAAACCTATACTTATGGAACAGGTACTCGACTGGCGTCCAAAACAATTCAATACCCCTTTGGCAACCTTCGCCAAATATTGTATAGCTATACTCCACTAGGGAGTTTAACAGAGGAATTATCTCAAGAGAAAATTAGCAATGTTTGGACTAATACGGATAGAACCTTAACTCCTAGAGATGGATCTGAGCGCATTAGCTCTTACCATAGAGAGCTATGGAGCACTTCCAATTCTGCTTGGGATGCCAATGGAGGTAAAAACCTTTATACTTATAATAGTAATAATAGTCTTATAGAAGAAATTTCTCAGAATTGGATAAATAACTCTTGGAATAATAGTGGCAGAACAACCTATACTCTAGATGCTAATGAACATGTACAAAGAGATGATTCTTATATATGGGACACCACTCTTGTTCAATGGAGAAAAACTAGTTTTCAAGTACTTTGCAGCCTTGTTACTGCTAATCCAAAGGTAAAATCCACAGCTTCTTTCCAAGTTTATCCAAACCCTAGTTCTTCCCAACTTACTTTAACTACACCTAGTTTTGGGAACTATCGCTTGCTGTCTACTTCTGGGCAGGTTGTCAAAGAAGGTTTTGTCAACCAACAAACCACTATTGATGTACAAAACTTAGATGCAGGATTCTATTTGTTAGAGTATAGTGATCCAAAAATACATAAGGTCAAAAAGATTATTATCCGATAAGGTTCTGATTACTTTCGAAAATAAGAAAAGGGCTAACTCCACATGGAGTTAGCCCTTTTCTTATTTTAATTTTATTATTCTATTGTCCTAAGTAAGAACGTAATGCGTTGCGGTTAGATGATTTTCTCAATCTACGGATTGCACGCTCTTTGATTTGGCGTACTCGCTCACGAGTTAAGTTGCAAATATTTCCAATTTCTTCTAGAGTCATTGGCTGACGACCATCTAGGCCATAATAAGCTACCACTACTTCTACTTCGCGAGGATTTAGCATAGCTAATCCATTCTTAACTTCATCTTTAAGAGATTGATTCATCAACTTGTTTTCAGGAAATGCATCCTTACCACAAGCTAAAGTATCTAACATAGTCATAGTGTCGCTACTCTCTTCGCTTCCCATAGGAGCATCTACAGATACGTGGCGACCACTAATACGTAGTATATTTCGTACTTCTTTCTCTGTCATATCCAACAAATCAGCTAATTCTGCTGCAGATGGCTCTCTTTCAAACTGTTGCAAGAATGATTGGTAAGCTTCATTAAGCTTATTGTTCGATCCAATCTTGTTAAGAGGCAAACGAACAAGACGTGCATGCTCTACTATTGCTTGTAAGATAGATTGACGAATCCACCAAACTGCATAAGAAATAAATTTAAAGCCTTTAGTCTCATCAAAACGCTTAGCAGCCTTGATTAAGCCCATGTTTCCTTCATTGATCAAATCGGCTAAAGGCATTCCTTGATTTTGGTATTGTTTAGCAACTGAAATGACGAAACGTAGATTAGCTTTAGTTATTTTGTGTAGTGCGCTCTGATCTCCTTCACGGATACGTTTGGCTAATTCGCCTTCTTCCTTGGCAGTGATTAGCTCAATTTTCCCAATATCATTAAGATATTTATCTAGTGAAACACTATCTCTTCTAGTAATTTTGTGGGTAATTTTTAACTGTCTCATATGTTTGTTGTGTTTTATACTATGTTAAACGAAGAGAAAAAGAAAAAGTTTCATTTATTTGATAAAAAAATTGACTTTTCTAAACAAATAGGTTAAATTATTAAAGTTAAGCTTTTTACTAAGCTTCTTTTTAACAACTATACCTCTTAATGACTCTTGGGGTAAAAAGGTTACCTTTAAAAGAAGTTTTTTTCAAAGAAAATTTCGGTAACTATTGACAATCTATTTAATTAGATTTATATTTGTTTATACAAATACCTTACCAACATACTCCACTCCTTTATAATATCCTTACTAATATTTTCTACCCATTCAAAGTTCCCTAAACAACGAACTTTTGTATAATTCAGTATATAACTCTCTGTAGCTGGGGTTGGTTTACCATTAAAAATAACACCTTGTATTGGAATATTTCTCTCCTTCAACATTTCTATTGACAATAAGGTATGGTTTATACTTCCCAAATAATTTTTAGCAACTAAAACAACCGGAATGCCTAAAGAAGCAATAAGATCTATCACTAGATATTCATCATTCAATGGCACCATTAAACCTCCTGCACCTTCTACAATCAAATCATTTTCTGTTTCAGGCATTTTAAACGCCTCTAACTCTATTTTCACTCCATCTAGCTCTGCAGAATAATGTGGCGAAGCAGGTGTATTGAGTCGATAAGTTTCTGGAAAAAATTTACTCTTAGAATTACTAACTAATGCCTGCACCTTTTGGGTGTCACTATATTCTAAATCTCCAGACTGTATAGGCTTCCAATAATCCGCTTGTAATGCTTCTACTAAAACCGCAGAAATCACTGTTTTTCCTATATCAGTATCTATTCCTGTAACAAAATATCGTTTAGCACTCATATTAAAATTTCACTTTAGTGTAAAAAAAAACTGTTAACTTATGCAAGAAACAAAGTTAACAGCTTTTCTGTTTTTTTTTAATATGTCTTTTCTCTAGCGAATGTTTGTTTTTATACCAACACTCAAAGAGAATGTATTGATTCTATCTTTATTCACTCCAAGTGGCGTAATCGTATGTTGGTAACTAGGTTGTAGATATAAACAAACCTTATCCCCTAACTGACGTTCTACTCCGATTCCTCCACCAACAGTCATGTAAGCATTATCTAAGAACTTTCCACCTTTGAATAAGCCTTCATCATAATCTTGAGAGTTTATCTCTGTACTTACATTCACACCATTGTATTCTACTTTTTCGGTACCAGTATATTTTTTACCTACTATTAAGTTAGCATCTATACCAGCTGTAGCGTATACACGCCACTTCTCGTTTTGATAAAAAGCATATTGTAAATAAACTGGTATGTCTAGTATAAACAAGTTTGTCTTTTTATCAACCACTACTGTATGTATAGAACCATCAGCATTAGTATTGTCAACAATAACTTGGTTTTGTGCTGTATAATTTTTCTGAGAATAGATCAGACCTGTTTTGAATGATACTTTCTTAAACAAATCAGCTTCTAGTGTCAATCCAAATGTATATCCAATACCACCTTTACCTTCACTTGTATTCATCTCCAAGTTAGGAGAAAAAACACCACCTACTCTTAGTTGACGAATGTATGGCTCTGGAATCTCTAACTTTTTCAATTCAAAAATTGGATCTTCTACCAACTTAGTTTTAGAGGCATCTATTGTCTTCAAGAAAGTTAAGCTGTGCTCCTTTTTAGTTGTTTCAGAAGTATTGGCTAAATTTTTATCTTGATTATTAGCTGTTGTTGCATTGCTATTACTAGAACTAGTCGAAACTTCTGAAGTATTATTGCTATTGGCTATAGTGTTGTTGTTATTAACATTATTTGCTGTAGCAGTATTATCCATTTTGTTTACAGTAGTAGCATTATTGTTTTGCTCTTGATCATTATGCTCATTTCCGTTGGCAGCAGTATTTTTTGTATTGGTCTTGTTACTGCTATTTGAGTTAGCCTTAGAACCATTATTAGTATTGCTGCTATTATTGGTCTTGGCTGAACCAGAAGAATTGCTATTGTCTACCTTTCTGTTATTACTGTTCTTATTTGCACCTTGTAGGTTATCTATATTAGAACTTCTATTATTATTATTAGAATTAGTTACTGTATTATTGTTTGATGTTGTATTGCTGTTTGTTATGTTAGCATTATTAGCGTTTCCATTCAAACTATTATTAATACTGTTATTGTTATTTCCAATATTGCCATTAGCAGTATTCTCCATTCCATTATTAGCACTAGCTAAGGCATTATTATTATTATTAGCATTGCTGTTGCTATTATCACTATTGCTATTATTCATAGCATTTGGATTAGTTTGGAATTCTTTACTAACATTATTAGTATTATCACTATTGTTGTTAGTTGAGTTAGATACTATTCCTGAATTGGCTGTTGAAGTAGAGTTTGCTTTATGATATGTAGAATTAGAAGGTTTAGTAATAAAATTAAATATTGTAAATAGGATAAGTCCCATAACCACTGCTTCGATGCTCTTGTAAAACCATATATGAGGATATAGGTGCTTTTTGCGATCGAGCTCTTCTTCCATTCTCTCCCAATCTTTAGGATTAAATGTAGCTTCAAAGTTTTGGAGACTATTTTTCACGGATTGATCTACATAGATTTCATCAAGCGTATTTTCCATCATAGTCCAGTGTGCAGCATTGAAAGGAACTTCTACTCCTTCTACTGCATTCTTGACTGCTTGATCTACATAAATCTCGTCGAGTTTATTTTCCATCTGAGACCAATCAGCTGGATTAAACGCAACAGTGAAACCTTGCAATGCTTCTCGAAACGAATTGTCGATCCCATCTACTCCATCAAGTTTGTCTTGCATCCGATCCCAATCATTTGGATTAAACTTGACTTCGAGATCACTCAACGCATCTCGTGCCATTTTATCTATAGCGTCGAAGTCTTTTTTCATATCTATAGGGTTTTATTTTGCATAAAGCTTTGCCAACATGACTTTAAGCTTTGTTCTTGCCTTAACTAAATTAGATCTTGATGTACTCTCGGATATTCCTAAAGTATTGGCCACTTCCTTGTGTGAATATCCTTCTATTGCATACAAGTTAAACACTGCTCTGTATGAAGGTGGAAGTTGCTGAATCACTTTCATGATCTCTTGAGTTGAATATCGACTTATAGCATCTTCGCCTCCACTTGGAGTGTATTGAGCTTGCTCAATATCTTCGGTACGATGACGTACTGCTTTTCTGTAAAAATCGATAGCAGTATTAATCATAATACGTCGAATCCAAGAATTTAAAGACGTTCCGATTTTGTATCTGTGCAAATAGCGGAATACTTTGACAAACCCTTCGTTGAGAATGTCTCGAGCATCTTCAGAATTATTGGAATAGCGCAAACAAACTCCCATCATTTTTCCATAATTGGATTCATACAACTTCTTCTGCGCCCAACGTTCTTCGTTGAGACAACCTTTGATAAGTTGTATTTCTGGATCGTTTGCATTTGCGTTGTTGGCTGCGATATTTAGGGCAATATCCATATATGTTAAGTTTTTCGCTAAAAAAAAAGTCACAATAGTTTTCCAGGAATTTTTATTCCCTTTTATTTGGGCAAACAAAAGACTATTGTGTAATCTCTTCCTTATTTAAATATAATCAACTTTCCTAGAAGAACGCAAGGTTTTGCAGGATTGCTGCTTATATCATAGCTTTTTACATAAAAAAAGTTGGAAAACATCGCTATTTTCCAACTTTTATATCGTTTTAGGTCACCAAAACCTCTAGTGGCTCACCTCTATTTTTCTATTAATCAGTACATTTTCTTTCTGAATCACTACATTGTAGACGCCTGCTGCCCAATCTGTAGTCACTATACGTAGATTTCTAGTTGCAGCAGAAATAGGTTGTTCATAAACCTTTTGGCCAATAGCCGAAAATACATCTAACTGCTGTACTTCTTCAAAAGATTCTCCCAAATCAATATTCAAATAATCGCTTACTGGATTAGGAAACAACTGTATAGTTAGATCTTGCTCAATAGATATTGTCTTAGAATTGGTGCCTTTACCAACTTCCATGCTCAAATGATATGATCCTTTTTCACCTTGATAGTATGGTGCTACTTGGAAAATAACAGTTCCTCCATTAGGCAACTGTATTAGGTCTCCTTGAGTATCAAACACATCAGAAGCTGTTCCTCCATTTATAGTATAAGAATAAATAACATCATTAGTATATGTTTGACCATTACCAGAGCTATAAGAATCATGCACACGAGAGCTGATGCTATAGCTATCTCCTGCTGGCAATTCTACTTTATAAAAATCTAAATCACCTCCTGTATGGATGTTGGTTGTCCCGTCTGTACCTGTTGTTGCATAATTAGGATTAGCTGCAAAACTTGTAGGCAAAGTTTTAGCATTCCCTTCAGTATCATTGCTTTCATAGCTATCTGCCGCTAAACCTGGTGCTACTACCGTTACTGAAATAGGGTTAGGATAAGAAGAGGTAGAACCTACTAATGTCCAACTGCCTCCACTTTCTTTGATAAATGCTGCCAAATAATAAGAACCTGGATCTACAGATACTCCCGAAGAGTTAAAGGTATAATAAGCATTACCATTAGGCAAAGCCTGAAGTGTTACCTCCTTGACTGTAGTCACAAAATTTAAATCAACATCAAATAAATCAACAGATACTTCAGGACTAGTTATGTCACTTCCTGTATTAGAATAATACACAGTTACATCAAAAGCTTGATTTTGCACAATAGGATCTACACTTACATTTATGTCATTATACATAGAAAGTGTTCCTGTATTGTTCACCACGTTCAAGGTAGCAGTATTGGTATAACTTCCAGCATCCATCAATTGCCAATTACTAGAACTGTTGAGTCTATAATATAAACCTACAGTATAAGTACCAGGGGTTGGGTTGTTAGCCAAAGTTGAGGTCAAAAAGGTGAACTTCTTGAAATAACCATTAGTAATAGTCTGCCCAGTAGAAGACATCACCCCAAACTGATTATTTTGCCCATCAAAAAGAATTGCTGCAAAATCACCACTAAAACTATTGTTTCCATAGTTTCCAACATCAACTTTGATAGTATCTGTGCCACCATAATTGATGCTACCAAAACTCAAAGCAATGTCAGAATACAAGCGAAGATCATAAGTAGATGATCCACCACCACCTCCACCACCATCAGGCTCAATACCTTTGATGACACGGTGATTAGAGTTAAAACCTCCAGAACCACCTCCAGTACCTACACCACTAGGGTCAAGAGAAGTTACAGAGAAAAAACCATCATAAGCTCCACCCCATCCCCAATTGAAATGGAATTTATCAGAAGCATCATAACCATCACAAACAAAAGCATGTCCACCTCCACTACCAGTTCCTGCATAGTACAATGGACGACTTCCGTCTAGTTCTGTTTTTAGCATATTTTTCCAAGAAGTAGTACTCCCATTATAATCATGGTCTTTAGACACATAAGCTAAACTACTTTTGTAGCCAAAGTAATTTTTAAGAGCATCAGCAGCCTTGCTCGAATATGCCCCACTACCAGATGGACTATAATCCATTTCTACAGCAATACCACAATGTGACATCAGCTGTCCAACCTCAAAGTTATTGCTAGTTACATTATTAGGCATAGAAGACCAATCATAAGTAGCTGCGCCAAAATTGCCTGAAAGCGATCCGTAAGTAGAGTGATTGTAAGTATGAGAACCAGCTCCTTGTGTTGGGTGTGCATGATATTTCATTACTTGAGCCATAGCTGTAGCTACACAACCTGTTACGGCTGTTTGCCCTCCACTCGATGGACATAGATAATTATAATAAGGATTTTGATTCCAAGTAGTTGACATCAATGGATTGACAGTATTAGGTGAACGTCCATTTTCTTTTTGAATACGACCTTCCATCAAGGCAGCCCATTCTTCTTTTACTCTATCGCTTGGTTCCATTCCATTATTGATAACATAACGAAGCTCTTCACGATAATTTTCCATCCATTTAGCAAAGTTAGTTGCATCCCATACATCTTCTACTACATAAGTTCCTTTGTTTGAATAGCCCAATACAGGTTCTGCTCTATCATCCCCAGATACAATTACAAATCCATCATTCGTATTGACTGCAAATACATAAAACAATGGCAAAGACTCTGCTTTTCCGGTAGTCCAATCCATTTTAACTGTCTTTGCTGCATCTACTGTTTGTAGGTGTATATTAGCAGCACCTAACTTCTCACCTAAAGGAGTTGTTAGATAAAATGTTTTGGCTACTTTGCGAGCCATTAGTTCATCAACTGGCTTAGCCTGCAAAAAAGCTATTGATGTCAGAAAAAGCAAAATAAGTAAACTAAAACTTTTCATAGGTATTTATCTATTTATTTGATTGATAAGGATAATTCAATTCAGAAGTTAGAAGAAGAATAGGTTTCATCCTCTTTATTTCCTTCCTTTTATATCTAATAACGACTAAAAATACGAATTCAGTATATTCCTAATATAGGACGAATTCTATTTAAGATAAGATACACTTTTCGATGCTGACTACCAATTTTTGGCAAAAAAAAACACAGGCTTGTTTCCAAACCTGTGCAATATCATCGAATTATATGATTCTAGTCAACTATTTAAGATAATGTGTTTTATACCCTTCTAAGGTATTCATCAATAAAGCAGTTACGGTCATTGGCCCTACTCCACCCGGTACAGGCGTAATAAAACTACATTTAGGTGCTACATTCTCAAAATCCACATCTCCTACCAACCTATAACCTCTCTTTCGGCTAGCATCATCTACAGAATTAATTCCAACATCAATAACTACTGCACCTTCTTTTACCATATCAGCTGTTACAAAATTAGCTCGTCCAATAGCTGCAATCACAATATCTGCACGACGTACCTCTTCGGCTACATCTTTAGTTCTACTGTGTGTTAATGTTACGGTACAATTCCCTACTTTTGCTTTGCGAGACATCAATATACTCATAGGTGTTCCTACAATATTGCTACGCCCGATCACTACACAATGCTTACCAGAAGTTTCGATATTGTATCGATCTAACATAGTAATAATACCATAAGGAGTTGCAGGAATGTATTGAGGCATACCCAAAGCCATAAGTCCAAAATTGGTAGGATGGAAGCCATCTACATCTTTGATGGGATCTATAGCCATAGTTATGACATGCTCATCAATATGTTTAGGCAAAGGCAACTGTACTATAAACCCATCTACATTAGGATCTTCGTTGAGTTGTTTGACCACATCCAACAGTTCACTTTCTGTTACATCACTCTCTTTTTGAACTAAGGTAGATTGAAAACCCGTTCTTTTACACGCACGCATTTTAGCACGTACATAAGTTGCACTTGCAGGGTTGTCCCCTACCAATACGGCTACCAAATGGGGTGCTCTGTTTCCAGTTGCAGTCAATTGTGCTACCTCTTGTCGAATTTCTTCTTGAATGGTAATTCCTAATTGTTTCCCATCTATTCGTTGCATAGTGTTTGATCTGTTTATTTTAGCCCATGAGATTAAAGATGCATGGACTATTTGTTATATAAGAAAATGATAAAATTTTAGCTATCTAACAAAGTCTATTCTTCTAAACAAACAACTCTCTACTTACTCAAACACATTATCATCATCCTCTAAATCTTCCTCGTCATTTCCTTCTGCCCAATCTATGAGATCTTGTTTCGTTGGATGTTTGGTATTCGTAATAAAAAACTCCTCATCCAAGAAATCACAATCTTCTATTCCCTTCACTACCACATCAATCAAAGATATATTGAAAGGCAATAAAATCTTAAATTGAACAAACTGTTCATAAACCACAACTTCTTCCAATTCGGCATCTTGCTCCTTCAGTACTTCTTCAAAAATTTGCTGCACAAACCGAGCTTTACCACTATCAAAAGTTTGGTCAGATTTCACTGCAAAAAAATATCGAATCTTATTGCCTCTACCTCCCAAACCAGTTGCGATAAAACCTATTGGTTCATCTCTCAACTCGTTCTCTAGTTGAATTTGACATTGCATTAAGGCCATTTGTGCCCATTTCTCTTTCCATTCAGGAAGTTCTTGTTTCTCAAACTGCTCTAACTTTCGGAATGCTTCCACAGAACCTAAGCAAGCGATTTGCACCAAAGTTTTTCGAAAATCTTCCTCATCTGTCAGACTATCCAAATCCATCTCTAGTACATACTCATTGATGGTTATGCTTTTATAGTATTCTGCAAGTCGTTGGTACAGACGCATTGTATCTGCATCTATTCCATACTCAACTACACGTATTTCTTTCGGAAGATTTTCTAGCATTTTATTGAGATGCTCCTGCAAACCTTCATGATCTCCAAATTCGTCCATAATTTTGATAAAAAGTTATGAACAAATGTAATACAAATTCGGAAAAGAATAGGCCTAAATAGCAATGGTTCATTGTTTTTATTTTCAACAATGAACCATCTACTCTATTTATAACTATTATTCTAATTATCTAAACTTGCCAAATCCTGCTGCAAAGCAGCGTTAGAAACCTTTTTAAGGTTTAACTCCAACTTCATATCTTTATTTCTCTTAGTATTCACTACTTGTTTGGCATAAGCCACACTTCCATCTTTGGTAGCAGTCATTCCAACTATATTTATCTCATAATTAGCTGGAACTCTAAATACAACATAAATACCATCTTTTTTGACAATAGCAGAGCCACTGAGCATGGATGGGAGTGCTGTTATATAAGCAGAGACTTTAGGAATTTCTTTCATTGCATCACCATCTATAGATACCCCTGTCAGCAATTCTCCGGTTACTTTCACCTCCAACTCTATGGCACTTTTTTTATCCAAAAGCTTATCACAATTTATCCATCCTAGTTTTGGGATAGACAGTTCATAAATCTGCTTTGTTTTGTATCGTTTTTTGCTGTATCGATTAGGATAACTATTGCGCTTTTTCTTATTAATATTGCTGTTCTCAAATTTATAATCATAACGATCAAACACTTGTATTTCTCTAATGCTCAAACCTGTAGAAAGGGATCCCTTCATCATTCGAGATTCGCCACCCTGCTTCACCCAGTTAACAGAACCATCAGCTGTCTCTTCACCAGTATACAAACGCATATCAGCATCAGCATTTTTGGTTGGCATTTTTACAGTTGCATTACTACCCAAATAAAGCTGCTCTCCATCCGAAGAAGTTGCATTCAAATAAATCATTCCACCAGTTTGCAGAAGCTCCCCATTCGTTTCTGTAAAAAGATCATTCAGCACAATATCTGAATTCTTATAGAACTCCTTTAGCTCTATAGTTACCTCTCCACTCACTCTATTTCCATCAGCATCCACCAACATGGGAATAGCGACCTCCGTTCCCTCCTTACCCTTCACTCGCATTTCTCGACTAGCCTGTACCTTAAACTCTTGGGCCTTTTTTGTTCTACCTGCACAGTATATTTTACGAGTTTTAGGAGCTTGCACTACTACATCCACAGAAGTTAACATAGGAGTATAAGCGATTTCGAGCTGCAATTCTTCATTATTAGCAATAGCTGTAGAACTCAGTATTTTTTGGGGCAATACTCCATAGCTTTCTAGAGCCTGCTGCATAGGCTTTAAGTTTTGCTCTGCAATAGTTGTATTGGCAGCAGTAGCATTCAATTTTATTTCATGGATGTATTGGGCATCCCCTATCATCGCAAAAAGAGAATCGAGATAAGTCTGTGTAGAACGGCTTAGCTCACTTGCATTAGGATTGGTTACTATTCCTTTGAGACTTGCATAGTCTTGGGCATAGGTCTGACTACTAGCGAATAGGATTGCTAGCAAACACATTAAACACTTGTTCATAAGTCTATATATTTAAAAAGGTTAACAGAATAAATGCGTCTAGGCACCTGTCGTATTTTTAAATATCTATTCTTTGATTAGTTGTACGAACCTATACATAGCTTGTTTTTAGAAGGGAGCATATGTATAAAGTTGTTTTCACATTAGAACATGTTCTAAAATTATAATTTCGAGAAATATGAGTAGATAATTCTAAGAGGTTAAAGCTCTTTTTTAGAGTAATAGCCTTAACTATTGCAATAAAAAAAGCTGCTAAGATCTAGAAATTGGCATTTCATATTAGCAATTAGTATAAATTCAAACAGGTTCTTAAAGTATAACGCTAGATAATCCTTTGGTTACATATTTTTTATACATTTTTTTATTTTTTCTTTTTAAATACTTCTATCAGACTTAAATTTAGGGGATAAAGATCATTAGAAAATGTTTGGATAGACCAAATAGTATTAGCATATTTGTGGGCAAAAAAATAAGGACATGAACAAGCCCTATCTTATAGGATTAACTGGTGCTAGTGGTTCAGGAAAAACTACATTCCTACAAAGCCTCAAAGAAGAATTTGCTGCTGAAGAATTGTGTGTTATCTCTCAAGATAATTATTACCATCCTAGAGAGCATCAAGAAGCAGATTCTCAAGGTGTCAAAAATTTTGATCTGCCAACTTCTATTGATAGAGATCAGTTTTTTATTGATATCCAAAAACTGCTGCGCAATGAAACGGTTACTCGAAAAGAATACACCTTCAACAATGCTGAAAAAGAAGCAGAATTACTTGTTTTTGAACCTAGACCAATTATTATATTAGAAGGTATTTTTGTTTTTTACTATACTGAAATTGCACAGTTGCTTGACTTAAAGGTCTTTTTATACGCAAAAGAGACTACAGCTTTATCTCGTCGTATTCGTAGAGATCAGCAAGAAAGGAACTATCCGCTAGATGATGTGTTATATAGATATGAAAATCATGTGCAGCCAACTTATGAACGTTACATCAAACCTTTTATGAATCAGGCTGATCTTATTATCAATAATACACAAGATTTTCAGAACGGTTTAGCAGTCCTTAAAGGTTTTTTACATCAAAAACTGATTAAGGGTTAGTTTTTAACCATTTTTTTTACTATAATAGTAGTCAATTAAACAAATGAGTGCTAATTCATTAGTTCTCAAGAATATTTTTTATCAATTTTTTATTTAAATTTAAGTTATAATGCAAGGTACTGTAAAGTTTTTCAACAGCGAGAAGGGATTCGGATTTATTAAGCCAGATGATGGTGGAAATGATATTTTTGTTCATATCTCTGGTATCAATGGAGATATTCTTCAAGAAAACGATAAAGTTGAATTTGACGTAGAAGAAGGCAAAAAAGGACCTAACGCTGTAAACGTTGATATAGTAGAGGGATAAAACATACTCTGCTCAATCTCTACCTTAATAGAGACACCCATACCCGCTGCAAGTCTTAATCAATAGACTTAAAGCCATCTAAGTAAAAAGAAACAAATTAATACCGTATAGATATATTATACTTCCGTATAGAGAAAAAAGGGTTTGCTATTTTAGGATAGCAAACCCTTCATTATTTTATAGCCATTAGTAATAGAGAAAGAATAAATGGAAAAGTTATTTTTCTCCATTACTAAGGTTCTACTTAGGTAAACCCAACAAATAGACTCTATTACCACCCTTTCCTTTTATAGTAGATTTTTCCCACTCATAATCGTCAGATTCCAACCCTTCCAAAAGTTCGTCCATGTCATCTAATGTATAAGTACGAATATTAGACACCGCTCCATCCCATGCAATAACTAATGGCAAAATTGGGATCAAGTAAGTAAACACTATTTGCTGCCAAGACATTGGTCTCACAAAAGGTGTAATGAACAAAACCATTATAATATTAATAGGAATAGCCAACCACCACAAGAATTTAGGTATACTATTGTCACTTAGCTCAAACACACAGATAGGTTGTCTATCCTCCTTTGCACTTTTCAAAATCTTCTTAGCCACCTTAGGAGGCATATGATGCATACTGCAAACCATAGTTCGCACACCTTCATGCCCCTCACCTACATCTGTTGCATCTACAGGCTCTGTTAGATAGTTAAACTTCGGATCAGCTTTAGCATTAATCTTCTTAGCTGCGCTTAAGTTGGGATACAGATCGCTTAAGGTCAACTTTAAATCTTTGTTTCCTTCTTCTTTTCTCAACTCCTCTACTACCTCTGGCATTGGCCCACCACTCCCCGAACACATATCCAAAATTTGGGGTTTGGTAGAATGTTTTAAGGCTTTAGCTACTATTCCTTTAAGTTCAGGAGTTGTCCCTAACATCTTGTGTATGGCTACAATATAGCGTGTCATACAAATCCTTAATGTATTGGGGAACCACTCATAATCTTCAAATTCAAACAAATGAATACGTTTCATATCTATATTAATTAGTCTTTGTACTAAAATAACTGTTCATTAACAACCAATATCCTTTCCTTGCTGCCAAAGCTCAATAGCTCGATCTATAAATTGATCAATCTGTGTATCTGCAACAATGGTCGATTTTTTGAATCGAATACAACCTTTACCTACATCAATCCCTTTGAGCAAGGTATTATTGGTATCTACCTTCTTAGCATTGCCTACATACAAACTAACATAGTTCTTTTGTGCATTAAGGTGAATATAATCCCCTTTTTATCAGAATAGCTCAGCATCTTGTAGTTAATCCCCTCTTTTAAACCTGCTTTATTGGACTTAATCAGGGTTCTAAGGTCTTGAAGTTTCTCCTTTCTCCAGTCCTTCTCTAATGCGTCTATATATTCAGCAGCTGTCTTGGCTTCATATTGCATAATGAATGGCTTTAAGTTAAATTTATGTTCTCTTATTGTCTGTAAATATAATAAAAAGCTTGATTTTAAGATATTGCCTATATTCTAACTAACTTGCTATGTTCCTTACACCTACTAAAACACCTTAAACTATGGCTTTGTTCATTGCCTATTCACTTACATTCCTTGCCTTTGCTGTCCTAATGGCAGCTGGTTATATGGCTGTAATTGAGACATTTCCTATAAGATTTTTATACTACCAATATTTTATCCGAAAACCATTGATTTGGAGCATATTTTTAGCCTCGATTACTTGGTTACTGGTTCTTATTTTTCAAGAACAAGCCTTTGCTTGGCTAATTCCTTCAGTTCTATTAAATGGACTTGTCACAGCGCTTAGTTATAAGGTGCATCAAGAATATATATTTAAGGCCATAGATTTTCCTAAAATAACAGACCAACTCCAAGGCCTTCCACTTACAGATCAACAAGAAATTGCCTTAATTGAATACAATGGAGTACTCAAAGGCTATCCTTTAGACTATGTTATTCATCATCATATTGTCAATGACTATTTTGGAGATAAAATAGTTTCCCTAACCTATTGTGCTATGTGCAGAAGCATTATTCCTTTTGATGTCACAGACATAGGGCCTCTTTTTGTAGGTTCATTCAAGAATGCCAATATGATTGTAGCAGATCGCAAGACCAAAACATTCTTTCAGCAGTCTACCTTCGACTCTGTTATTGGAAAATTGCATCCACATAGCTTGACTATGATTCCTTTTCAGATTCTCCCTTTTGCTGAGGTCAAAGCCTTGCAACCAGCCCCATTGATGGCAGCTGTAACCCAAGAAGATTTAAAGCCATTTGAACTCTTTGTCAAAGGATTTTGGAGCAAACTAACTGCCTCAGAGGTTACACCAGGTTTATTCGCAAAAAGTAAAGACCAGACCTTTCCTGCTCGCACTCCTGTCATCGGGATTTACCAAACAGATAACATCAAAGAATTGGTTTATATCAAAAAATCAGTCTTAGAACAAAAGATAATCATCAACCAAGAATATGGTTTTATTTTACTTGCCTTAGGCAGCACTGTCAACTGTTTTAATATAATACTAGACAATACTCCCTTAGCACTTCGTTTAGAGGATAACAATCTAATAGACTCCAAAAGTAATACAACTTGGGATATCCGAGGGAAATGGAAATCTGGCTCACTACAAACTGAATTAGAACCTATTGCCATTTCGGATGAATATTGGTTCTCCTGGAAAAAATACCATCCTAACACCTTATTAGTAGAACTCTAAACCTCTCAAATCCATTCACTTAATAATATTGTCCATTCGTAGATTGTTTTAGCACACTCGCTGAAACAGCCCCTATTCATCGAAGTTTTGGCGTTTTTTTAGCTCTGTATTTAATACGATTTTGATATAAATACCCTTCATCATCATTTAAATACCTCAAGCTATGAAAACGATCATCATGTTCTTTGCACTCAGTATAGTTTTAAATACAAATAACTTTGGTCAAGCACAAAAAACACTAGTGCGGACAGTAGAAAATATAGAAGACTTGGCCATCCATTTCAATAAAAAAGGTAGCAAGATTATTATCAAGCAATGGGATAGAGCTGCTACAAGAGTTTTTACGACCATAGCTGTAGAAAATGCAGATCAACATATGTTAGATCACTTACACCAAAGTGGTCGTTATGACTATGATTTAAAAAATAAAGATGGTAAAATCATTTTTGATATGCCTAATGCTCAACAAACGATTACACTAGGTAATACTGATCTAAAAGAAACTATAACTTACGAAATCTATGTTCCATATGGTGTTTTGGTAGAAAATGGAGTAGATACTCAACCTATGATTGGCACATTAGCTAAAGCTGAATAAGGTAGTAATACCTAGTATTAATAGTCCTAGTTATTCTGAGATAGAAAAGCCCCATTTTTATTCCTTTTCTAGGCTAATTTTCATATACTTACAATATGAAAATGAAACGAGAGGATATTGATATAAACCCTGATGTAAAAGCTACATTATGGGAAATGGAAACTACCAATAAGTGCCTATTTATCACAGGGAAAGCAGGTACTGGAAAATCTACAGTACTACGTTTTTTTAGAGACCATACTAAGAAAAAGATTGTGGTTTTGGCGCCCACAGGCATTGCTGCACTCAATATTGGTGGTCAAACTATACATTCCTTTTTTGGTTTTCCTCCTCGCCCACTCCAACGCAAGGAGATTCAAGTTCGTCGCAACCGAAAAATCTATCAAGCCATTGATATGATTATTATCGATGAGGTGTCAATGGTCAGAGCAGATCTAATGGATAGTATCGACTATTTCATGCGCCTCAATGGCAGAGATCGCACCCTTCCTTTTGGTGGTGCTCAAATGGTGTTTTTTGGAGATTTGTTCCAACTTCCTCCTGTCATTGCTAGTGATGAAGAACGTATGCTTTTTCAAACAGAATTTGACAGTCCTTACTTCTTTTCGGCTAGAGTTTTTGACAACTTGCCTATCAATATGATCGAACTTCGAGAGGTTTATAGACAAGCCAATCGATACTTTATCCGACTATTAGATGCCGTACGTACCAACCAAATTGACATGGATGAGTTCATGGAGTTGAATGAACGCTATCAGCCTGATTTTGATGATGACGATTTCTATGTAATTCTATCTGCTCGAAATGCTAAGGTAGATGAGATCAACAAAGATCGGCTAGCACAACTCCATACTGAAGAGTTTTCTTATATCGCTCAAATAAGTGGTGCTGTAAATGTACTTCCTGCCGAAACGCCCCTCAAACTAAAGATGGGTGCTCAAGTTATGTTCCTCAAGAACGATCAAAAAAAGCGTTATGTCAATGGTAGCATTGGTAAGGTAGTAGAGCTAACAGATGAATCTATAAAAGTGCAAATATTGACTCCTGATGGTTTGCTAAAAAATATAGATGTAGAACGGTTTGAATGGGAACTGCACAAACATGAACTCAACAGATCTGGCGAAATAGAAACCAAATCAATAGGCAAATTCACTCAATTCCCCTTACGTTTAGCTTGGGCTATGACGATACATAAGAGTCAGGGAAAAACTTTTGATCGAGTTATTATAGATATGGGAAAAGGGGCTTTTGAGTTTGGACAAACCTATGTAGCCTTAAGTCGATGCACTAGCCTAGAAGGTATTGTACTTAAGAGTCAACTCAAACCACAAGATATTATGACTGATGAACGAATTGTGCAGTTTTATGAACAACATTTTTAGTGTTCTAAATACATTATTACCAAATTAGAGATTCTCCCCAAACTACTCTTTTATGGATAGTCTAGACATCAATAAAAAGCAAGCTACTAGTTTCAAAAGGTTACCTAAAAAGGACTTAGAACGTGTACGAAATGTCACATTAATGGCTCGAGACTTGCGCCGATGTACAGCCACATTACTCAAATGCCCTAATCTCCAAGGTTTAGAACTTCGATGGAATCAAGATGCCATTGTATTTCCCATACAGGTTTGCACACAGTTGCCTAAACTAAGAGTTTTGAGAATGGAAGCTCGTGGCTATCAAATACCTAATGACATCCAAAAAGCTCAAAACTTAGAAGAGTTGGCCTTCAATTATGCTCATTTCCAGACAATTCCTGATGTAATTGGTAAGTTGCCTAAACTCCTTTGTTTAGAATTGAGAGGCAATCAACTTAGCCAACTCCCTGATAGTTTTAAACATTTGACACAGCTACAAAGCCTAGATCTTACACGAAATAATTTCGAAAGTTTACCTCCAGTAATACATCAATTCAAAAACCTAAAAGAACTTTACCTAGACCAAGAAGTACTCAAAAACCTCAGCCAACAAGACCAAGCTTTTTTAGATAAAGTGCCTTATGTTTTCATGCATGATCTAGATTCTAGAGACTATGAACTTAAAGCAATACTAAAAGCTGCCCCCATTGAAGAAAAGCGTTTTAGCTTCCGAGCGGCAATGCTCAATGCCTTAGCAGGCAATGATAAAGAAGCTCAAGAACAAACAATGCTAGAAGATTTGATAGCAGCAACCAATATTCAAAAATCAGAGTTGCTGCGAATGAAGGTACTAAGATACTTCCCTAAACATTTTTCGAAAGAAGTAAAAGACGCTCTAAAAAAAGATGCCCATATTACCATACTAGGTTCCATTACAATGCACAAAACAGAACTCAAAAAACGTTTAAAAAGTCATAAAATTAAGTATAGCAATAAGATCACAGAACAAACTACACATATACTTCTAGGTCAACTTCCTAAGGGAAATTATTTAGAAGCTATTGAAAATGGAGCTTATGCCATTTCGGAACATTGCATTCAACTCTTTTTTGATGAGGAAGAACAACCTTTTTTATTACAAAAAGGAGAAGAACAAGTCCACTATGAAGAGCGCCTCATTGAGTTGCTCAAAAGCAAACAAACAGAAAACATTCAGTTAGTATTGGGTATGGTCAAAGAAAATGGTTTACCCCCTAACTTAGTCAAGTACTTACTCATAGCACACAGCTATCTAAGCGATTTCTGGGGTTATAAAGACCCTGATAAGTTATTTCAATCACTATCTAGGGTAGTCAAACAACATGTATCCGCAGAAGTGGCTAAACAGATAAAATATACCTCTGCAGGTCTATGGCAGGGCCATCCTGCTGCTATGGAGTTTTATGCAAAACATCTGAAGATGACTCCTTTAGAACTGGCCTTATTGATTTGTAGTTGGAGAGGAGATTCTGCTAGTTTTATAGAATTTTTCATAGATGCGGCTCCTCGCTCTTTATTGGCAAAGGAGCTTCAAAAAAGGATAAAAGCAAAAGCACTAAAGCTGCATTACCGATCTTATGGAGAAGAAAAAGAATTACCCCTAGCCTTCTGTGACTTAACAGACTTAGAGGAACTGAATATCAACAGCTACCCTATTACCTATTTGCCCTCAGAGTTTGCCCAACTCCAAACCTTAAAGATATTTAAGGCTAATTATGTCAAATTCAAACAATTCCCAACAGCATTATTGACCATAAGTAACTTAGAAGAAGTTTACTTAGAACACTGTAAACTCCCCAACCTTCCTAAGCAAATTGGGCAACTCCAAAACTTAAGAAAAGTAAACCTTGCCTATAATAATATTTCAGAACTGCCTAGTAGTTTCTTTGAACTCAAAGCACTAGAAGACATCAACCTTTCTCATAATAATATCTCCCTCTTGGACATAGAAAGGCTTTTCAAGCTTCTGAAGCTAAAAAGGTTAGTATTTTATACTAGATCAATCCCTAAAAAACAACACATGGACTTTGCTGAACAGATCCAAAAACTATATCCTGATTGTGATTATGTTTATTGATTCGAATAAACTCAGAATTCTATGTATTTTAGCTTCTAAAACAAACTCTAATATATAAAAGATCATGCGCTACTTTCTCCTACTTTTCTGTTTAATATTTAGCTATAATAGTTTTGCACAACAATGCTCTAACGATGATTGCCCTTGTTTTATGAGAGCAGGAGATAATTATGCTAAAAAGAAAAATTATAAAAAGGCTGTACTCAATTATCTAATAGCTAGAGATTGTGATAAAAAATACTACACCACTGTAGAACAAAAATTAGTGTCCTTATTTTCTAAAATTGATAATCAACGCAAAAAAGCAGAAAATTCTGAAAAAAATATTGCAAAAGTATTGGAGCAGGTCCAACAAGAAAAAGCTAAAACACAA
>JAAEPD010000141.1 GCA_024222455.1 Aureispira sp.
ACACTATATGCTATCTATGATGATAAATCGTATGACTTGCTTTTGTGTAATTTTTCATCTTGCTAAGATAACCATTTGCAAGGACTTAAGTCTTTTCCGTCTGAAGACGGAGGATTTAAACCATTTAGAGGACATTAAATTCTCCAACATACTCTAAAAATATAGCCCCAGCCAAAAGCTGAGGCTATACAAAAGAAGTCAAATGAATAACTTACCATATTTTTATAAACTTAGAACTTCACCACTCTTTCGGTCAAACGAGCCCCATTCTTCAATTGTAGATTGAGGAGATAAATTCCATTAGCCAACCGACTCATATCCAATTGGATAGTTTGTCCTTCTTGGATTTCTAGGACTTCTTGTTGGATAGTTTGTCCTGCAGTATTCAACAATTGTAAATGAACAGTTTCCTGAATACCTTCCAAACGAATATTCACCACATCTTGTACTGGATTTGGATATACCGTCATGTTGATTGCTGCTGTAGCTTCTATCTTACTCATTTCTAAACTTTCCTCCATAGTCTCCATAACTTGCTCCTCAATAGTCGTTGTATTTTCATCTACTTGTGTCAGATTACTGCCTACCATTGTTTTGGCACTGCTTACTCCATCTTCATAACAACCCATTTCTACCGTTGCTCCTGCTTGACGGGTATTATGGGCTAAATCTAAGGTGTACCCTCCTGTTAAATAAGCATTAGAACCTGCTCCAATAGCTAGTGATGCTCCTTGTAAGCTATAATCATCATTGGCAGCATCTACAAACATGGGGTCTGTCCCTATTTGGTTGTTTCCACCATTTATACTCCCTGTGGTTAAACTAGCTCCATAGATACTACTGTATTGAATTGTCGCTTCATTGGCATAATTAACTATTGGATTTACATCCCAAAGAATACTGTTTTGTATTATAATACTTGCTCCGCCATTAGGGTTATTGATCGAGATGCCTGTATTATCTGCAAAAGTACAGTTGGTGATTACAGAACTGTTTGTCCCCCCTAAGTAAGTTCCATTATCAATTGCTGCACCTTCTGCACTTGTGTTTTCAAAAAACAAATAACCTGTAATCGTTGCGTTTACTAATCCATTAAAGTTAGACATATTGGAAATTGCTCCTCCATAAGTCCCCTGATTCCATCTAAAAATACAGTTTTGGATAGTTGGACTAGAATTGCCTGAGTTCATTCCATTGTTGGATTAGTGTTCCAATTTCTTTGACTAAGCAAGGTTTCTGTTCCTGCAAAACCACCATAGACTTCTACCGTGCTTGCAATAACAAAGCTTTCCGTTCGATCGCTTCCCGTACTTGTTTTATAGGTTCCTGCTGCTATCCAAAGTTCATACCCAGATATAGTCAAACTCGTATAAGCATCTGCCCATGATGTTCCATTATTTGCACCTATTGCTGCATGATTTACATAGATTCTACAGGTTTCGACTACCATTAACGCTGATGAAGCAGATGAAGCACATCCATTTGCTGTGACTACTACTGTATAATCCCCTCCTATCGTTCCTGTATAATTTTGATTTGTCGCTCCTCCAATTGGAGTCCCATTCAAAAACCATTGGTTACCTGTAGCAGAACTTGATGTCAAAATAACGGAACCGCCTGTACAGAAAGTTGTTGCTCCTCCTGAACTTATTGTAGGTGTA
>JAAEPD010000142.1 GCA_024222455.1 Aureispira sp.
ACACTATATGCTATCTATGATGATAAATCGTATGACTTGCTTTTGTGTAATTTTTCATCTTGCTAAGATAACCATTTGCAAGGACTTAAGTCTTTTCCGTCTGAAGACGGAGGATTTAAACCATTTAGAGGACATTAAAGTTGGCCTCCCTTTTATATCATATTGTATCTCTCTGTAGTTAGTTTTACCTGAGTTTTTGCTTCCTTTTGTTTCTCGTTTTGCATAAGTTTTAGCTGTTTTGATTCCTTTGTCTGGAAGACAATTTATCGAGTTTTGGGCAATGCTTACTGAGCGAAAGCTAAAAAAAAGAATGGTTATAAGTAGTGTCTCTTTCAGCATTTTGATGTATTTCAATGTTAAGTTGTGAAATGCGTTTTAATACATTTATGTATGGTGTTATACTTTGTTTTATATTACCCAATAATCAAAATAGGCATCGAAAATTTTCTCGATATTTCTGGCATCATCAATTCCTCTGTGATGCGTTCCCTCTAATTTAAACCCCTCTCTTCGTAAGGCTTCATTCATCCCAATAGGCTTTCTTAAATTTGTTAATTCAGCATATTGGTGTTTTAAACTTATATGGTTACTAAGCCATGTCTTGTCAAGCTTATGGAGCTTACAATCTTTTTCAAATTGTCTTCTGTCATAGAAACCCCAACTACATAAAACAAAAGGTTCTGCTTGATTAATCCATTTTTTAAATCTTTTAATTACTATATTATAGGTGTCTGCTGTATCTATATCAGCTTGCGTAATTGTTGTCAGATTTTTACAAAAGTCAGATAACTGTGGATTCAATATTGGTTTTATAAATTCACAAAATTCGCCAATTATATTTCCATCTTCATTAATCTTTAATGCACCAATCTCAATTATTTCATTTTGATCAGCTTTATTTTTGCTTTCCCAACATGTTGCCTCTAAGTCTAATACTATATAATTCATTTTTCAATAATGTCTAATATCTTGTTATGTGATTGTAGTGACATAATCATTTAATAAGTGGTTATCACCAAATACAATATACAAAAAGGCTCTATACTTTTTAGGTCTAGTTCCTGAGAATTACTTGGGATAAGACCTAATAGTTTCATCCCCTTCATTTTGAATGTTTGAGTTAAGATTTTTGCTTAAAAAAGGTATCTTTTTTTATTAATTGACTTATGAAGGGTAGTAGGATATATGATAATTCAAAAAAGACAATGGTGCTTATTTTTGCTAGAGTTAGACATTTTTTGAAAGCGTAGCCTTAGCTACGGTTGATAAAAATAACGACACTATAGGGAAAATAAGCATTTCAATAGCCTTTGACAATTCATGTTTAAACAACTTCTTTATGTATTATTCTTAAATATAGTTTTATGAAACTCTTTTTTCCGTTCTTTTTTTGTTTTCCACTCTTTGCTTTTTCTCAAAATCAGAATAACATCTGGGATATTTTAGAGTCTATCCAGTATGTGATGGTTGCAGGCTCAGATGGCCCAACATTTAGAGCAATTGAAAATGCTACTGCAGATGCTTTAGATAGCACTAGAGTTACTTTACGAGGGGTTTTTGAACCAGAGAAAACAGGACCGATAACTAGTAATAAGATTTTGTTTTCTCATCATAACCATTGGACACGAGGTTGTCGTGTGGGGGTACCTGCTAATTTTATTATTACAGTTGTTCGAACTACACAATTAAGAGTTTCTCACAATAAGGCTTGTACTCTTCAAGGTGTATTGAATATAAATTGGGACGACCCTTCAAAACCATTGGTGGTATTGACTGATGCAAGGTGCTTGTCTTGCGACTAAAAAAATGAACAGACAAAAGTGGGGGAATTCTGGAGCAAAAGAATGGCGTTTTATGTCGGTTGGTGTGGTAAGGCCTAAAACAAAAAAAGACCGAAACTCCCATTTTGTCGGTAAGTATCGGTCTAAGTCAGTTTTTGATAGTGCCTCGAGGGGGAATCGAACCCCCACTCTCTTGCGAGAACTGGATTTTGAATCCAGCGCGTCTACCAGTTCCGCCATCGAGGCTTTTGGTATTGCTCTTTGTCAAAGCAAAGGCAAATATAGAAAGTTTTTGTTTTTACAACAAGTTTTCAAAGATATTTATTCCTTTTTTTTGCAAAAAAGACTGTCTCTAAAACTATCCAAAGGCCTATGAAGTTCCTAACTGATTAAAAAAGATTGTGTTAGATGAAATTCAGTATGAAACTATTGCTCAAAAGCAAATTGAATAATATTGGCACCCATTTGTAAAGCCTTAGTTCTTACCTCTTCAGTATCATTGTGGACTTCTTGGTCTTCCCATCCGTCACCCAAATCACATTCAAAAGTATAATAACAAACTACACGACCTTCCCAAATTAGCGCAAAACCTTGTGGAGGCTTACCATCGTGCTTATGAATTTTTGGCAACCCTTTATCGAAAGTAAAGGTCTTGTGATAAATGTCATGTGTAAAAGGCAGCTCAGCCCATTCCAACTCAGGAAATACCTTTTTCATAGCTACTCGCACAAAAGGGTCCATTCCATAATTATCATCAATATGCAAAAAACCTCCTGCTATAAGATAAGTACGTAAGTTGTCCGCTTCAGCATCAGAAAAAACAACATTACCGTGTCCTGTCATATGCACAAACGAGTAATTAAAAAGCTCAGCACTACCTACATCTACTGTAGCATAATCTCGATCAATATTAGTATGTAAATTCTTATTACAGTATTTAGCTAGATTGGGTAGAGCAGTTGGATTAGAATACCAGTCACCACCACCATTATATTTGAGTAGAGCAAGTTTTAGAGCAGGTTGTTGAGCATATATACTCCCATAGAATAGAATAAGGCTAATGGTTAAGAGTATTCGCATAGATATATAATATTATAGATTTATAGTTATTATCTAAAATTAGGCATTCTAATCAAGAAGTACAATAAAACTGCGACAGGAATTCTATTCCTGTCGCAGTTTTAAGATATTGCTAACAAGTTTTTTTAGCGCTTTGCAAAAATCATGTGATAATCAGCATCTACATGGCCAACTTTGATTTTTTCTAATTTCTTTTTGACCAATCGTTTTTTGATAGGCTTGAGCAAATCTGTGAACAAAACGCCCTCTATATGATCATATTCATGTTGAATAACTCTAGCAGTTAGACCCGTGAATACTTTTTCTTGCAGTTCAAAGTTTTCGTCATAATACTCAATGCGTATCTGAGGTTGACGAGTTACTTTACCTCTGATGTGAGGGATACTTAGACAGCCCTCTTCGTAGTCCCATTGTTTACCAGCTTCTTCTATGATAATAGGATTAATGAAGGCAGCCTTAATATAAGGTTGTCCTGGCTCTTGGTCATCAAGTTGAGCTGTATCAATAAGGAATAAGCGTATGTTTAGACCAATTTGAGGAGCAGCTAAACCCATTCCTTTTGCTTTGTACATGGTCTCATACATGTTTTCAAGTAGCTTGTCTAGATTCGGATAATCAGCATCAATCTCTTCAGTTTCCTTACGTAGAATAGGATGTCCGTAAGCGTATATAGGTAAAATCATTGTTTAAATTAATATAGTTGGATATTATAATTCTAAGATACTAACAATTTCTTCATCCTTTAGTTGCCTATCAAACTTATCTGTCTTAGCACTAGGTTGAAGTTTTAGCAAAATTAAGTATTCTTTGCCATTTTCCAAATTCTTAGTCTTATCAAGCTCTAGAGTCTTTATATAACTAGCTTTCAAGTCGCCTTTATAAACCTCTAGGACTTCCAGTTTTTTATGGACCATTCCACGCATTCGTTTACCATCAGAGCGGAGATGATCCTGTGCTCTATAGTTTTGGTAGCGAACTTTTGCTACCAAATTAGATTCTTGCTGTGTGTGGCTATCTAGGGTATAATAAATCTCAGGAAATTGCATGGTAGAATTTTGAGCAGCTAAACTGCTTACAGTTAGTACTATTGTTATTGTCAACATTAGTAGGGTTAGGGGAGTGGTTTTATTCATTACAAAAATCCCATGTATTCTTGGAGAATGATAGTGGCACTAATTTTATCAATAAGACCTTTATCTTCTCTGCGCTTTTTTCGACTTTTTACCGTTTGACGAATAACCTCTTCAGCCATTGTAGAAGTGAACCCCTCATCTTGACGATCAATTTGGATATTTGGATATTTTTTTGAGAACTTCTGGATGAATTTTAAGATTTTGGTCTCCACACGACTAGCTGTTCCATCCTTGCGTAAGGCCTGCCCAATTACTATGCATTCTACCTGTTCGGTGCTAAGATATTTGTCAAAAAAATCTAATAAGTTTGGTGTTTCTACCACAGAGAGTGGCGAAGCGATCAATTGCATACTGTCTGTAGTAGCAATACCAGTACGCTTGGTGCCAAAGTCTATTGCCATAATTCTAGCCATAGTGTTGTACTATTCATTAGTTCTAAAACAAAGAGCCACAAACCTAAAAGGAAGTGACTCTTTCAATTATTTTTGATAAAGATACTTTTAATTTAATAAAAGTTCATCCATTTTTTCTTGATAAGCTTTGGTTACATCCTCTGTTTTTTCCAGTAAGGTGTCTATAGTTTCTAGTAGCTCTGAGATATCTCCTTTTTTAATATTCTCACAACGATTTTCTATTAACTTCCATTCTGAGTGCATACTATGTAGTTCTTTTATCAAAGAAGGGCTATTCAGTTTAGATGTTTTCATGGTCTCAAATGCAGTACTAAAACCACTTAAAGATTCTTTGAGTCGACCACCAGATACATTACTATCTTTGCCTAAGGCTGATAACATAAAGTACAAGCCTAATTTTTGGGTGTGCATACGTTGAGAACCTGCTAAGTCAATAAGCTGAGCAATATTCTCTTCTTTAGCTACTTTTTGACCATCTTTTTCAAACAAACTTTGATATTCGGGAATCGTTTCAGCATGTTCTTTTATCTGTTTTACCAAACGATCACAAGCAGCTAATATAATATGACTCTGTTCGATCATTCTCCCCACATAGTTATCTTCAGGATTCTCTTTAGCCATTGTGCGGTAGTTTTTCCACATAATCTTAACTACACCTGCCGAACGTTTAATATCTTCTGTCTGAGCTGAAACTTCAAGCGATTGAAGTTGTTCTTCAAATAGGTTGATACTATAAGATAAATCCACTCTATATTTCCCAGCTTTATAGCCATAAGTAATAGCTGCATAATCTTTTGCAATACGCTGAGTAAGCATATGTAGATGGCTAGACATATTAAGTAACTTACTGATAGAAAGCACAGAGCCTAAATCTTGGTACATACGAGCAACCCCATCCATCGAAATAGTTTGATTTTTGGTCAAAGTCATCATGTTAGCTATATAATCATTGTCAACATCAAAATCGCCAAGAAAAGATTTTAGCTGATCCCAATCACTCTGAACACCTTTTAACTCTACATTTATTTCATTAGAATTATCGTTGGCTACTTCCAGTTTTTTTAGTGCAGCATCGTAGGAATTGATTGTTGTAGATAGTTTTCTTTCAGATGTTTTTTTGTCAATATTTTGTTTCACTGCTAAATAGTAAAGCATCAAACGTTGTAGGCGCATACGTTGTGTACCAGCAGTTTCTACCAAACTAGCTAATTCCTTAAAGTCATTAACACCACCTTGACTGATCTCTTTGGCATACTGCTCATAGGCACTAACTAATTTGTTACACGCATCCAACATGTTATCAGATTGCGAAAGCAATTTTATAGCGCCTTCTTCATTAATAGCCCAGTCTGCAATAGCTTTATAAGACTCCCATTGTTTGTCTACTTCTTCCCAAGCATGTGTAATTTGAGGAGTAGGCCTATAATTTCTTAACTCTTGTAGTTGGTTTGTAAATTGCTCAATAGCAGCATCTCTTTCTTGATAATATTCTGGGACACGATCATTATCATTGAGAGCCAAATAGACTTTAGCTATTTGCTGAGCCAACATACTTTGATGAGCAGATTTATTGATTGCTTCCCGAATAGACATGTCTTCAGCAAAAAGACTAGTATTAGCTAAGGCTAAAGAAAGTAAAAGAGTGATGATTTTTTGCATAGTAAAGAATCGTTTTGTGTAGAATGTAATGTTTTGTAAAGGTACAAAAATCAAGCTGTTATAAAATAATTGAAATGTAATTTTTTAGAAAATGACACTTTGTTTTAAACCCGCAATGGGGGGTGCAGATTTATAAGCAAACAGCTTACCAATTTTGAATATTAAGGTGTTTAGCAAATCTAACAGGCGATATTTATAGCTCAATTTAAAGTATGTTTTAAATTATATATAATAAACATGCCCTTTAGTTACATTCTTAGGAATCCTTAGAAGGGTCTTGTTCTTCTAAACGATTTATAATATCTTTTATTTTAATTTTGAAAGAATTGTCCAGTGCTTGATCAATAGGTTTATTGTATTCCAAGTCCAGTGCTTGATATTGTTTGAAACATTCTTCCTGGAAGGTTAACTCTTCATGAATTTCTTTTAGCAAATATTCATTATAAATAGCATTACGCTCAATGTCTGTTTTACCTGTCAACTCATCTAATTTTGCTTGGTAGTGATTCAGCTTTTGTATATGCTTATTTTGCCCAGTCAATCCATCAATGCGTTCTAAATTTTCGCGATGAGAAGCTATTAACTTTTGAAAGAAGCTAATTTTAGACTCCATTAACTCTATATGCTGAGCATGGTTTCTGGCAACTACCATAGTCCGTTCAAGCACCTCTTGTGACATATCTTTGTTGAGATCACGCTCATAATAATAGCGAACCTCACCTGTTAGAGGATGGTGATATTTAAAAAATAAGGGTTTGTTTTTAATATCCATATAAGAAGGTGCACCTATCTCTTTGAGCACCTCTAGTTGGTTTTGGCAAACTTCATTGATTTCTCGTTTGCACAAGTTCTCATTTCGTTCACACTCATAGATGGCGTTCCGTAGTTTTTGTTCTACGGGCATGCTCAATGCCTTAAGTGCTTCTTTTTCTCCTACTGCCTGTTCTTCTTCGATTAGTCCATCTTCCTGTTTACGGGTCAACCAAATGCCTAATACAATAAGGGCTACAATCCCAAAAATAGTACCCCAAATAACTCCCATCATAAGGCTAAGATATTGTTTTTTTACGATTCAAAAATACACAGATTTTACAAAGATAAATATATCAATCTTTATTAAGTGAATAGTTAGTGTCTTTTTCTATTTTTATGATGAAAAATAATTAAGAAAAAGAGTGTAAGCTATTGATAATTAGTTGTAGAAGGGCTGCAGGTAAATGTGTTAGACCCGTATTTCTAGGTTGACCAATGTTATATAGCCACTCATTTCTTGAGCAAGTTGAGCATACAAGTTTTTGTTGCGAGATTCTATTCTAATGTGTTTTTGTCCTAATAATTGATGGATGTTTTCTATGGCCTTCAATTTCAAAAAACCATTAGTGTTTTGGGTTGTTTGGAGTAGGAGTTGGTGTAGTTTCTCATTAAAAGTTTCTTCTAGTATTACCTTATTACAATATTTAGCTACCCAAAAATAGAGCTGTAGTTCAAAATTGTGCGCACTTAAGGCAGCATAAGTCTTTCTATATTTTCTGATTTTAGGACTGTTATGAAGCTTTATTATTTCTGAATGATCTTGTTTGGAATTTAGATATCTAAACTGGATAGAATAAGTTTCACCATGCAATTCATCTGATTTAGAGCTTTTGAGATATTGTAAGGCTTGTTGTAGATAAGGCAGCATTTTAGTAGTGTTATTTTTGAGCAAAAAATAACGTGCAATTAAGTGCAATATGATTGGACGGATAGTTTCAATAGGTTGCCCTTCGATAGCTTGAATATGTTGATGTGCTGTTTGCATATCATAGCTATCTAACGCAATTCCTAAGTACGCATAAACATTAGCTTTAAAAGCTTTAGAGTTGGTATCAAGTTGAGGATGTTGGAAATGGACAAGGGCCTTGTGATATAAACCAATATGGGTATAATTATTAAAAAAAGTAACAAGATTAAGAGTAGTATATTCCTCTCGATAATAGTAAGGGTTTAAACTATATTCGTCCAAAATTTGCTGCAATAGTCTCTCAATAGCTTTATAGTTTTTTGAGTAAAAATAACGTGCAATCATAAACCGAATCAAGCTTAATTTTAGCTTTATCGAAAGCTGCTCATTATATTTTTTGAGATAGTTGAGCGTGATTCCTTGTATATCTTCCAGTTTTTGCCAATCTAAGAACCGTATAGAGTAGTTAACCTTGCGGATATAGCTCTGTATTTTATCATTTATTTCAAAGAATGGAGCATAAAAATCATCTAAAGCAATCACTCTATTTAAGTCGGTATAGTTTCTAGCAAAAAAGAAGTGTTCTTTTAGAGTTTTTATTAAAAACCGGACAGCTTCAGCATTGGGTAAACAAAAACGATTACGGAGCTTACAAGTCTCAGCATCTCTTTCTATCAGATTTAGTATAGGGTTAGCATCCTCAAGCTGATTACTCATTAGCTTTGAAATGGATGTCTTGATCAAACTTAGAGCATATCCGCCATCCCAATCTTCTTGCAACTGGGCATAACGTTGTTTAACCTGATGGGCTTGTTGTTTACTAAAACCATAACGACTATATAGGTAGGGCTTATTAGGAGATTCTAAACGATGAGTCTTTGCTGTTTGAAGCAAGCGATAACGAATAGTACCAGGGGTGCTATGGTAAAGCAACCATTCTATTTCCATTAATGAAAGCTCTTGAATCCTAAAAGTAGATTTGGTCATATTAAATATAGCTTAGCTTGAATGTTTTTGATTTTAACCTATTGGTTTTTAGGGTTCTAGTTTAGTGTTGTTTGATTAGGTAATGTGATGGGCTGCTAATATCCTACTTTTTAATGAGTTACTGGCAAATTTATAGTATTTTTAAAATACATTATTTTAAAATAGTAACAACACGCTTATGCAAAAACATATACACTACTACATTTTTCTATTTTTATTACTACCAATAACCTTATCTGCACAACTTTTTCAAGATAATTTTGGGACAGGATTTGCTAGCATAAACACAACCAAATGGCCTTGTAATGGAGGTTCTTCATTTAATACAAGTGTGGGAGAATGTGCAAGTTCTACAGATCGAGCACATTACATAGATCAAAATGAAATATTGGCTACTCAATCTATGTTTGTACCAAGCACAGGATACTGCCTAAACTTTGATTATTCATACAATTCAGGTAGCAATCTGCCGAAGGTTCAAGTAGGGACAGGAGGAACTTCTTGTTCTTCTTTTCTGATGACTTGGACAGATTTAGCAACATTGGCTCAAGCAGCTACTTGTACTTCTATGAGTTTTAGTTTGGATGCCTATGCAGGCCAAACGATATATATACGATTTGTGGCTGGCAACTCTTTTACAGACGTTATGTTAGACGATGTTGTGGTAGACAATAGTGGTTGCAGTGGAGGAGGAGGTGGCACAGGAGCAGATATGAAATGGGCTGATAATTTTAATGATAATGATTTGAATTTGAATTATGCTGGTCTAGAAGGAGATGAAACTTGCACAGGTTGTGGGACATGGTCTCTAAGCACGGGAGCTACTCTAGAGCTAACCTCTCTCAGCGGTGTGACCAATCAAACAGAAGCTTTTGCTGATAATATGGCCAATGTTCGGTATGTGAAATTAGATAGAGATGAATTTATAGAGTCTCCAACTATAGACCTTTCGGGAGAAGAAGGGCTCAAGATTAGTTTTTATGCTCGCTCTTCCTCTATCGGAAATGGAGGAGATGCTTGGTCTAATTTCAGTGATCATCTGAGACTACAAATTTGGGACGGTTCAGCATGGATAACAGTCAAAGATATTACACAAGGGACTTCTACAGAGGAAAATAAGATTGCCTCAGGAGGATTTAATTATTTCTGTTTTACAGCTTATAAGAACAGTAGTAGTCCAGGTAATTATTACTACACCAGTAGCCCTAATGTGAATTCAGCCTATTTTCATAGTGATTTTAAGTTTAGAGTAGTGTTTGAAGGCGGTTTTTCGGGAGCACCTTTTGCTTTTGTTGATAACTTCACCTTTAGAGCTGATGATGATGGCTATTCTACTATGGTACCTTGCGGTTTATCCTTTTGGAATGAACCAGATGCAACAGGTTATGGCCAAGACCCTGGTGCTACAGCTCTTGACGATTCGGAAAGAGGAGTAAATTTAGAGTTGGATAATTCTATTAGTTTTCCTCCTAATTGGACAACAGAAGCCAATGATGGAGATCAAGTAGATCAGGTTTTTGGCAGTGGCGAAAGTGAGCGGGTAGTCTTTGCGGTTATATCCGAACAGCGCATTCAATTTTCTTTTCCTAGAGTGAGTTTTACAGCTCCATCTATCGGAAATAGAAGTACCACCATGTCTTTAGACAATACGTACACAGGCCCTGGATATCGTTATTATGCAGTAGAATATATTAGTTGTGATTTGGCAGGAGGCTCTATCAGTGAACCAACCGACCAGTTTGGTTATCATTATGTATTTGAATATGGAAATGAGTTTATACCAGTATTTTATCATCTCAATAGTTCTGGTATACAAACAGGGGGGGGCGCTACTTCTTCTTTTGAGCGTTTTGATGCACCTGATGTGACTTCTACGGATGAATGTGGTACTATTATGACTTTCCCTGTAGAATGGACTGATGCTATTGCAACCTACAATACCCAAAAATGGGTAGATATTGAGTGGACTACTGCTACAGAAATCAACAGTGCAGGTTTTGAGTTAGAACGTAGTTTAGATGGAATCAACTTTGAACCTATTGCATGGCAGCCAAGCCAATCCACAAATGGGAAAGGAGCTAATTATGCCATAAAAGATGAGAATGTTGCCAATTTATCTGGGGAAACAATCTATTATAGACTCAGGCAAATAGATTCTGATGGACAAGCGAATTATTCTAAAACTATGGCAGTAAGTCTACCTTATGTAAATGCCCATGTTCATGTTTACCCTAATCCTGTAGATGATTGCTTATACATTGTTCCACCTAAACTAGATAAAGATTTTAGCCTAGCTATAGAAGTTACAGATGTTTGGGGAAAGGTAGTTGATAAACAGATTTTTAGTGGGAATACTATGCATGGTAAATTACAGCTCAATACCTCTTCTTGGGCCAAAGGTGCTTATGCTGTCCAAGTACAGATAGATGGTGTCATGAATAGTACTCAGAGAGTAGTTAAGTATTAGGAATTCTCATTATGTAGGTAAAATCCCCCTAGCCCCCTTTACAAGTGGGAATATAGTATGTATAAATTCTCCCTTCTAAAGGGAGTTAGGGGGATTTTAAACATAAAGAAGTGGTTGAAAAAGGATCCATCAAAACCTATATTGAATACTATTCTTAAACAACCTCATAAAATAAACATAGAAGCACCCACCAAAGCAGTTAAGTTAAGCATCTTTTACTTTGTAAAGGATGCTTAACTTATTATATCCATTAACCAACGATTATTTATGAAATTGCTACCCTCTGTATTTCTTATTGCTGCACTATTGGTGTCAGCAATGCCCCTTTTTGCACAAGAAGGTGTTGTGTACAAATCTTTATCAAGAGCATTATTAACACCGGATAGTGTTTATCATTTAGACCTAGAAAAAGATGGTTTGAGAGAGTTATCAGCAGAGGTTGGAAAACTTAAAAACCTAAGAGTATTAGAACTAGAAAAAAACGATCTTAGCGAGTTGCCTGATGAGGTATGGACATTGACCAAGCTAACTAGACTGGATTTAGACCAAAACGACTTTGCGGAAATACCTGAAGGAATTGGGAAATTAGTCAACTTGATAGAGCTTGATTTAGATGATAATCAATTAAAAACCTTACCAGATTCTATAGGTTTTTTGGCAAAATTAGAGCGACTAGATTTAGACCGAAATAAACTAATAAGTTTGCCTGCATCTATTGGCAATTTGAGCAAGCTCGAAGAGTTAGAGTTGAGACAAAATCGACTGAAAGAATTGCCTGAAGAGTTCAGTCAATTAACTAACCTAACAAAGCTTTTTCTCCAAGTAAATAAGCTGGAGAAACTCCCCAAAGCATTTGGCAGTTTGACTAAATTGAAAACCTTAAATTTATCTAATAATCAGTTGATTAAATTGCCTGTAAGCATAGGAGGACTTGCTAGTTTGACAAAACTAGAACTGTTTAATAATCAATTAATAAAACTGCCTGAGGAGTTTAGCAATTTAGTTCAACTAGAGAACTTAGGCTTATATCATAATAAGTTGCAAAAATTGCCAAAAAACTTTGGTAAGTTGAAAAAATTAAGGTTCTCTGACAGTTTTTGCCAAAAAGGGAAAAAAAGTTAAGTTGGTCTAAAAATAAAAATGGCATTAGACTTAGAAATTTACACAGGGATTCTGAATATACCTAATTTGAAAGTTGAAAAAGTAGAGTATTCAGAAAAG
>JAAEPD010000143.1 GCA_024222455.1 Aureispira sp.
ACACTATATGCTATCTATGATGATAAATCGTATGACTTGCTTTTGTGTAATTTTTCATCTTGCTAAGATAACCATTTGCAAGGACTTAAGTCTTTTCCGTCTGAAGACGGAGGATTTAAACCATTTAGAGGACATTAAAGTCTAAACCTTCTTGCTGACAATAGTTAATGAGTGTAGCTCCAAAAAAACTTAAAAGATCTAATTCTGGCATCTAAAGCAAAACTTTTGGCGTGAGTGGATAATTGGACTTAGCAAACTTTGTTGATATTTGTCCTACAAGATAATAGACTTGTTGTGAGGAAACCTTTAAATATCTAAAAATGATCTTTTAAAACCATTTTTCGTCTATTTTTTCGCAAATAGCTAGGCTATTCACTTAAAAATGAGCCTTAACTGCTTTCAAAAACTCTATTTTGACACACTAAATCCCTCCTCACAACAAATCTAACAAAAACCACATATTATGAAAAATATCCTTTTTGAGCCAGCCAATCAACTCATTAAAAACATTAAAAACAAAACCTATAGTGTAGAACAGGTTGTACAAGCCCATTTAGAACAGATAGAACAGTATAACCCAACAATCAATGCAGTGACAGATATGTATAGCAAAGAGGCTATACTACAAGAAGCTAAACAAAAAGATCTTATGCTCCAGCAAGGGCAAGATCTAGGCCCTTTGTATGGCTTACCAATGACAATAAAAGACTCTTATCAGGTCAAAGGGTTAATCACCTCTAATGGTGTTCCTTATCTCAAAAACAATAGAGTACCGAAAGATGCTGCTCTAGTCCAAAGACTACGAAAGGCAGGAGCTGTCATCATGGGAAAAACGAATTTACCCTTATTTGCAATAGATTGGCAAAGCACCAATAAGTGGTTTGGACAAACCAACAATCCTTATGATTTGAACAGAGTGGTAGGTGGCAGTTCAGGAGGTTCTAGTGCTGCTTTAGCTTCTGGGTTCACAGCCTTAGAAATGGGTAGTGATGCGGGTGGTTCTATTCGGGTACCTGCACATTTTTGTGGTGTTTGTGGACTAAGACCTACAGAAGGTGCCTTGACAGGTCGTGGTCATTTAGAAGCTCCAGGTCAAGTTCGGAGTATTCGGTATATTACATCTTGTGGGCCATTGGCTCGAAATACAGATGATCTATTGCTAGCTATGGAGGTGCTATGGGATAAAAAATCAAGCTATGCCGAAATTGCCCCTGTTGATTTTTATAGATCATCTTGGGATAACCAACAACCCCTTAAAATTGCCTATTCCAATACCTTAGGGGACATTGAATTAGATAGTCAATACAAGGTAGTTTATGATCAATTTATTAATAAGCTAAAACAATCTACACATCTACTGAAAGAGGATAAACCTTCTTATAATTCTGATGAATGTATTGACCTTTGGGGAAGTGTTGTTGGATTTGATTTTGGTGCCAATATGCCCAACTTAGTGCCTTTCAAAAAATTCTTAGCTCGCTTATTTATTTATAGTAAATCATTAGTGTTG
>JAAEPD010000144.1 GCA_024222455.1 Aureispira sp.
CACTATATGCTATCTATGATGATAAATCGTATGACTTGCTTTTGTGTAATTTTTCATCTTGCTAAGATAACCATTTGCAAGGACTTAAGTCTTTTCCGTCTGAAGACGGAGGATTTAAACCATTTAGAGGACATTAAAGAACTATCAAACCTTTTCAGCTTATTCTTGTTATATAGCCCAAACAAAAAAAATTAATGAATAATTTAGTTATGCAAGAAGTTTGTGTTTTTTGGTTCCGACGAGATCTACGTTTGCAAGATAATGCAGGCTTGTATCATGCTCTAAGAAGTGGCTACCCTGTCCTTCCTTTGTTTATTTTCGATCAAAATATTTTAGAAGACTTAGAAGACAAAGCAGATCCTAGAGTTAATTTTATACATCAGACCATACAAAGCTTACAAGATTCTTTGAAAGCACTGAACAGCAATCTACTGGTCCATTATGGCAAACCGGAAGAGATTTGGGCTCAATTAATCCAAGAATTCAATATAAAAGTCGTTTTTACTAATAAAGATTATGAATCTTATGCTCAAAAGCGAGATTCAAAAGTCAAGAAAATCTTGTCTGAGGAAAATATTTCATTAAAAACATATAAAGATCATGTGATTTTTGAGCACCTAGAAATCACTAAAAAGGATGGGAAACCCTATACTGTTTTCACCCCTTACTCCAAAAAGTGGTTAAGCAAGTTAGCCAGTCGCATAGAAAATGGAATATCCTTTTATCTAAAGCCTTACCCATCAGAAAAATACTTTCAAAATTTTTATAAATACAAAGCCCCCAAAATCCCTAGTCTAAAAGATTTAGGGTTTGAGGAAACAACTATAACTATCCCCTCTCAAGAAGTCCCCAAAAAGCGAATAAAATCCTACGACCAACACCGTGACTATCCCTCTGTAGATGGTACTTCTCGCTTAGGCATTCATTTTAGATTTGGCACCATTAGTATTCGACAAAAGGCCTTAAAAGCACAAAAACTAAATGCTACTTACCTAAACGAGCTAATTTGGAGAGATTTTTATTCTATGATCCTATCCAATTTCCCACATGTAGAACTCTACCCATTCCGCAAAAAGTATGATAATATTCCTTGGCGCAACAATGAACAAGAATTTAAACTGTGGTGCAAAGGAAAAACAGGCTATCCTATAGTAGATGCAGGCATGCGAGAACTCAACACTACAGGACATATGCACAATCGTGTACGAATGATTACAGCTAGTTTTTTGACAAAACACCTGCTGATAGATTGGCGTTGGGGAGAAGCTTATTTTGCCCAAAAGTTGCTCGATTTTGATTTGGCTAGCAATAATGGAGGCTGGCAATGGGCAGCAGGTTGTGGCACTGATGCAGCTCCTTATTTCAGGATATTCAACCCAACAGCACAACAAAAAAAGTTTGATAAAGACTATTTATACATAAAAAAATGGGTTCCTGAGTTTGGAACTAGCAAATATCCAATGCCTATTGTTGACCATAAAGAGGCTAGAACACGCTGTTTGGCAACATATAAAGCTGCACTAAATACAGATAATTAAAAATCTATGAAGTTTGAATTTTCATAAGTCCAAATAAATCTGTAAATTCAAACGATAATAGTTATTAAATCAATTAAACTCAAATAATTTTATGTCTAACAAAATCATCATTCCCAAACGGACAGATGAAGAAATATTAGCCTTCTTCAGAAAAAATCAATGGCGAATAAGACTATTTTTAGGAGTTACTGCTGTAGATTCATATCAGGATACGACTCCAATGGAAGACGCTTCTGTCGTTGAAGTTCCATTAGAATCTTACAGAGAAGACAGTGAAGATGACGCTATCGTAAGTGGTGGTGGAGAAGAAGAATAACACAGCAATAAGATCTAAACTTTTGATCAAATAAATGGCAAAAACAATTGATTGTTTTTGCCATTTATTATTGCAGTTATCTAGACTATAAATTAATACAACCAAATGAACAGTACTTGGAGCAGAATAAGCTTATTTTTCTTTTTGACTATAGCTATATTGGGCAGTCTCATCCGAGCATTTCCATTTGCCAATATTCCAGTTCAATACAGACATATAGTTCATGCGCATTCCCATGTTGCCTTCCAAGGCTGGATATATACACTAATGCTCCTGTTTTTAACCAATTTATTCCTAAGCAAAGAGCAAATTAAATCTAGAAAATACCCCCTGCAATTCAAATTAACAATTCCCATCATTTTGGGAATCCTAATAGCTTTCATGCTACAAGGTTATGCATTCTATTCCATCCTTTTTTCTACAATATTCCAATTATTAAACTACTGGTTTATTTTTAGTTTTTTTAGAGACACTAAACACCTAAAAAACACCAATAATATTTCTATTCGTTTTGTGAGAGCGGGTCTTTGGCTAGGCCTATTCTCTACCCTAGCCCCTTGGGCTATCGGAATTCTATCTGCCAAAGGTTTTGCAAATACAGAACCTTATCATTCTGCTATTTACTTCTTTCTACATTTTCAGTACAATGGTTGGTTCTTATTTGTTGCAATAGGACTACTATTCAAATGCTTAGAACAAGCCCAGATTGATTATGACAACCAGAAAGCCAAGTACTTCTTTTTGCTATTTACCACAGCTGTTATACCTGCTTATGCACTATCTTTATTAGGAATGAGCTATTCAAATTACGTCATTATTCCAGCTGTAATTGCAGCAATATTACAATTAGGTGCCTTAGTCTTTTTTGTGCAACTTATGCAAGCTGTCCATAATCAATGGCTTGCAAAAAAAAGCTTATGGATAAAACTCTTTCTATATACCTCTTTTGCTTCTTTTATAGTCAAAATAGGTTTACAATTTCTATCCATTTTCCCAGCATTAGAACTCTATGCCTTTGGTAGCCGCTATCTGATTATGGCCTACATTCATTTAAGTCTGATTGGGGTTATTTCTTTCTTTTTTATAGGATTACTATTAGATCTAAATTGGATAAAAATTGGCAGGCTAAGTAAAATTGGAAGCGCCTTGTTGCTGATAGGTTTTGCGCTCAGCGAATTAATTCTAGTAGTTATTGGATTTGGTTTATCTATGCTACCTAAATTATTACTCATATTTAGTATTTTAATGGCTATAGGTATTCTATTATTGTTGCTGAGTCCAAGTAACACATCCAAAAGTTAATTATAAAAATATATAGCCCCCATGTCTAGATTAGCTGTACTTCTCTCTCTATTTTATATAACATCTTGCACTACAGGTGCTCGACTAAGAGTTATGAAACCTGCAGATATTACTATATCTCAAAACATACAAACACTCATTTTAGTCAATAGGCATCGTCCTGATCCTAACAAAAAAGGCAATACTTTTATTAATATACTAGAAGGATTTCTTACTGGTGAAGGTATTGGTTCTGACCGAAGGGGGGCAGATGCGTGCATAGATGGCCTGTCAAGAGTACTTTACAACTCACCTAGATTTGGGGCTCATCGCCCTTCTATAGAGCTTAAAGGTACTGGTTTAGCTACGTTCCCTGAGCCCCTACCAATAGAAGTTATTCAACGGATTTGTGCTAGCCAAGATAGCGTGGATGGTTTAGTAACTATCGAGGCATTTGATTCAGATAGTAAACTTAGTTTCAGCACTAGTTCTAAAAAGAAAAAAGATAAAGATGGTCGAGAATATACAGTAGTGACACATAAAGTCTTAGCTAACCTACAAGTAACTGTTGGTTGGCGATTTTATGATGCTTATAATGGTAATATTATTGACCAGTTTAGAATGAATGAGACTATCGCTTTTAGAGCAAAAGGCACTAGCAAACAACAAGCTATCATGAATCTGCCTTCTCAAGATGCTATTATACAGCGAGCAGGGCGTATAATTGGAGATGCTTATGCTCGACGCATTTCGCCTGCATCGCTTTGGGTTCAACGCAAGTTTTATAGTGGAGGTTGCCCCGAATTTAGAATTGCTAAAAGGCATGCTGACCTCAGAGAATGGGAAACTTCTGCTGATATATGGAAACAACTAGTTGATCACCCAAAACTTAGAATAGCAAAACGTGCTACTTACAATATGGCTTTGGCTTGTGAGATTTTTGGCGACCTTGACAGTGCTGCAGATTGGGCTAGCAAATCCTATACTATGGGCAATAATGAGGCTCGAAGTTATCACAATATTCTATTGAGAAGGATACGAGAAGAGGCTCGTTTGGCAGATCAACTCCAAGAAACAGAATAGTTACTATTTAGGTATAGCTTCCAATAAAAAAGTCCGCTCGTTGCCAAAAACTACACGTTCGTCAACCTATATGCTCAATTCGTTAATTGGGTGCAAATAATATCTAAAAATGAGCTACTATTGTATAGTACAAAACTTTATTGCAAATAATTGAGCCCTTACTCAAAACTCATAACATGAAATTTCTTACAACCTTGTTATTAACCCTAATTTGCATTACACTTTCTTGGGGACAAAATATTCGAGAAGAATTTACTTATCCGCTAGGAGGAGCTTCTCTAGAATATGGTACTTCAATGGCCTTAGACACGTTTGGAAATTTATATTCAATAGGCCATTTCCATAATACGGTTGATTTTGATCCTAGCTCTAGCATAGATAATCATAGTTCTAATGGTTTATGGGATATCTATATTCAAAAGTACGATGTGCAAGGAAATTACCTTTGGACCAAAACGATTGGAGGTACAACAGGTGATTATGCAGATGGAATTGCTATTAGTCCTTCTGGATATATCTATATAACAGGTTCTTTCACAGGTAATGTAGACTTTGATCCTAATATTGGTAGTAATAACCTTTCTAGTGCAGGAGATCGAGATATTTTCATTCTAAAAATGGACCTTAATGGCAATCTAGTTTGGTCTAAAAGGCTTGGAGGTAGTGGTTTTGATACTGGAACATCTCTAACTTTAGATCAACAAGAAAATATATATCTAACAGGATATTTCCAAAACACTGTTGATTTTGACCCAAGTAATACTACCTATAACCTTAGCTCTAATGGTGGTTTTGATTATTTTATCCAAAAACTTGATAACAATGGTCAGTTTCTCTGGGCACAAGCTATTGGTGGTGCTTCAGTTGACAAAACATATATGGTAGACTTAGATCAACACAATAACATACTCATAGCTGGGTATTTCAATGGTAATGTAGACTTTGATCCTAGTTTAGGAACACAACAACTCAGTTCTAATGGGCTAGCAGAAGCTTTTATTCAAAAGCTTGATAGTATGGGAAATTTTCAATGGGTAGTTCCTGTAGGTGGATCTGGAAATGATGTGGGATATGCTGTATCAACAGATATAAATAATAATGTTTTATTTACAGGTTACTTTCAATATACGGTTGATTTTGATCCTAGCAGCAACATCTACAATCTTAGTTCTAATGGGCTACCTGATGTTTTCCTGCAAAAATTAAATGGTAATGGTCAATTATTGTGGGCCAAATCCTGGGGAGGACAAGGCCAAGATCAAGGACTTTCAATCTGTACTGATTCCTTAGGAAATTCATATGTAGGGGGATTTATTTCTAGTACAGCTAGTTTCGATTACAATGTGGGTAGTTGGTCGCTAGATTCAGAAGGTGCTCAAGATATATTTTTAACAAAAGTGGATCCCAATGGTGAATTACTTTGGGCTAAATCTTGGGGAGGAACAGGGAATGATCGTATCAGAACAGTTATTCAAGATAATGACTTTTTGTATTGCACTGGTTACTTTCACAATACTGTTGACTTTGACCCGAACACAGGTACTAAATTAGCCACCTCCAATGGCAGCCAAGATTGCTTTATACAAAAATATAGTCAATGTGATGTCGATATCAGAACTTTTTATGTTACAGATAGTATAGGCCCTTTTCATATTACTGATGCCATAGCTGCTTTTGATACCACTGCCACTGCTAATTATCAATGGTTAGATTACTCTAATAACTACGCTCCTATAACAGGAGAAACAAATAGCATGTTCTATCCCTTAGGAAGTCAAAGTTATGCTTTAGCGATTAGTAATAATGGTTGTATAGACACCTCTCATTGTATCCCTTTCATAATAACTTCAATCCCTAAAACAAAAAACTTTGATAACAAAATCAGAGTAGCAATAAGTCCAAATCCAACAGGTAGGACACTCTCTATTCAACTATCTAAAAATGAACCTACTCAAATAATACTCTACACAATTTCAGGAGAAGTTTTATTGCAAAAATTCATAGATACATCTTCTACTATTTTAGATTTAACAGATTATCCAGCTGGTCTCTATTTTATCACTTTACAAAACGCATCAGGCAACTATAACCAGAAAATCATAAAACACTAATTATCTACTTATCAAACCCACATTTCGCAATCAAGCTCCGTTTAGCAAAATGAAGTTGTTTTGAGGTGTATCAATTTAGCGGGACACTTTTAAAAAAGAATTTTATTAGAAAGCTATAAGTCAACCATTAGTTTGATTTACTTAACTCATTCCTTGTTTTATAACAGTAACATTTTTTTCCTTCAAAAGGGCCTCACAAAA
>JAAEPD010000145.1 GCA_024222455.1 Aureispira sp.
AATATAGTTGACAAAATATTTATTTATTACTAACTTGTTCATGGTTCGTATTTTGTTTAGTGCTCAAAAGTTTCGTCACTTTTAAACTAAACATTACGAACCACTTTTTTATTTTAACTTTTAGTTTTTAAATCTCTTCTATAAGTAGTAAAAAATAGAGATCAAGTTTTAGCTTGATCTCTATTTTTTTTACTACCATTTGGCCTTGCTTGTATTCTTTTTTCGATTATAATTATGTCCTTTAGGCAATAAGGCCGCTTGACGTTCTCTCCAACCATTGCCCAAACCCAATCTAGGATCAGAAGTACCCATTCTAGTCATCGCTACCCGAAATCCGGTCCGACTACTTGCTTTGCCTGCGGCCAAAACCTGACGACTTGCAGGGTGTTGATATATCATAGGGTCTGCCCAAGAACCACCCTTAACTACACGCAACTGATCCTCCTTAGGCTTTGGAGTTGTTGAAAGCTTAATTACAGCTAAATCGCGTAGTATCGTAGAAGTTAATTTATCATAATAGTCCTTAACCTCTTTATCCATTTTCACATTGCTGCCCTTTCTTTTATCTCTAGCTACTAATCTATTAAAAATACTATCCCTAGGTGTATCTTCCCCTAACTTAATACCTGCAGGTACTCTAGCTACATCTTGTACCCATTCATTCACATTTCCAGACATATCATACAGTCCATAATCATTAGGAGAATAGTAGCCTACATGAGTGGTGTACATTCCGCCATCATCTATATAATCCTTTATTTTAAGCCCATTTGCATCATAGACCGCTCCCATATTCAAAGCATTATATTTTCCTGCCTTATCAAAAACCCTTTGAATAGGTTCATCTGTATTCATCATTAGACCACCAGTAGCAGCAAACTCCCATTCAGCCTCAGAAGGGAGCCTAAAATTAGACAAGGGCTCTATCCCATGCTCTTCTAATATAGTATTAATATAATCTGATTGCCATTGACAAAAAGCCTGTGCCTGCAACCAAGATACCCCAACTACAGGAAAATCATCAAAAGCAGGATGCCAGTAATAATTCTTAGTCATTGGCTCATTAAAAGAATAAGGAAATTCAGTTTGCCACAAAAGGGTATCTGGTAGATATTGAGCTGCTTTTTCCGCTCCAAGTTCCTTCAGTTTAGCTTCATAAAAAAGTCTCCAGTCATAGTTGGTTACTTCTTTTTGGCTTAGGTAAAAAGAGGAAACAGTTACTTGTCGTATACTTTGAGTAATCAATAGATTCGAGTCACGATCTGTTGCATGAATATCTGACTCTGAAATTAACCCCATTGCAAATGTCCCTCCTGGTATTAACACCATATCTTCCAACCAAGGTTTCAGCTCTTTAGGGATCTTGATTTTAGAGGTCTTTGCAGGTTCTGATTCTTTATTATAATCAATGCCTCTAATCTTCGTCTTTTGGGCTATGACTTGATTAGTTAATAATAAAAAACTAATTAAAATGGTTAAATTCTTCATATGTCTTATAGCATTTAGGTAAAAACTATCTATACTAGATTTACTTAAAAGTAATCACTTAATATTCCGGATAACTATCTTCTAGATAATATTTAACTAGCCAAGCATGCGAAAGTGGTTTAGCTCTGTTTTCTACATCTCCATTGGTTTCATAATCTAAAACAACTAAGAGTTCATACTCCTTAGCCAATTTCTTGAGAGCCTTGACTTCCTCTTGTAGCTTATTATCTAATACCCATTTATACATTGGCAAATAGATTTCCTTACGTGCTTCTATATAGCCCAAAAGCTCCTCACTATCCAAACCTTTTTGATGTCCTCGCACCCTTCCATATTTGCGTACAGTTCTTTTCAGACGTTTCATGGTTCTATTCTCCATCACAGCAGTATCTATACCTGTAGATTCAAATACTTTGAGCCCTTGCCAAACACCTTCTACCGAAGCACCTTTTTTGCCCTCTGAAAATGGAATTGGAACATCTTCATTTGGATAAAATGGACTAAATTTCACCCAAGGTTCAGGAGCTCTAGAGGTTAGATCTACTATTATCGCATTTTTGTATTTCTCTTTTTCGAAATGTTTAGCATGTGTATGTCTGCTTTTTACTATAATTTTCATGGTAGGATATTCAATGTTAAATTATGTAATTACCTAAAATATAGTATTTTCGCAGCTAATTAGTTCCTATTATAGTTAAAAAATTATGCGCAAACTAACAATACAAGAAATGAATCGCCTAACGGTTGATGCATTCAAGCAAGCAACTAAAATACCTGTTGTACTCATTCTCGATAATATTCGTTCTGCCCTTAATGTAGGTTCTGCATTTCGGACGGCTGATGCTTTTAGGTTAGAGGGAATTGCCTTGTGTGGTATTACAGCCCAGCCACCTCATAGAGAAATCCTAAAAACAGCTATTGGAGCTACACAGTCTGTAGATTGGGCTTATTTCAAGAGTACAGAACAAGCTATACAACACTATCAAGAGCGAGGTTTTCGGGTAGCGGCAGTAGAACAGGCTCAAAACAGTACCCCTTTACAAGAATTTAAGGTAGAAAATGGACAATCGGTAGCTGTAGTTTTTGGAAATGAGGTGCAAGGAGTGAGTCAAGCAGCAATGGATTTGATAAAAGAGTCAATCGAAATTCCTCAATGGGGAACAAAACACTCCTTAAATGTATCTGTATGTTTGGGAATTGTGGCTTGGGAATTGGTAAAACAACAGCCTTTCACAAACAGCTAAATCACTGATAATCAACAAAAGCATTCATCCCATCAAAAATAAAATCAATTCAAATCAAATTTTCTTATAAAAAAAGAAACATATTTTTTTTATTGAACGTTTGGGAATAAAGATTTTAAATTTACTTTTGCACAAAATAGCGTTATCTAATATCTAGTTTGTTGGACTCTTATTTTTCTATAATCTTATGATTTGAGTCCTTCAACAATTTAGATTCTATAGATGCAATAATCATTTAACTCATAAGATTTTAAACCATTATTGAATTATGTATTGGACATTAGAACTGGCCTCTTATTTACAAGATGCACCATGGCCTTCAACCCGAGACGAGTTGATTGACTATGCTATCCGTTCAGGTGCACCTATCGAAGTTGTAGAAAACTTACAAGCTTTAGAAGACGAAGGTGAACCTTATGAAGGAATAGAAGACGTTTGGCCAGAATTCCCGACAAAAAGCGATTTCTTCTTTCCAGAAGATGAATATTAAACAATAAACTAAATGTTTAACATTTAGCAGACGGTAGGTATTACAGAGTATGCTCAAAAAAATAAGCAGTTCCGAATGGAACTGCTTATTTTTTATTTATACTGCTCGATTTCTATTTTAGAAACCATCGTAATCATCTTCTACACCAGTATCAGTTTCATCCTCTTCAGTATCATCATCTAGACCATCATCTTCATCCATTCCTCTAAAACCTTCGCCTACACGCTCTCCATCTCTATAAGCAATAACAAATGCACGTTCAAAACGAGTGTTATTGATTACATATTCCAATACATTCAAGGCACGCCCTTTAGACTTATAGCCATTATTGCCTTTATCATCTTCTGGGATAATTAATACACGAGTAAGGCCTCCATCAATTTGTTCAAAATCAAGTTTTTCTGTACCTGTTGTTGTTAGATCTTCATATTTATACTCTCTAAACTTACGAACAGCAGATACTTGCACCTTATAGATAACACCTTCAGGGGCATCCTCTACTTCTTCATAGGTATCTCCTACAGGATCTACTAGAATAGGATCTGGCTCCGGATCTGGGTCTGGATCTGGGTCATTATTAACAACATCGCCCATATAAGGTAATAGTGTTTTGCCATCAGTATCATAATATACTTCATTTGATACAGAAAGCTTAGCCACATCATTTTGTATATCGTTGTACATAGTCAAGTAGTCTCCTGTATATTCTTCACCTGTTTCAGGGTCGATAGGTTCAGCAGGCAATGTATATGCATTATCTCTATTATCATGTGAAGGAGGAACTATTGCATTACGAATAGCATCCCAATCCGTTTCTGGTTCTATAGGATCGGTAGGATCAGGATCTACAGGGTCTGGATCTGTGTTTACAGCAACCTCTGGTAGTTTCAACTCAATATCTTTAGTAACCGTTTCTGTTTTTGTGAAATTATTGGTATTTACCTCATAACTTGCAATCAAATAATCAGAATTAGGTTTAGAAATCTCTACTAAATATTTTGTTTTAGGTTTTAACGTAAACTTATACTCAGCAACAGATAACATGCGATCTTCTGCCAGTTCTTCAGAATCATCAATCAATTCGAAAAGTTTCACGTTTACATCTTCCAACACTGTCCCTGGAATATCAGCACCAGTAACCATACCTTCGATAGTTACAATTACACGACTTTCTCCAAAATAGAAGACATCATCATTGGTTGTTGCTACCTTATGTGGGTCAAATACACGATTAGATACTAAATAACCTCCACCATGAGATTCGCTAATAATATAGTATAAATCATCAGCAGAAGAGTTGGTTGGGAACCCAAGGTTTTGAGCAACCTCCCATTTCATCTTAGAACCTTTAGATTTGAAAATATCTAGACCACCAGCACTTACACGACCATTAGAACTAAAGTATAGTTCTTCGCTTGAATTGTGATAGTATGGTGTAATTTCATCACCTGGAGTATTAATATTACGTCCTAAGTTTTTAGGCAATGTAAAGTTGTTGCCTCTACTATCTGTAGTACGAGTACAATACCATAAGTCTAATCCTCCTTTTCCGCCTTCACGATCAGAAGCGAAATAAAGGACTTCTTTATCTTCTATTACGGTTACAAATGGGTGTGTTGTATTTGCACCTTCTGCATTAACATAATCAGGCAAGCGAACTGGCTTCGACCATTCTCCATCTTTTTCCTCCATCAAGTAGATATCACATTGAGGTTTCCCATCATCTAAATCACATTGTGTGAAATAAAAGCGCTTACCGTTAGGTGTAAATGCTCCATTACCAAAGTGAGGGCGCTCCATTTTTCCAGTAAAAATACTTGGTGTTTGGCGATGAGCCCATTTATCCCCTTTCTGCTGAGTACGATAAATTTTTGCTACTCCACTTACTGTAGATGAAAAATAAAGTACATCATTGTTGAATGGGATCGGAGCAAACTCTGTTTTATCCGTATTGATATTTGCATCTAGGTGCTGCAAAGAAATGGTAGAGCTTGTAAACTCCTTCGCTTTCAAAGCAAAGTTACAACCCTTGATTTCGGTTTCTACCAATTCCTTGATAACATCTTTATCTTCCGCTTTGTAAGCTCTGATAAATTCATCGAAAGCAATTTTTGCTTTCTCTGGCTGCCCACTTTGCTTCAGGCAGATAGCATATTTATAACCAGGCTTATCGTATTCCTCGTTTTTCTCTTTTACCTTTTCTAAGCATTTTACAGCATTAGCATAATCTCGAATTAGGTAATAACAATTACCCGCTTTGTAGATATACTCTTCCTTATCTGGTTTTTCGGCATAAATACCTTCATAGAAAACGGCAGCAGAGTTAAAGTCACCACTTTTTTCATATTCAGCGGCTTCTTTAGCGCGCTTTTTCCAAGGCATTTTCTTCTGAGCTGAAGCAGAAACGACTACTCCTAATGCTAGTAATAGGATCCAATACTGTTTTTTCATTAGATATTAATATTTTGACTATAATTCAGTAGGTGTTTTAATTGTATTCCTACAAAAGTAAGGCTTATTTGGCGAATAACGCCAAAATTACTTTAGCGAAAACTAAAAAAGTGCCATTTTTCTAAAACGGTTGTTAAAGGATTGTTATTCTATAGACATTCCTAATCTTTTTATTTTTAACTATTTCAACCCAATATTCTATATTTCTTCATCCAAACCTCTAAATCCTTCTCCTACACGTTCATCATTCTCATAAGCAATCACAAAAGCTCTTTTGAATCTAGTATTGTTGACAATATATTCCAATACATTGAGAGCTTCTCCTTTAGACTTAAAACCTAAAGAACCATCTTCATTCTTTTCAGTTGGGATAACTACTACCCTTGTCAAACCATCTTCAATTTGTTCAAAATCAAGATTTCCAGTCTCTTCTAGTTTTTCATATTTTGATTCTCTAAACTTACGAACTGCTGAAACCTGAATACGATAAGCAACCCCTTGAGGTGCAGCCTCTCCCACCTCATAGGTACCTTTGGTGGGGTCTATAGTAGTTGGCTTAGCATCTTCCTCTAGCTCTTCATCCATCCAGTCCGTCTCACTAATAATATCGTCTACATCTACATCAGCTGTTGCAACAGTTTCTTCTTCTGTAGTTTCCTCTTCATAAGTTGTCTCCTCTTCCTCATAGGTTGTCTCTTCTTCATCTGGCCCATTAGTAGCAACAGTTTCTTCCTCTTCATTTGGAGTATTAGCTGCTGCAACAATTTCTTCCTCTCCTTTTTTCAGTTCTATATTTTTCTTAACTACTTCTGACTTGGAAAACTTGTTGGTGTTAATTTCATAACTCGCAATAAGATAATTAGCATCAGGTTTAGCAATCTCTACTAAATACTGTTTCTGAGGTTCTAATACAAACTTATAATTTCCATCCTCCACTGTTTTATCCTCTACCAATTCTTCTCCGTCATCAATCAACTCAAACAGCTTTACGCTTGCTCCAGCTAATGGTACATCAGGTGCATCAGATGCCGTTATCATACCTTTTATCGTTACAATAACTCTGTTCTCTCCAAAATAAAAAATATCATCATCTGTAGTGGCAGTATTTTCAGGATAAAACAGTCTGTTAGAGACTAAATAGCCTCCACCATGCTCCTCACTAATCGAATAATACATATCATCAGCTGCTGAGTTGATTGGGAATCCCAAATTTTCGGCAAGTTCCCAAATAGAACGTCCTCCTTTAGATTTGAAAATATCAAAACCTCCTACATTAGCTCGACCATTAGAACTAAAGAATAACTCTCCTAAATCCTTATGATAAAAAGGGGTAATTTCATCACCTGCAGTATTAATATTCTGTCCCAAATTTTTAGGCAAAGTAAAATTAAGCTCTCCTCTACTACCTATTGCTCTAGTTGTATACCACAAATCTGCTCCACCTTTACCATCTTCCCGATTAGAAGAAAAGTATAAAATTTCTTTATCATCTACTACTGTTACAAAAGGGTGTGTGGTATTGGCTCCTTCTACATTGATATAAGCAGGTAACTTAATAGCTTCGGACCATCCATTACCCTCTTTTGTCATTACATAAATTTGACATAGGGGTTTCATATCCTCACTCAACCCACACTGTGTGAAATACATTCGCTCTCCATCTGGTGTCAATGTAGGATTACCAGCATGTGCTTTTTCTAAATTCTTAATTTTCACTTGCTCTCGTTTCGACCACTTATCCCCACTTTGTCGTTGTACACTATAGATTTCAGCTGCCCCATTGACGGTAGACGAAAAATACAACATATCATTGGCTAATGCTACTGGAGAAAACTCTGTACGTTCACTATTGATATATTTGTCCAAAAACTTTAGGGTAATAGCGGTATTTGTTAGCTCCTTTTCTTTCAAGGCAAAATCACAGCCTTGTATTTCAGCGTCTACTATTCTTTTCAAGGCAGCTTTATCTTCACCATTATAACTGTTAATAAAAGCTTTTAAAGCTACTTTTGCTTTAGCAGGTTGCTTGTTTTGTTTAAGCGCTACCCCAAATTTAAACCCAGGCTTATCGTATTCTTCATTTTGATTTTTCACAGCCCCCAAACACTTCACAGCATTGCTATAGTCCCTCATCAAAAAATAACAATTCCCTGCCTTATATATGTACTCAGGTTTATCCGATTTTTCGGCATAAACTTGTTCATAAAAGACAGCAGCTCCATGAAAGTTGCCTTTGGCTTCAAGCGCTTCAGCTTCTTTTGCCCGTTTTTTCCAAGACATGCTTCCTTGAGCTAACATTGACCCCACAGATACCAACATCAGCAATAAAATCCAATAGCTCTTAATCATAATTTATTCATTAATTCGTAGATTCTTCATCCCATAACTGACTACAAAACGATAGCCTAAGTCTCCCTTAAACTACTGATTTAGTATAGTCTTCTACATAATAACTGCTATTCTGCTTATTTCTATATAAGAACGGATGCAGTTTTTCGTTAAAATAGTTGTATCTAACTAATCTATCCACTCCAAAAAGTGCAAATATCTCAATTATTTTTTTGATTATCAAAGGATTGATAACTAAACAGTATTATTTTAATCAGATATTTAGTCCTTTTTTACAACAATACTCTTATGTATAATCCATAACTTCTAGCAAAATAATGAAATACTCTAAAAAAAATCATTTAATTTGTTGGCAAATTCTTATTATCGTATAAATACCAGCCCAACCCCTACTTTACTCAAAGCAGGTAACGATTTGGCTTCGGTCAAAGATTAGGTTGGATATTGCTGACCATTTTTTCCAAAAAAATAGAATATGAAAGGAATTATATTAGCTGGCGGATTAGGTACACGCCTATATCCCCTAACACTCGCCGTAAGTAAACAAATGATGCCTGTTTATGATAAACCTATGATTTATTACCCTCTAGCAACTCTAATGGAGGCTGGCATTCAAGAAATTCTTATTATTTCTACTCCTTATGATTTACCTAACTTCAAGAAATTGTTAGGTGATGGATCTCAAGTTGGGTGCAAGTTCGTTTATAAAGAGCAAGCAGAGCCTAATGGTTTGGCTCAAGCATTTGTATTAGGCGAAGAATTTATTGGTGATGATAGTGTTTCCTTAATTTTGGGCGATAACATATTTTACGGCAATGGGCTTTGTGAATTGCTGCAAGCGAGCAACGACCCTGAAGGAGGAATTGTATTTGCCTACCAAGTATCTGACCCAGAGCGCTATGGAGTAGTAGAGTTTGATAGTAATAACATAGCTATTTCTATCGAAGAAAAACCACTAAAACCTAAATCGAACCATGCTATCCCTGGTCTTTATTTTTATGACAATAGTGTGATTGAGATTGCTAAAAATCTAGAACCAAGTGCTCGTGGCGAATATGAAATTACGGATGTAAACAAACACTATTTGGAGCAAGGAAAACTAAAGGTAATGCCTTTGGGTAGAGGTGTTGCTTGGTTAGATACAGGTACACATACCTCGTTGATGCAAGCAGGACAATTCATACAAGTGATAGAAGAACGCCAGGGGCTCAAAATAGGCTGTATAGAAGAAATTGCCTATCGTATGGGTTTTATTAATGAAGACCAACTAAAAGTGCAGGCCGAGCGCTTCAAAAAAAGTGGCTACGGACAGTACCTATATCGTATCTTAGAATGGGGACTATAGTCCTTATATATTATATTTTACTACAAACTTATTTCTGTACGAAATATAGTAGAATCTAGAAATACTAGAGCCAATTGGGTTGAATCTCCTTATGTCAATATAGAGCACTAACTTTAGTTAAAATTAGAATAAAAACAGGGACAAAAACTGGTAGTTTTTGTCCCTGTTTTATTCTAATAGTACATTTTGCTAACTAGTAACTCAACACATACTCTGTCAAATCAAAAGTTTTAACATAAGCCTTACCACCTTTGACCACCACAAACTCTGGGTGTTTTTTACCATTACGAACATTAGATATTTTCTGCTTACCAATCACTTTTCCAGACTCTTTGTCTAAAGCATAAACCCAAGCCTCTTCTCTTGTAAAACCATAACTGCATATAATCTTAGTTCCTGTCACCTCAAAATTAACAGCATTGCTTACCAATGGCTGACTACGCCAAAGCACCTGCTTATTTTTTACGTTGATGGCTGTTATGTATCCATTATGTCCATGAGAGGAACGACTATAAGTCCAATGCGCATTAGATACATACAGAATATCTCCCTCTAACTTAGCCCAAGTAGTCTGTTGAAATACAAAATCCTTGTCTTTGTGCATATAGTTAGGGGCCTTGCTATATTCCGCAAAATTAAATACATATTTCACTGCTTCATTTCGCTTATCGCGAATAACTAAGATGTGAGGATCAGTAATTACGTGAAACTCATTATGCTTGTTTCCATAAAAAAACATAACTACATGATCTTGTTCTATTACGTGTGCTAGATAATATTTACGTTTGTTTAGTTCATGTTCTTTATATTTAGTAGCCCAACTAACTACCTGATACTGACTGAGTGGTCGCATCATATAACCATCATGATAAACATGGGCTTTTACTGCAAATTTTTTAGCCTTCAAAAAATCACTAACTGACTCAGCAGCTAGAGAGTCCGGAATCTCTTTCAGAAGCTTAACACTTGCACTCCCCATTCCCTCATGACCTAAGTTTTTGATCAAAGATTTAGACATATAGTGCTTATCAAAAACGGGCGTTTCCATTAAGGTTCCGCTAGAAGAAACACAACTCGAAAAACTAAAAGCAACAATTAATGATAAGACTAAAACCGTTATTTTTTTCATATTATTATTATGATATTTTTGGAAAAAAATTGAATCCTAAAGTTAAACATTTTTCAATGAAGTTGTTTAAGAATGAGTTTCAAAATAAGCTTTGATTACTCATTTTGGCCAGAGTTAACTGTTTCTAAAGCACTTTCACAAAAAAAGGTTATCTCCCATATAAGAAGATAACCTTTAATGTTTAATCATTTAGACGTGTGCCGTCCTGAAATAGGTTGACAAAAAAAAGCAAGAATAAATGTCAGCAAAAAGAG
>JAAEPD010000146.1 GCA_024222455.1 Aureispira sp.
ACACTATATGCTATCTATGATGATAAATCGTATGACTTGCTTTTGTGTAATTTTTCATCTTGCTAAGATAACCATTTGCAAGGACTTAAGTCTTTTCCGTCTGAAGACGGAGGATTTAAACCATTTAGAGGACATTAAACACACTCTTGATTTTCCTCATCAAGAAATGCACGATTTATATTTACTAGCAATCAACTATGGGATCAAAGCCTACAATACTGGGCAAGAAAATTATCTAGAGCAAGTTTTTGAACTCTACCAACAAGCCCTTCAACAAAATATTTTAATTCAAAATGGCCTTTTAAGCACCTTTTCCTTCAAAAACATTGTAGGTATTGCTCTAAAGCTCAATCAAGTTGACTGGACAGCTCAATTCATAGAAAAATACAAAATAAAGCTCCCTACTAAGCACCAAGTTGTTTATTTGAACTATGGTTTATCTAAATTGCACTTTCACAAAAAAAACTATGCAGAAGCTCTTGAACTATTACAAGAAGTAGATTATAAAGATTTATTTTTGAATATTTCGGCTAAAGTAATGCAGCTCAAAATCTACTATGAACAGGGAGCATATGATGCCTTAGATTCTTTTTTGGATAGTTTCAAAGTCTTTTTGCATCGAAAAAAAGTAATGAGTTACCATAAAGATAACTACCTAAACACTATTCGTTTCACTCAAAAACTTCTTTTAGTCAATCCTTTTGATAAAAAAGAGATAGCACAACTACAAAAACAAATCATAGACAGCTCTCCTTTGGGCGAAAAAGCTTGGCTATTGGAACAAGTAGAAAAACTATGATCTTAAATTTAAATAAAAAGAGGACTACCCTTTTCAGACAGTCCTCTATACAAAAGGTCTAATTCAACTCTATTATTTTACAATAATCTTTCCTGTACCAATAGATTTTTGATCTACCTGAATTTGATATATATACATCCCTGAAGACCAACCATTATTTTCTAATTCAAAAACTCCACTATTACTAACTTGTACTTCTATTTGTTGCCCTAAAGCATCATAGATTCGAAGCATAGCTTCTTGGCCATCCTCAAGCCCCTCTAATTTCACAGTAGCTCGTTCGCTCATAGGATTAGGAAATACAGTTGTTTTAATCTGCTTTAGCTCTGTGTTTATCCTATTCACATCTGTAATAATAAAATTATTGCCCACTGTATGATAAGTAGTATTGGTGATAACAGGAGCATTATAATCAAAGTAAATTGCCGCATCATTCTCTATATAAGTCCCTGATGGATTTCCACTTTTCTGTTGAATACCGAACTTAATAAAACCATGTGATGCAGGTTCGTTGACATTGCTATCAGGCAGCATAATATTATTAAAAGTAAATTCTAACACATTTTCTCCATACAGCTTCCAAGTATAAGGATGACTACTTGCCCCTACTACTACTGTAGCAGGATCTAAATGAGCAGATAATTCATCAACTACACGTACAGTAAATGCTGTATCTGTTCCTGTATTTTGGAATCGAATATGATAGTTCAAGGCCGTTTCTTCCTCTATGAAATGATCAAGGCCATATCCTACAGGTTGAGCTTGTTTATCATTAGGGTCATAAGAACCTATATTTGGGCTGCAATCTACAGCTATAAATGGAGAACCATTATCATTAGCTATATTAGTAATAAACCCAGTATTGAATAGTCCATTTGCAAGTGGAGAACAGCCTTCTAAGGCAACACTGACAGTTGCATTGCCCAACAAACCAGGGAAATTGGCTGCTTGATCAATGGTCATTCTATACGCAGCTCCAGGTTGCGCTGCCTGATAAATAGTCGTTTGTCCACCAGCTCCCAATTGGAAAGGAGCAAACATAATAATGATATTATCCTCAGCTATTACATATTGTGTAGGTGTTGGCATAGGAGCACCTGTATTTATAATATCAAACTGAACGCTATCACCCAAACAAGTTGCTGTTACATCTAATATTGGACCAGTCCAATAATTCGGGATACAAATACTATCTGGATAAATATGTACTTCTGAACAATGTGTTTGTCCTAATATAGCAGAATCACAATCTACTGTAACATTAATGCTAAAGGATCCACTAGCTCCTTGAGCAACTGTACCTATATCAAAACGATAGATTTGCCCAACTTGGCTTATTAAAGGAAGAGAACTGCTATTATAAATCAAAAAAGAATCAAGTTCTACTTCTACATAAGCATTTTGAGCTGCTACACCTCCTAAGTTGGTATAACTAAACATAATAATTAGAACTAAAACATCGACGTAAAAATGGTGTAGAAAGATCAACCTGCAACAATGGACAATTAATCAAGTGTTGCATCCCAAAATCAATTATTGTATCTTGATAATATTGAGGAAAACTGATCATCTGGGCAGCTTGACATGTCTGCCAATATGGGTTAGTATTATGAATCTCTACACTATAGGTTCCTGTATCTACTTGTGCAGTATAATTACCTGCTGTATCTGCTGTTGCATAAATTGTAGATCCACCAACTAGAGAAGTATTTGTAATCTTTACAATCCAATTTGATAATGGAGTGTCAGAAGTATCCTTGTTACAATCTGTATTTACATCATTATATACATTTCCTCTTATAGTATTATAAGGAAACACTAACGAAGAGTCTGTTTTAGCAACATAAACGCCTGAATGATTATTCCCCACTACAATAAACCCTCCATCTGAGGTTTCTTTTACTCTATAACCTTGCGTATTATCTGCACTGTTCAAGACAGTTGTGGTAGTCAAGACACCTCCAGAATGAGGCCCTGAACCTGTAAATACAATACCTCCATTGCTAGTCGTTTCTACGCTTGTCATAGCAGCTATCCCAAAGGCATTGAAACCACCTATGTTTATCCAGTTCAGATCAGGAGTTCCACTAGTATCAGCCTTAAAAATCAAAGGAAAGTAACCTACAACACCACTACCATATCCAGCAATCACATAGCTACCATCTGGCATTTCTGTAAGGCAAGTAGTTGCTCCACCTGTACCAACCAAAGTATTATTGTTTGTGTTAATCCATAATAAATTTCCATTAGCATCCGTTTTTGCAATAGCTGCCATATCTCCAACCGTCACAAACTCACCTGTACTTGTTTCAATTACCCCTTTAAACTGTTGGTGGGGAGAGATAGAAAATATTTTTGACCACAAAAGAGCTCCTTGAGCGTCTATCTTGCAAATAGATGAAGTATCGTTGTTGTTAATGGTAAACACAAATCCTCCATCAGCTGTATTGGCTACACCTCCTAGCTGTTCTTCGAACCCTATATCATGAATTTTAGTCCATATAGTATCTCCCAACACATCTAGCTTGGCAAAAATAATATCTTTACATGCAAAAATAGAGCAGTTTCTTCTTAGGTAACCTGCTGCTAAATAATGCCCATCATTAGTTTTCAAGAGATCACTATATCTATAATCTTCAACAGCTCCAAAGAGTGTTTTAGTGGTATCTTGTTTTTCCCACTGTATAGTACCATTAGCATCTAGTTTTGTCAAGATTAAAGAACCTGAAACACTCTGCTGCAAGGGACCATCTTCTCCAACAACCAAAAATCCTCCATCAGGAGTTTCTTGCACTCCTTGTCCTTCGGAGCTTATTGCCCAAATTGCTGGCCATACTCTATCATCAATTAACGTTTTTTGCCATCCTTGTGCTACTGATAAACTACTTCCACACAGTAAAAAGAAGAGTATAGATATCAAGCTTATTTTTCTCATAATCATTTTGTTTTTAGTCTTATCTAATGTCTAGATCGATCTTTTTCATATTTCAACAATACAAAAATGAACTAAAACTATTTCAAGGCCAATTACAAAAACGGCCAAAACACAAACACTTTAACATTTTAAATTATTGATTAAGTAATCGTTCAGAAAAAATAATAACTAAAAATGGTCTTTTGAAAAATTAAGGAACAAGTTTTTTCCAATATATGCACAAACTCTGTTTACAGCATAAAAAAGGCTGTCAGCAGTTGTGTAATCCTTGGGCTTTATCC
>JAAEPD010000147.1 GCA_024222455.1 Aureispira sp.
ACACTATATGCTATCTATGATGATAAATCGTATGACTTGCTTTTGTGTAATTTTTCATCTTGCTAAGATAACCATTTGCAAGGACTTAAGTCTTTTCCGTCTGAAGACGGAGGATTTAAACCATTTAGAGGACATTAAACAATTATTCAATAAAAATCAATAAGCCCATACACCATTTTAGCAAAGTACAGAATCTATGGAAGTATTCTAACTCATTATTATTGAAGAATACACCACTTAAATTAGATAAGATGTACTCACTAAAAATTGCAATCCTAGTTTTATTTTCAATCAGCATTTTTCACCATAGCCATGCTCAAAAGAGTGAACAAGAAATCCTTGAACTCAATAAGGTCAATAAGGATAAATCTAAATTTACGATGATGAGTAACAGCCTAACCGAAACAGGAAGTATTGCTGATCAACTTTGGTTGGTTGCCAGTCAAAAAGGAGAAAAAAATGGGCAACCTTGCTTGTTGGTTAAATCGCCAAGAAGCACTACTTGGACTGAATTAGAAGCCAAAATTGAAGACTTCCGTTATACAGAAGGGTTTGAATATAAAATTATGGTCAAACATGAACAGTTTTCGGATAAATCTAAAGCTGATGAATACAGGTTAGCAGGAGTATTAGAAAAGAAAAAGAAGAAAAGCGATATACGAAAGGCTACAGAACAAGGTACCTTTGATAATACAACTTGGTCTTTTACTCATTTTGAAGGTAAAAAGATAAAAGAGGGATACATCAAGTTCTCCAAACATGGAATTTCTGCCTCTGTAGGTTGCAACTCTATGAGTGGAATGTCATTCAAAGCTAATCAAAAAAAAGGAACACTTCAATTCACTAATACTGACAATGGAATTATGACTTGTATGGCCTGTTCCGACAGAGCTATGATGAAACGAGAAGATAGGCTATTCCCTCTATTGAAAGAAGTAACCAACTATGAAGCTACAGCAGATAAACTGATCCTAAAAAATGGAAATAAGATTTTAATGCAATTGAAACGATAATAAAAGCTCATCTAATAAAACTGGAGCAAGCTAATAATGTTTGCTCCATTTTTATTTAGTTCTTCTCTGCTTCTTGCTGAAGCACATACTCTACTTCTTGCCTTAATGCTTTTTCTAGGGATATCCCCTTTTCATCAGCTTGTTTCTGAATATGTTCCATCCACTCAGTATTTCTACGAGCTTCTTGCATTTTATCATAAATAGCTTTCTCTTTTTCCAAAAATACAGGATCTTCTAGTATAAACTCAATCTCTGCTCGCAAAGCATCATCTATACTAATTCCTTTTGCTGTTGCCTGTTTCTGGATATGAGCCATCCACTCAGGATTCTCTTTGGCCTCCAGTATTTTTTGCTGAATAATAGCCTCTATTCTCACAGATACTTGACCTTTAGAGTCTATTAACCATTGGTCTAATTGCTCTATAAATCCCCAAGTAAAATTGCCCAGTGCTGGTGTGGTGAAATAAATACAAACAACATCTTGTTGCTCTATTGTTGTCCCAAAATCAACCGTTTTGAGATCAACTTGGCCAGGATAAGACTCCTTATTGTAATACCAAAATTGGCTATTGTTATAAATATTCTCTAAACCACCCCATCTCACAAATCGCCAAAAATAGCTATCCCCTATCGTCAATACCTTAGGCTTATATTTTCCTTCGCTATTGATTACCAAATTAGGATAAGGCATTGCTCTATTGGGTATATTAAACAACAAATTAAGTGCATGTTCTATATCCGCATCCTCATCTCTCAACTCTTCGCTCCACTCTACCGAATTCCAACCAAAATCAGTTATATCTTTCCCTAAGGCAGTTTCAATGTTTTTCAACATACTATCCACCACCAAAGCTGCACCATAAGAACTATAATGTATTCCTGTTTTAGGGTACAATGGATAAGATGTAGTGTCTTTCATTCCCAAAAACCATTCATTGGCATTGATATGGTTTATCCCATATTTTTCAAAACCTTTGGTGTATAACTTATAATCATTTTTCACGGTATCTATATCAACTTGATGCTCTACAGGCAACAACTCTGCATAGTAATCAATCTTGCTAGGAGCCAACATAATCAAGAAATGTTTTCCTCTAGCAGCAAGTTCTTTTTGTACTCGTTGAGCAGCTTGCAATCTAGCTTCTGCTTTCACCTCTCCTTCATACCAAAATCCATTGCGATTTTTGATATAATCCATCTGAAAAAGATAGCCTTGCTGACCAATTACAGAACCTTTAGCATTAGCATAGGAATATAAAGCATAGTCCAATTGATTATGCAATCGAATAAAAGTACTTCTAAATCCAAACGAATTGCCTATGTATTTTTCTTTTTGAACTTGATAGTCTCCCGATAGCCAAGACTTGCTAGAAAGACTGACATCAGCAGGTGCTTCTTGATGTCCTCCCAAAGGAGCCAGTTCTATTAGATTAGTTGTTTGTTGTAGAATAGGCAAAAACATTAGTATGAGAATGCCTACAAATAGTCCGTTGACTAGTTTAGTGTTATTCATATCTTATACTAATTAGAATCTATAATAAATAAATGGATTGAACCCTCCTGCAGCAATCACTGAAAGCGAAAAGGTAAATAGCAATATTGCAATAACAAACATTACCAGTATTTGCCAATTTTTATACTCTCCAAAAAAGACTAAATCTTGTGTTTTCTTAATTGGTTTGAGCAGTGTACTAAATGCAAAAGCTAAACCTATAAAAAAGATCACAAAAAACTCTGTACTGAATGGCAATGCAATTGCTCTAAAGTCAAAAGCAAATAGTTTTTTGTAGAAACGAATAGCAACACTTATATCCTCTATTCGGAAGACGACCCAACCCAATACCACGACAAAAAAGGTATAAACCAAGCTAATAATAGTACCTAAACGTTCTAATATTTTTTTCAAAAATAGTCGTTCCAACACTAAAAACAAGCCATGATATGCCCCCCAAATAACAAAGCTCCACGAAGCCCCATGCCATAAACCTGACATCAAGAATACAAACCATAAATTAAAATATACACGACCTTTGCTCTTTACACGGTTTCCACCTAATGGGATGTATAAATACTCTCGCATCCAAGCTCCCAATGTAATATGCCAACGCCTCCAAAACTCACTAATACTCTTAGAGACATAAGGGTTGTCAAAGTTCTCTGGGAAGGTAAATCCGATCATTCGACCTATACCAATAGCCATATCTGAATAGCCCGAAAAATCGAAGTATATCTGTAAAGTATAGGCCAATATACACCACCAAGCAATTGGTGTACTGAGTTGATCCCAATTGATGTGTTGTAAACCTTCTACACCTTCCCCCAATATAGAGGCAACAGCTGCTCCCAATACATTCGCAATCAAGACTTTTTTGCCTAAACCAATACAAAACCTATAGAAACCTAACAATCGATCATTAGCAGTTTCTTTACGCCCTTCAATTTGATCAGCAATAGTATTGAACCGAACAATTGGTCCTGCTATCAACTGAGGAAACATCATGATATACAACAGATAATCCCACACTCGCACTAGTGGCTTGTGGACTTTTCGGTATACATCTATAGAATAGGTTAAGGTCTGGAAAGTATAAAAGGAGATGCCTATAGGTAAGGCTATTTTGAGCCAAGGTACTTGACCTACTCCCATTTGCCCTAGAAGGGCATTAACATTTTCTACAAAAAAATTGGCATACTTGAAGAAGGCAAGCAAGCCCAAATTTAGGGCTATGGACAACCCCAATAGCAGCTTTTTCCGTTTCTGCTCCTCTGTGTTGTGCATCCACTGAACTAGATAAAAATCTAGAAATGTAGACCCCAACAAGAGGAAAACAAACTTTGGTGCGCCCCAACTATAAAAGAACACACTAAACAATAAAACTACTGTATTCTTAAACTGTTTGGGGCTTAGATAATAACAAACCAAAAACAGTGGAAAAAAATATAGTAGAAAGGTTACGCTACTAAAAACCATGCCTCTAAAACTCTATAAATGTATGCAATATTAATCTCTTTTATCAAAGGCACACAAAATAGACTTTTTTAAGATAAGATGAGTAGTAATCCTAAAAACTTTAGCTAAAAGCCATAGTAGAACCCTATTCTATATTCCCATGGAGCATTGGATAGTGTTGGTATATTTGGATTAAAATACAATACATTAACTAAGATTTCTGTAGTAAATCCAAAACCTTTTTCGAATTGTGTAGTATATCCTAATCCTACATTCAGCGCTGGAGCAGAAACCTGTTGGAGTATTCCATTTTGTCCATTATTGCTATTACGGTTATCAACTATTCGGCTAGTTGCGTATTCTGCCTCTACATGTGCATAGATTGACTTCAAAGTCCTTACCTGCGTAAAAGGTCTTATTCGAGCAAAGACTCTACCTCCAAAAACATTATTAGAAAGTTTTGAATAAGAATCAAAGGCATATTCATAAACCCCTCCTACTCCTAAGGAAATAATATTGGCCAAACGATAACCAATATAAGGTGATAGACCTACAAAAAAAGTGCGTCCACCAAAGAAGATGCCTAAATCTGTCCCCACAAAAAAGTTTTGTAAAGGAGGCAAAGGTTTACCATTTTCGTCTACTTTTGGTGTTTTCCGAGGACGTTTTTTAGTTGTCTTATTATTATTGTTATCAACTCGCTCGTCAATTACTTCATCATCATAAACCTCATCGTTGCCTTGGGCAAAACCATTTTGACTCCCGAACAAGAGAAAACAAAACAAACTGAGTATAACTGTATATTTCATATATGCTGTGCGTTTACTACTATTAAAACATTAGAACTTTCATCTAGTTTATAAAAATATGTAATTTTAAACATATTCTAAATTTGTAACAACTTTTGTACTAACTTCACAAACCATTACACTAAAATACATTGTTTTTTAATTTTAAACGTTGAAATTAACATAATGGTTAATCAATTAACAACTTAGCACCTTATTTAGGGCAAAAGTATCTAAATTTCTATAAGAAGTAGAGATACTTACTACCAATGTTTATAGCTTGAATCTTAAATGTTGAATTATTTATAGTAGTAGTTTTGTCCAACGTTAAATGTTATTTGCCCAAAATTTCATTTTCAATTATAAGATCCTTTAATCCTACAAAACACCATTGGTATTCCTTAAATTCATTCAACACTAAACATTTTTTCATTCATAATTGGCAATAAACATTTAGATGTGTTTGCCTTAGCACCTTATTTTAATGACAATTTCTGTTTATCATCCCAATTATGCATCTGTATTCAAACGCCTGCAAGCTATGGTGATTGATATTGTACTAGTTGGTTTAATTACATTTATGCTCATAGAATTTGGAAATGGTTGGCATCGAAATATTCCTATAATTTCAGATTTCTTGGGTCAATTATTTTATGATCCAGAGCCAGCCCAACAAGTCTTCATTTTCATACTATTATTTTTAGCTTATGATGCTAGCCTAAGCAGCTCACCATTGCAAGGAAGTATAGGAAAAGTAAACTCTAAGATTAGAATAGTAGATTTAGATCATTTACAAATATCTGTATTCAAGGCATTCTTCAGAATTGTACTTAAGTTAATTGTGCTTATACCTGCATTTTATTTATTAGCAGAATGGCCCCAAACTCTTACTAACTCAGTTTATCTTACTGTTGCTTGGTTTTTATTTTTAGGCTTATTTTGGTTGTACAGTACTAGATTTCAATTCCCTTATGATTTTTTTGCGCAAACCATAGTTGTTCCTAAATAACCGAAAAAGTCTTATACTCTGTATATTTATAGTACTTAGGTCTAGAATCTACCCGAATATGCAGCCAAGACACGCCCAAACCAGCAGTACTCAACCAAATAGGTTTCTGATCATTTAATCTTGCTCGATAAGCTTTTGCACAAGTGCGCCACAATTCATTTTTTTGAACTATTGGTGCATTCCTTAACACCTTTGCCAAATGTGTATAATTCTGATTTTCATCAATAGGATAAGGTACAATCAGTTGAGCATCGCCACCCAAATTTGGAAAATCAACAATCAACTTATCCTCTTCAAAATGTTCTGCAAACACATGGGGTTCTGCCTTAATACTCAATAATGCCCTCCCATAAACTAATACAAACTCAAAGGGTCGATCTAAAGTTGCTTTAGTCATTGGAGGAGTTTCCCAATAAAAAGCTTCAAAATCTACAGCAGATAAGAGTTCATTGTAATACATACAAAAGTCCACAGAATGCTCCCACAGATCTAACACCTCCCCAAAAGAAAGTTGCGTACCTTCTTTTAGAAGGTAAAAATGCATAGTTTGGTTGTCTATAATCTTTGTTGAGGCAGTCCACATAAATTTTGGTTATTCTTCTATTTCTATTATTTCTACATAAGGTCTATTCAGCAACATTCTAGCATAATAATGTTTGCCATTAGGCGCTGTTAGTAGTTGAGTTCCTTCAGTAGCTGGAGGAGCAGCATAATTAGCCCAAATTTTTTCTTGCTGTTGAGCATAATTATAAAACTGTGTTTTTATAGGATAAGGCCCTGCTTTTATTTTACCAGCTTTGGTGCAGATCATATATTTTTCTATAGTTTTAATATCCGTCCAACCAAGTTCGTCAGCCTCTTCTGTAGGGTAAGTCATTTCAGAATAAACAATCAATAAATCATCACCATAGTTCACTATTTTACCAAAAGCTTCATCTGTATTTGGAGTATTTGTCAAGTTCACCTTACACAATGGCTCTCCTTCCCTATTCACACCAGCCAAAAACAGGTCATTATAATACTGATCAAAAAAGTATTCTGACGATCTTCCCTTTACATCTTCTTCTGTATCATAACAAACAAAAGTATTATCCCCATCTACTACAAAATCCCCAATTCGAGTATCAGCCACCTCATTATCACCAGCCTTCCCTGCTATTGTCATAAAAGAATTACTCTCATAATCATCATAATCTTCATCCTCCTCTATGTAAGAATCTAAGCCCAGTAAATCATACTGCAAACCTCTAGGATGAGCATCCCCCAAATTTAAGTAAATTGCACTATTCCCATCTACTTTGACCAACTGCTGAAAAGAATGACTTACAGACCAATCTTCATACACTTCCAAATTGCCTTTTTCATCAATAATATCAACACGACTCCCTTGGTGTGCTATACCATCACTGTATAACATTTGAGTAGCATAATGGGCTACTAATTTACCAGCCCCATAAGCTAAAGAACCACAGCCCCTATTCGTTTCTACATATATCTGATCGCCCACCTCTTTTGTTTCACGTTTGGTGGTCAACTGAACGTCCAATATTTTTTGATGCTGGCGATTATATGTCTGGCAATAAATATAAGAAACACCTTCATTCAAATATTTAGACTCCTTTCCTGTCAATACAGCATAACCATCAGGTAAAGCACAAAAAGAGCTTAAATCTAGTCCCTTAAGTTCATGCTCCCAAGTTTGTTTTTTGCTATCGAGATCAAAAGCAGTTACTACAAAACCTCTTCGTATAGAATGCCATGCAATCATCAACTCATTTTTGTCATTAATATCCATCCAAGGGCCATTGCCATAAATCTGCCCTATATCACTCAAGGGTGCTAAAGTTGATTTCACTTTGTTCTTAATAGGTCCTGCAACATCTAAACTCTTGGTATTTGTAGAAGGCTTAGGAGTTGTAGGTTTCTCAATATTTAATCCTTTTAGATTGATTTTCATAGCATCCAATACAGCTGCCTTATCTGCGGATTTAGCAGATCCCTCAAAACATAAAATTGTTCCCGAAAAAGTTTGAAAAAATAGTGCTACGCCAAAACCACCTTCATCAACTTGTTCAAGAATCAAGCGCTTAAAAAGATTAGGATTTAGACTAGAAGGGAAATATTTACTCTTTACGGTTCCAGGCACTTTCATATTCGCTCTTTCCTTCATCGAAAAGTTTTCTGCTGTAGCCAAGCTTAGTTCTAGAGTTTCTCTACTATAAAAAAAGTAGAGTGCTTGTGCAAACTGGATTTCCTTATAATTAAATGGATTGCCATAATTTACAACAGAACCATTCTCTGCCTCAAACTCATAGATAGTCTCCAAAGTTATCCCATGCAAAGGAACCTCAAAATTCAGTGTCTGCGCCCAACTAAATTGAGTCAAGAACAAAAACAAAAAGCTTAATCTTATCATATTTTGGAAGTTTAAAACCAACAAATTTCAATCAAATATAAAACACTTTACCTACAACGTTCTATTCAAGTTATTAGTCTTTTTTTAACAGAAAGAGCTTTCTAGCTATGCAAGATATGAGCAGATTTTTTGTAACTTGATGCCCTATTATTATAAGACTAAAGATATACAAAATTATGAGATTATTGTTAGCTGTTTTAATACTCTGGACAAGTACTTTGTCTATATCTTATGCCCAAGATGCACCTTTATGGCTGCGTTATTCGGCAATATCTCCTGATGGGAAAACTGTCGTTTTCAGTTATAAAGGAGATTTATATAAAGTTGCTAGTAGTGGAGGAACGGCCACAGCACTAACCATGCATGCAGCTCATGATTATATGCCAATATGGTCCAATGATAGCAAAACCATTGCTTTTGCATCTAACCGTTATGGCAATTTTGATGTATACTCTATGTCTATAGAGGGAGGTTCTCCTACACGATTGACTTTCCATTCTTCCAATGACTTGCCTACTGATTTTTCGCCTAAAGATGATCATATTCTATTTCAATCTTTGCGTATAGATGATAGCGAAAATCGTTTATTCCCATCAGGACGTTTACCTGAACTATACAGCATTCCTAGCAAAGGAGGACAACCAAAGCAAGTCCTGACAATACCAGCAGAACGTGCTCAATATTCTCAAAAAGGAGATAAAATTATTTATCATGATCGAAAAGGCTATGAAGATGAGTTTAGAAAACATCACACTTCTTCTGTAACTCGTGACTTGTGGGTATATGATAACAATAAAAAAACATATACACAACTAACCACCTTTGCGGGGGAAGATCGTAATCCTTTATATTCTAAAGATGAAAAAACAATCTTTTATCTTAGCGAAAAAAGTGGAACATTCAATGTACACGCTCTGCAAGCAGATAAGCCTACAGAGACACGCCAAGTAACTAAGCTAACCAAACACCCTGTACGTCATTTGAGTATTTCTACAGAGGGAACTCTTTGTTTTAGTTATAATGGAGAACTTTATACTCTAAAAGATGGTGCTGAGCCTCAAAAAATCAATATCAAAATCTTTACAGATGATCGCTATAATGAAGAAAAGATAGTATCGGCAACAGGTAGAGCTACAGATATGGCTGTTTCGCCTAATGGTAAGGAAGTAGCTTATATAATAAGAGGAGAAGTCTTTGTATCCTCAGTAGAAGGAGGCATGACTAAACGTATAACCAACACTGCAGAACAAGAACGTTCAGTTAGTTTTAGCCCTGACGGGAAAGCTATTTTGTATGCAAGTGAGCGTGATCAGAGTTGGAACTTATACCAAACTAAATTGGCTAGAGAAGAAGAAACCTATTTTTTCAATTCTACTATACTAAAAGAAGAAGCCGTACTGGTCAGTAATGATGAAACATTTCAACCTTCTTACTCTCCTGATGGCAAAGAGGTTGCCTTTTTGCATGAGCGTACGGAACTAAAAGTTATCAACTTAGCCTCTAAAGGTGTCCGTACTGTATTGGCTGGCAATAAGAATTATTCTTATAGTGATGGAGACCAATATTATCAATGGTCACCTGATAGTAAATGGTTTTTAGTAGAATTTTTGCGCCCTCAGCAGTGGATTGGAGAAGTTGGTTTAATAAAGGCTGATGGTATTGGCAAAGTCATTAACCTCTCTAAAAGCGGTTATAATGAAGGTCGCCCTCAATGGGCTATGGATGGCAAAATGGTCATCTGGGCTTCTGACCGTGATGGAATGAAAAACCACGCAAGTTGGGGTGGCCAATATGATATCTATGGTTTGTTTTTCACGCAAGACGGTTATGATAAATTCCGTTTATCTAAAGAGGAATATGCCTTATTAAAAGAAGAAGAAAAAAAGGATAAAAAAGAACCAAAGAAAGAGGAGAAGGAAGAAAAAGACGATAAATCCAAAGACAAAAAGAATAAAAAAGGCGACAAAGCTGATAAGACTGATAAAGATACCAAAGAAGATACAGACGATAAGGACAAAGTCAAAGACTTAGAGTTTGAATTGGATAATATCAAAGATAGAAAGGTTCGTTTGACTATTCACTCTTCTTCTATCAGTGATTTTGTGCTGTCTAAGGATGGTGAAAAATTGTACTACTTAGCTAAATTTGAAAAAGGCTATGACCTTTGGGAAACCAATGTACGTACTAGAGAAACTAAAATCTTGGTCAAACTCAAATCAGGTGGAGGTGGGCTACAGTTGAGTAAAGATGGTAAATTTTTGTTCTTCTTTTCTAGAGGCAAAATCAAGCGTATAGAGCTGAGTAACAAAAAACAAAAACCTATCGGAATGAAAGGTGAAATGGTGCTCAAACGAGCTGCTGAACGTGATTACCTTTTTGAGCATATGTGGAGACAAGTCGTTAAAAAATTCTATCTAAAAGATCTACATGGTGTAGATTGGGATTTCTATAAAAAAGAATATGCTCGCTTTTTGCCACATATCAACAATGGCCATGATTATGCTGAAATGATGAGTGAGTTGTTGGGTGAACTTAATGCTTCTCATACAGGTTGCCGTTATCGCCCTTCTAGTTCAGGTGGTGATCAAACCGCTTCTTTAGGAATATTTTATGATGCTTCTCATACAGGCAAGGGAATCAAGATAAAAGAAATAATGCCCCAAAGTCCTTTAATAAAGAAAAGCTCTAAAATTAAGGCTGGAACTGTTATTGAAAAAATTGACGGTGTCGAAATCACAGCAGACCTTAATTATAATAAACTACTCAACCGCAAAGAGGGTAAATATACACTATTGTCTCTATTTGATGCCAGTTCTGGTGAGCGTTGGGAAGAGGTAGTAAAACCTATTGGTCGCAGACAAGAGTTTAATCTACGTTACAAACGTTGGATAGAAAACTGTAAGGCAATTACGGAGAAAGTATCGGGTGGTCGCATTGGTTATGTACATGTCAAGGGTATGAACAACGAAAGTTTTAAGGCTGTATATGAAGAAGCTTTAGGCGAAAACTTTGAAAAAGAAGCGATTATAGTAGACACCCGATTCAATGGTGGAGGTTGGCTGCATGATGATTTAGCTACCTTCTTGAGTGGTACACCTTACTTAAAAATGATGCCTAGAGGTCAAGATTTAGGCAGAGAACCTATGTTCAAATGGTACAAACCTTCGGCTGTTCTAATGGGTGAAAGCAACTACTCTGATGCTCATATGTTCCCTTATGTGTATAAGGCGTTAAACGTTGGTAAATTGGTAGGAATGCCTGTTCCAGGCACGGCTACTGCAGTTTGGTGGGAACGCCTACAAAATGGGATGGTTTTTGGTATTCCACAAATTGGTATGGTGACTAATGATGGTAAATATCTAGAGAATACTCAACTAGAGCCAGACATTAAGGTTGCCCACAAAATGGAAGAGGTAACTAAAGGTAAAGATGCTCAAATAGAAGCTGCGGTCAAAGACCTTTTGAAACAACTAGATAAAAAATAAGAATTCTTATTCTGAATAATTCTAAGCGGAAATGGCTCAAAGCTGTTTCCGCTTTTTTGTTTACTTCCCAGACCTTACTGTTCACTCAATATTAGTAGTCATTCACCTAGTTTTATTGTTTTTAATGTTTTAAGTCTCGATATTTGAAGTATAGTTTTAGTTTATAGTCCTTATAATGAATTAGTTAAAGCCCCAAAGTTAACTAATAAAGAACCCCTCTCCTTTTCTTAATAGGTCTATTGAGGGGATGCACTTTTTTTATTATTTTAATATCACTTCACCCAAACACCTTAAATACTATGAAGGCACAAACATTAGAGCAGCTTAAACCTTTATATACCCAAGCAGTTAGCAATTATAAAGACTTTGTAGAAAAAGCTGCTAAAGATTATGTTATTACGGCTCAGGAAACACAAAAACTAGTTGAGTTAGATAAAAAAATGCAATTACTAAAAGTTGCAATTAAAAACATGTCTAAGGTCCGCAAAATGAGTGTTTCTGTAAAAAAAACTGGAAATAAATTTTGGTCAGAGATCAATAACCAAGCAAATGATAATGCTGCTTTGTATAAAAAAGAATACAAAGATGCAAGTACTTTCAATGGAATGAAAAGCTATCTATTATAATGATGCCATTAAACATTATTCTGATATAAGTCGTGTTGCTAAGTGTGGTAAACAAATTGCACAAGGAATTTCAGGAATAATGGCAATAGGCCGTTTTGATGCTATAAAAATAAGTGAATTAATCAATCTAGTTGCAGCAACTAGCTCTAAGGTTTCAGCCAAGGGACCTAAGCATGTTTTGCACATATATATGACGGAGTTAGGAAAACTATCTAATCAAGTTAAAGGTGGGCTATCTATACAAGAAGCCAAAATTTTAGCTGGTACTGTTAGCAGTTTTTATAAATTATTAAAAAGTGAATATACAGACTCTGTTATCTTACTAGAAAAAGGTAATCGATATAGAAAAAATATCCAAGCTATAGAGGTAGCAGCTCGCCAGTTTCAATCTAAAATAAAAGGCTTAGCTGTAGAAGTTTTAAAAAATGGCCTAAAAATATTAGGTATTAAGCATGCAGATAAGATTGCAGGGATGTTTAAAGTCTTATTGGATAGTGCTCAAGAAATAGTAGGAGAACGTTTAATTTTGAAAGGACAATCTGTTACAGCTTCTCAAGTGTTTGATATTGTAGTAACAAAAGCCACAGCTCATATTGTTAATGGTCAAATAACAAAAATAGCAGATAAACTAACCAAAAGATTCCAAAGTGATGCACAACTAGGATTTATAAAAACTCAAACCGGAAATGGTGTAGGCTGGGTCAAAGATGCAGTCAATATTATGTTTGCTAAAGGTACTATTCCGAGTAAATCTGATGTTCGAAAAGCATTCAAAAAAGCATTATCCAAATTTGGCGATAAATTTACATCAAAACTAGATAGCACTATATATGACCATCTGTCTTTAGTTGCTTTATCTATTATCAAAGAGATGATTTTTGATCAAATGAAAAAACAAATATTAAAACTAAAATAGTTTAGAGCGTGTATCAAAAAAGGTACAGAATAACAATATGATTACTATTATATACAACCAGCGAGGAATTGTATTCCTCGCTGGTTATTGTATTATATATTTAGACTTATTTTAACTCAACCTCCTTAATCCCTTTTTCTTTTGCTATCTAAAAAGAAATATTTACACTTACTCGATAAGCAAAATTATCCCACAACTTGTCAGGCAAATGATATACTCCATATCGATAAAACATCCCTCCTCCTATTCCAAAATACAGGGCTTTGAATAGCTTAAGTTTTATTAGGTTATTAATCATCAAACCCGATTCAAAATACCCCTTATTCATTACCTTGAGATCTAGACCTTTGTGTTTTTCTATATTACTCAACCAACCAAAGCCAATCCCTTGGTAGATCGCAAATTCAGGTTGAAATTTCTTAATTTTGAACAACAAGGAACCAAAGTCATGCTTAAAAAACAGATAAACAAACCGATCAGCTGCAAACTCATTAACTCTAGCAGTTTGGAAGGTATTATTGATCAAAAATGGTCGTGTTCTACTAAAACTTCCTCGGCCATTAAATAGTAAAGGATAAGGCAAATCACCTATGATCCAACCACCTTTCAGGTTAATAGATGTTCTACCTACACTTTTGATAAAAAAGCTACTTTCTAAACCTAAAGTTAGTTTATGATAATCAAACTCCGCATCCCAAACACCAGCTATACCTTTATTATACTGTAGATATAAGACCGGGAATTTAGTTTTAGCAATAACATTATGTGCTCCCATTTGCACAATTCGTTCCTTATAAGTAAACCGAAGTTGCCCACCTACTTCAAATGTTGTAAACTGGCTCATATCCCCGTTGCTATCCTCAAATGTATAGGTATATCCTGGATCTATAGTTTTTCTTGACACAAAAGTTCGCACTTGTACATGCCTAAACATTCGCCAATACACAGCCGCCTCTATACGTTCTACATAATCCATTTGATTGAGTACATAGCGTCGAGCAAAAGTTTGTGCAGGAGTTACCCATTTAGAAGAGACCTGAGGCGTTTCTATAATTGAAGCAGGCTCCACCACATCTTGAGCATAACTCATCTCTATCGCAAAATCTTTTTTCAATAACGGTTTCAACAATAAACTTCCTCCATACTTCCATTCTTTATCTCCAAATCCATAACCAAAATAACCTCCTACCGAAAAATGCTTAGATAACTTACTACTAGTATACAATCCTAATCCCACTCGTGAACCTTCAAATTCATTGGCATCTACAATTTTGCTATAATCTAATGCCATAGGCCCCAAGGTCAAACGACCAATAGGAAGATCTTCTGTAATTCCTACCAAAAAATCAAGCTTAAACTTCTTGCCTAAACTGTCTACAAACTGGTAAGAAAACTCCTCTTTACTATTCAATTTTCGCTGTCTATATTTATTCCAAAACGAACTGTCTTGACGAGTTGCCTTTCTATCTATAATCACATTAGTAGGACCAAAATCTCTTGTTCGAAGAGGTGGATCAATTAGAATACTATCCAAATAACTCCGTCCTTCTAGTTTTAATGCCGAATTACCAGGGAATGAGGGCATAGGAACTCTTAACTCAAAGTTAAGTTGAATAGGAAACCACTGAGAAGAATCTACATAAGCATAAAACTGTTCAAATTTCACATCCAACAGGCTGAATTTCACAGCATTTTCGGCCAATACATTCTGGATAGCATAACCATTGGTATTTATATATAGTACACCTTTGAATGCATCAAAAGTTTTGCCCTTTCTCGGAAAAAAAGAAATCACATAAATAGAATCTTTGCCTTGATACAAGGTATCTTCTAATCTATATTCATATTTTGTAATACATCCTGGGCTAATAGGGTTTCTGAACTCCTTATCTGCTATAATAATATTCTCCTCATAAAAAGAAAAGGGCTGAAAATCAGTAGCTAATGCTGCAATCATAGGGTTTTTCATTCCTGACATTCTATTAGCTAAAATCACCTCTTGATCCTTGTCTGGAAACTTGAATTTACGCTGAGTCAAAGACTCCATCATTATCAAATATATATTAGGAAAAAGGACAGAATCTGGTAATCCTATTATTTCGCTACGTAACTTATTATGGCAGTTATACTGAAAAGATTTGACCAACTCTGGATTATGCTTTTTCCTATTTTTGATAGTTTTCCTAATAATTCTGTAGGCAGGATTCTCGCCAGCTACTACTACTACCTCATCTATTTTGAGAGATGCCTTTTGCAAACCAAGCACTAAAGGTTGTGGTAAACTGTCCAACCCAAAAGTTTTAGTTTGGTAGCCCACATAGCTTAGCGTAAAGGTTTTAATTGCCTGATCGCTACTAAACTCAAAATAACCATCAATATCTGTAGTTTCCCCTAATTGAGCATCATCATTAAAAAGCAAATTGACAAAAGCCAAGCCTTTTTTGCTTTGCTGGTCTACAACTTGCCCTTCAATTTTATATTCCTGAGCGGTCAGTATAAATGGAGATATTAAACAACAGTAGATTAATAGTTTGATTATATGCATAGACAATTGTTCTATTTTTGATGTTTAGAAGAGTAAAGGACGGAAAGTTTAGTGTATTAAGCAAACCCAAAATAGCTATAAGTTAAACGTTCACAGTAATGCTAAATAGCAGAACGTCCCTAAAAACGAGGTTTAAGCCACTTGGGTTTGGAAGCCTCCAAGTATATTTTTATATTGTGTTATAGATTATCGTCACCAACTAAAAATCAAACACAATCCTAAAACCATGAAAAAAATCCTTTTCCTTTCTATTTTCCTACTATTACAACTCAGCTCTTTTGCACAACAAGATTCAGTTTTAGCTCAACAGTATTACAAAGAAGCTATAGAAACAGAAGATTGGGATACTAAACTAGAATTGCTACAAAAATCACTGGATGCAGGTTATGACGCTCTCTTCATTTATGAACAGATGGGCTATGTATATGAGTTCACCAACAAACTAGATTTAGATTTAGCTATAGAGTACTATAAAAAATCACTCGAATTCGTAGAAACAGACTATCAAGCTTCTATCATGAACTCGAGTATAGCGGGTCCTTATATTACCAAAGAGGACTATGCTTCTGCCGAAATATATTGCAAAAAGGCATTAGATACTGATCGCCCTTATGCTGGAGCCTATATTCACATGGGAGATATCCTATACTACAAAGAAGATTACCGAACAGCCATATCATACTATAGCAAAGGCACTTGGCACGATCCTTATTCTGCTTATTATAGTTTAGTTTTATGTTATGAAAACTTGGAGGAATACATTAGCTCTCTCTATTATGCAGAAAAACTTTTATTAGAAGCTCCTGATTTAGATTATGCAAAAAAAGCTAAGATTAGAGGCCTATATCATACAAACAAAATAGAAGAAGCATTAGCTGCACTCAAAAATTGGTACCCAACAGATACAGAATTTGAGAGCTATGAAGAATATAGAGATTTAGGTATTTTATATTTCAATGTAGAATGTTTCAAATACGCCCAAAAACTATACACAAAAGCTAGTGAATTATTGGAAAAAGTATCGCCAAGAACAGGTGCTCAAGATACAGCACTATATTATCTCAAAAGAAATGTAGGTCTTTCTTATTCTTGTAATGGAAAACATGAAAAAGCTAGAGAAGTCTACGAAAAGCTAAAAGCTACACACAGCAAAGATTACTACTTATGGTATATCTGGGCTTATGATTATATGGTAGCTGCAGACTACAAAAATGCCATCAAACTATTCAAAAAATCGCTAAAAATTAAGCCTGATTATGTTGGGAGCATTACAGATTGTGCTCTATGTTACTCTCGTTTAGGAGATTCAAAAAAAGCAGTAGAACTCTATACTGAAGCTATTGATCATTATTCAGAAGATGCTGCACTTTTCAACGATCGAGCTTGGGAGTATATTCAAATGAAGGAGTTGGACAGGGCTTACCATGACATCCATCGTGCTATGGATTTAGAGCCAGAATCGGTAGTATCTATGATTACTTTAGGAGACTATTATTTTGCAAAAGAAGAATTTGATGAAGCGATTGAGACCATGAATGAAGCGCTAAAAGCTCCAGGACATACCAGTGCTACAGACCAATATGCTTATTATACAAGAGGGAAGGCTTATGCTAGTCGCCACAATGGAGGCTTAGCAATTGCAGATTTTGAGGCAGTGCTTGAGATAGATCCTAACTTTGCACCAGCACTACAAGAGCTTGGCATAGCTATCAAGAGAAAAGGTAATTATTGTGATGCAAAACCACATTTGGAGCGTGCTATACTCAAAAAAGATAAGTTCAAAGACTACGATTTTACTAGAGCTCAAAAAACATTGGACCAAATCAAGGATAAAAACTGTAGAGATTAAAGTAGTAGTTAGACGATTAGTAGTTAGTATATAGATTGTACCATGTCTAAATACTAACTACTAATCGTCTAAATTCTAATATCTAAAAGCGAAGCGATACTAACTACTATTTAATCAAATCCAAACCCTCCTTAGCAGACTTATCATCAGGCGAATACAAAAGTACCTTATTGAACAAAGCCTTAGCCTTAGCCGAATCGCCCAAGAAATACTTAGTCCACCCTAACATTAGCAAACTATCATAGTCAAAAGGATAGAGATTAAGCACCTTTTCGAAGTATTTAGCAGCTGACTTATAGTCTTTTTTACCATAATTCATTAAGCCCACCCTATAGTTCACTACAGTGTTATTAGGGTCTATCGCCAAAATATCTTTGTACTGATTACCAACCTTATCCCAACTTCCCAAAGCTGCTGCAGGGTACACAAACCCCAATTTAGGCTCTATCGCCATTGGATACATTTCTATACATTTTTGGTAGTAAGTGGTTGACTCAGAGAATCGTCCTGCCATATAGTGCAACCAGCCTAAACGTAAGTTTAACTCATAAGATTTTTCATCATACACTCCTTTTAGTGTTTTGATTGCATCAGAGTACTTCCCCTCCTTTTCCTGTGCATAACTCTGCTTAAAAGCATTCATTGTGGCAGCGCTTTGCGCCTGCATCTGTGGCAATCCGATCAACATGACCATCAGCACCATTATTACTTGTAATCCCTTCATAGTTATAATCTAAATTTTAGTCCTGTAAAGACATTATGATAATAAAAATCAAAATTCTGTTCTTGTTTATAATCCAAAGAATAGCCTAAATTCCATGATATTTTTGGTGTAATGTAATATTCTGCTTTGGCACCAACTTGCCAATTGGTAGGACTAATAGAATTGTTGAATATAGCTCCATCATAACGCACAAAATCGGTAACAGGTGCTTGAAAAAAGCTGAGTGACATCCCAAACTTATCAGTCAACTGTCCATGCAAAGAGGCACCCCAAATTGGTTTTAAACTGCCATCATTATTCATATGTATTGCAAATGAACCACCCAAAGTCAATCGATTGTTCCAAACAGGCAATCGATAAGATGCATCTAATCCAAACTGCCATTTATCAGTAACAGAGTTATTCTCAAAAGTAGTATCTTTCACCAACATAGGAGGGTTAGGCGGAATACCTTGTGTAATTTTAACCTGTGTTGAACTCTGCCCAGACAAGGACATATAAGCCCCATAAGGTTTGACCATAACCCTCCCAAAAGTCTTTTGAACGCCCAAATATAAGAGTAAACTATTTTCTTTTGTAGTATTTGTAATATCAGTAGGTCCATCAACTCTAAGTATCTTATTAGTATAACCTCCATTCAAATGTATATAATGCAATGCTGGTATGATCTGCCAACCTTTGCCCAACAAGACATTCCCTTTTAGGTAATAATCATATTGATTGTATTTCACACCCAAATAGTTTTGAGACAAGAAGCTAAAATTATGATACAGCTTCAAGAAGCTACCAAAACGATGCCCCATACCTATACTCACAACTCCCATATGTCCTATAGAATCAGGCTGCGAACTAAACCGACCACCAGCATCAAAAGTTATATAATCTAACCAACGATTCTTTTGAGCCCCCCATTTCTTTCGAGTACTATCAGGGTAAGCCTTTGCAAAGCGCAGAGCCTCTCCTTCTTTATCAGCAAACAACTGACTGTAATACAAATATTCGGGTGCATATGGATCCGCATTATTAAACTCCAAAGTCTTTTTGAAGTGTTTGGTACTTTGCCAATAATTATTGCGAGAATATTGAGCTACTCCCATTCGGTAACGCAATCCATAATAATCAATCTCTTGTTTTAATGCACTATCTCCCAACGACATGAGGGTTTTCCACTGCCCTTTATAGAAGTAAGATAAGGTCCGTTGCTCCACCTCAGGATAGCTCAACTCTTCCTGTGCAAATATACCTTGCCCTAAGCCAGCTATGCAGCATAGCAGCAAGAATAACCTTTGTATATTGTTCATTTGGAAATTTTATATAATGATAAGATTCCTTTTCTTCCTTTTTTCCCTTCCCGTAAAGTCTCCTCCTTGCTTCTAAACAACCTCCAATACTTCCTCAAAACTAGTCACTAATTGTCGAGCTACGATTGTCTTATTTTTAAGCTTTATTCTAAATACATCTATCTGATTTTCACGCAGCTCTAAATCAAAAGTCAATCGATCTTGCAAACGCCCAAAACTCTTCTTATCTAGGTGTGTTTCTAGTATAATTTCTTTAGGTCGCATACTGTTGTCAATATGCTTATAATTAAGTTGATAAGCCAACTCTCTGTAGATCATAAATGGTGCAATAAAATCTTGTAGGTATCTTCCTATTCCGCTATCCGCTAGTTGTAAAGGCACCTTATCTTGAATATCAATCTGTTTGTAATAACCCAACAAGACCTTGTACGTTGCTAAATAGAAGTAGTACAATAGTGAGTTTCGATCCCCCTCAAAAGTTGTAAAATAATGCAAAGTTCCATCATTTACATAGTAAGCATAAGAACCCGTTTTTCGGCAATACAAGTAGGGTTGATTCAAGCCATTTGTATGTACTTCCCATTCTACCAACTCTCTCTGTCCATCCTCTTCCACTTCAAAAGTTAAACTCTGTCCAGGTATAAATTTGAACGCTTCTCGCATCAAACCAGTTGTTTTTATACCAAAGATCGTTTCACCCTCTTTAGGATATTCAAATGTTTTGAACTCATAACCACCTTTATCATCCTTTAGCATATAATAAGCCAATGGATATTTCATCGTTTTGGAGCCTACATAAGGATTAGCCTGTACTTGGAAGTGTATATGTGGTTCTGGCGAACGCCCAGAATTACCCAAATAAGCAACCACTTTTCCTTTCTGAACATAATCTCCAACAGCTACCTTAAACGAACCAGCTTTGAGGTGACTAATCTTGGTATATAGATGTTCTGTATGTTTGATTACAATAGAGTTACCCCAGTTATTTTGAATATCTACATCACCAATTGCATTATCAGGCACATCATCCACTATAGCAACTACATAGCCCGAAGCTGGAGCCGACACTGGCAATCCATAACAGTAAAAATGCTCAACTAATGCACCTCCATCTCTATAGGTTTTGTCTTGATCATCTGTTATCACAAAATCCCATGCAGCATTCCAATCACCTTTGTGAGTATGCTTACCTTCATGCCCTTGCGAAACAGTCCATTCTCCAAAAAATGGCAAGCCTATTTGATAATAAGTTGTATTCGAAAAACGCTTAATATAGTTATCATAAGCATATAAATTCTTTTCGGGAGAATATTGTTGTTTAGTTACTTTCAAGAATTTATGCTGTGTACTGAAATTCATTACATAAATAACCATAATGACTATAATAGCAAAAGGCAAAGACAATACAGGCAACTGATAAGGCATAAAAATAGCACTAAACGCTGCAATCAACATAGCTATAACAGGAGTTAGTATAACCAGTAAACTATAGGTTTTCCATGTTGGAATAAAGAAGAATCCACCAATAGCCATTGCTGACAAAATAAAGTTGAACCCAATATAACTATAGTAGAGTTGCGTCATATCTGCACCCACAAAATAGTAGAATAAATAACCTGTAATATAACCCACTAAAGACAGTGAAAATGCAATACGAGAACTAATCAAAATCCCTACAGCAATCAACATTCCAGTCACTATATTTCCATGAAATAGGATAGCTGCTAAAGAATTAAAGTATGCATCTAAAATCAAGGGCAGTTCTATACTATGTATATACTCGTAGAGATTGACCAAAGTCATTCCGCCAAAACGATACAAATCATTCATAGCATAGATAGAACTAACATCTAGAGCCAAAGCATCGTATTGCCGAACTGCTAACATGATAATCCAATAAGCCAATAAAAACGGTAAACTCAGGAACGGCACGCCCAACTGAGACAGATAGCCTAGCAAGGCCACAGACAGGAACAGCGTCAGCAAGCAGGCCGAGAAAAACACCAGCACAAACTGACCATTCACCTCAAAAGCCAATGCTAATCCCATAGCGACCAATAAGCTGTTGAGTCCATACAAACCTTCTCGAATCGTATGTTTATCAAAGCCTAGCCAATCTGCCAATAAATTAGTAGTCAGAGCAGCAGCCAAGCCCCACAGTCCAAGATCCCAATTGACAAAGGAAGCCAAGATCACCAACACTGCCAACCATCTATTCTTAGAAAAGAAGATCTGAGCATAGCTATGCAGAACACTGTCTGTATAAAACCCTATATGTTGTTTAATATTCACCTGCTCTATATTTTAAATACTGCTTAATAGATGATTAGAATTTAGTTCACTCCGTTCATGAGATCGCTTCGCTAAGTTAGACTATGATAAGACTATAAAATTATTTTAGCCTCTCAACTATTTCTAAGCACTAAACTAAGAACAAAAAAACTATAAACAAAAAAACATCTAAATACTACTAGACATAGTCTAACTACTAACTACTAAACGCGAAGCGTACTAACTACTTCCTTACAGTTCAAAAGATTTCAAATGCTCAGGCACACGCTCCAAATGCATCATATAATCCAAATCTTCGCTATCACGCACCAAATGCACCTTACTATCCAAATCCACCATTACTATACGAGGACGAAGCGCAATAAACTGCATCCACTGTGTCATATTGTAAGCCCCTACTCTATGCACCACTACTTGATCACCTTTATTCAAAGGAGGCAATTTTACATTTTCACGAATCACGTCAATATTCATACACAAAGGACCATACAGTACTGCATCTTCTGCATATTGACTACACTCTTGAGCTGGAGAAATAGTATGTTCATACCAAAAAGAGGTAAACATCAGATTGACACCAAAATCTAAGATTGTAGCTCTACGACCATCAGACAATCGCTTATTTGCCAATACAGACCCTAACAAGTATCCAGCATCATCTACCATTGCTCGACCTGTTTCCAAAATCAACAAAGGCAACTCATCTGGTTCAAAACCAGCATTCAACAAAGCTGTACTAATATGCTCTGCATAGTCTGCAAAAGTGGGTGCTACATCTGAGCCACTTAGGTAAGCCCCTTTCAGAGTATTTTTAGAAGCAAAACCACCACCTAGATCTAAATAGTGGATACTATGCCCAAATTTCTTTTTGATATTCAGTGCCAAATCTGCCATCTTACTAGCAGCCACACCATAAGCCTGAGCAGCCAACATATAAGTCCCAATATGACAATGTAAACCAATCAAATCTAGCTTTTTGCTGTGCATAATCTTATTGATTGCATCCCAAGCCTGTCCATTTTCATAGTTGAACCCAAAACGATCCCACATTGGCTGTATACCAGTATCCATATTGATACGAATAGCTACTCTAGGACGTTTATCCATTTCATCGCTCAACTCAATTAAGCTGTACAACTCATCCAAATGGTCGATATGAATAGGTGAACCATTCGCTATAGCAACTCTATGATCATCTGTTGTTTTATCTGGGCCATTAAAAATGATCTTATCTCCAGGAACTCCATTGCGCAATGCTTTTTCGTACTCAAAGCGAGAAACGACCTCCCCCCAAGATCCTTCTTGATGAAAAACATTACAAACTGCATTCATATAATTGGTCTTATACGACCATGCAAACTGCACATTTGGGTATCGAGTACTAAAAGCAGATTTAGCTTTTCGGTAAGTATCTCTCAATGTCTTTTCAGAGATGACAAATAATGGTGAGCCATGTTCTGCTATCAAATCCTTAACGGCTACGCCGTCTATATGTGTATGTGGAATAAATCCTTGTTGTGCTCCAAATTTATTGGTAACGCCTGTGTTTAATGCCTTTATCACTGGACGCTCATATCTTAGCTTAGTCATATCTTTTTGTTTTTAAACAATTAAAAATGTAGAATTAAGAATGAAAAATTATTGTTCTCCCCTTTGTTCCTAATTCTTAATTTTACATTCTAAATTTTTAATTTCCTAAAGCTCTCCTGTCACTGCAATCTGCTGAAAATCCTTCAAGTCGCAAATCATATCGTAGGAATATCGGATAAACATCTTCCCCACATCATAATCCTCAAAAGGATCAACTTTCTCGCCCATTGCCATCCGCACCAACGCTTCAGGGTGATTCTGTCCACAACCTACAGCTAAGTACACCCAAGCAGGAAATCTAGGATTTATCTCAATCAAGTAAGGGTCACCTGTACTATCTTCTTTGATCAACTCCAACTCTAGTCCACCGCCCCAATTGGTGCTTTCTACCAAGTGTCGAGCCATTTCTACAAGCGATTCATCTGCCAAAGAAATACCTGCCCAACCTTTTCCCGTATCGGTTATATAAGTCTTGCGCATTGGCACAGCACCAATCAATTTGCCCTTACCATCGCCAATAGCGGTTACATTCAACTCTTGGCCTTGCACAAACTGTTGTAAGACAATGGGAGTCCCCCATTTAGCACTAATCTTATGGAAATAAGCCTGCGCTTGTTCATAAGAAAAAGCCTTGTATGCTTCATAAAACTTCCCTTTTACCATTACAGGATAATCGAAAGTTTTGAGTGTCTGTGCTAGCTCTTCTATATTAAAAACGACAGCACTTCTAGGTACTAAGATATTGTGTTTATCACCATACTCATTCAGTTTGCCTTTGAGACGAGCATCAAACTGCTCCATGGTAGGCAAAAGGCTGTGGATACCCATACTTTCAAGCTTAGGTGCTAGTTTGATAAAACTAAACAGCTCTGCATCAAAATTGGGGATAATAACATCTATTTTTTCCTTACGGTGAATGTATTCCAAACGACTAAGCAGTGTTTCGTGTCCAACTGAGGGATAAGGAATTTGGTAAACTTTATCTACCAAATCTCGCATATAAATCCCTGGTTCTAGGTTTTCGTAAGACAAGCCAATGATTCTTGCCTCAAAATGCTTACTCTCCTTCAATCCTCTGATCACTGCTATCCCTGGACCAGGACTATCAACCGCATTCAGCCCTGTAACAGCTATATTTATTTGTTGCTTTTTCATAATATTTTTCCATTTAATAGCCCATGCATTCTTAACTTTATCAAGCTAAAAATAACAGTCCCTTTTCTAATGAATTAGAAAAACTTCATCGACTAATTGTCAATTATGAATGAGCCAATAACTAATTATCAACTATCCATTATCAACTGTCAATTATAAACTAATCCAACAGATCATACTGCTTCAACATTTTCACAAAATCATGTATATCTCGTTCTGCAGTGCTATCATCTATAGCATATTTGTTGGTTACTTCTTGCTGAACAACTTTAGTATCTTTTCCGGCTTTGATCATCTCTAAAATAAACAATCCAATAGGATTAGTAGAAAAGGAATCTCCTCTTGCTGCATTAAATACAAAACCATTTTCGCTGATGGCTATACTCTTTTTCAATCTCATAATGCTTATTTTTTATAATAGAACGATTCAGTTAGTAATTGAGCTCTTTATGTTTGTGTGACACAGTTAACATACTGCTAAGATAAGGCCAGAATCGGCATTCTACAAACCCTCTTCAACCAATAGCAGGTTTAAATCAGTAAATGGCCTATATTTATCAATAAAGTGTTATTTTTATCACTAAATGGTCATTTTGACTCTGTGAATAGACTAAAAAACTCTATTTTAGGTTATTCTATTTATAATTACCCTATCCAAAAACATAAGAATAGTAGAAAATGGCAATCAATTGTATCATACTAGAAGATAGTCCACACAACAGTCAGTTGTTGGAAAGTCATATATACAAGCTACCTTCCCTAAATATGGTGCAGGTATGCCAAGATTTTGATAGCCTAGAAACAGCCTTAACTACAATTGAGGATATTGAGATTTTATTTTTGGTGGTAGAAGAATTAGATGCTACACACTATGTCTTTTTGGATAAGTTGCCACAACGCCCTTTTATTATAGTACATAGTGGTAAGGAACAGTTGGCTATAGAAGCTTTTAAACTACAGGTTGTAGATTTCTTGCCTAAGCCCCTAAATTTTGAAGCACTCTCTACTGCTGTCAAAAAGGTGCTTGACCTAACAGTTGACCCAAGTCTACTGGATGGATGGGCTCGCAAAAAATACTTCTTTGTTAAGTCTGATTACAAAATTGTTAAGATAGATTTTGATGAGATACTCTACATAGAAGGCATGGGCGAGTATGTGCGTATCTATGCCACCAACCAAAAAGTGATTACACTCCTATCGCTAGCCAAACTAGCCAAGATATTACCTCCTAGCTTTATTCGTACACACCGTTCTTATATTATTAATCTAGATCGAGTCGATTTCATACAGACCAACTCTGTAATGATTGGCGACAATGAATTACCTATAAGTAAGAGCCAGAAAAAGCCTTTTTTGAAGCATATTAATGAGAATGGGTTGTTGTAAGATATTCCTACTAAAATACCAACTTATGGAAACCCTATAGATGAGTTAGTAATAGCTATTAAGAAAGCAGAAATGAGTATTGCCCACATTATTAATGAAAAAACCCCTAAAATAATTGCTGCAATTGCATAGCCTTTCCCTCCATACTTATCTGGTTTTTGTATTGTCCTACTTAAAAAAATGCTCCCTAAGACTAAAGCTACTAATGCTAATACAGGAAAGATTAAACCAATCAGACTCAAAACAAAAATTGTCCTATTAGGACTCTCATTGGATTCTGTTTTTGTCTTCTGCTTAACCTTTTTCAGACGTTTATTCAGACGTTTTTCTTGTTTAACTTTAGTTGCTCTATCCAACTTGCTAGATAAGCGGTTCAAACGTTTATTCAGCTTGGCTTGACGCTTCTCTTGTTGGGTGGTTACCTTTGGGGCTTTTCCCTCATCTCTTGAAGATTCTAGAGTGGGTGCATAGCTTGCTGATGATAGAAGCATAGCCAATATCAATAAACCAATAGATAAAATACTCTGTTGATATTTATACATAGACATAGGTTTTATTAAAAACATATACAAACTACCACCAATTAGCTGCAATAAGAGATGGCACAAAGATTACAGCAAATAAGAAAGCAAGTCCTCCCAAAACAATAACGGCAATAACAAAACCTACTCCTCCATTTTTAGAGTTTTTCCATATTTGTCATCCTAATATCCCAACCCAGCAAAAAGAGCACTTACTACTAAAAGGGAAACAGCTAATAAAAAAGCTGTTGCGCCCAAAACTATAGCAGCAATTGCAAAACCTTTTGCTCCAGATTTAAAGTGTTCCCTATTTGTCATCTTAAAAAAAATAAGCCCTAATACAAATGAAACTATCGAAAATACAATAGCTCCAATGCCAATAAAAGGATTAAACATAGTCAAAACAGCAAGCACCAATGCAATTATACCCAGAATAAAGGCTATTATACTTCCTGTCTTACTTTTCTTATACTGCTGTTGCTTAACCTTTTTTATCCGTTTATTCAGACGCTTCTCTTGCTTATCCTTAGTTGCCTTATCCAACTTACTAGACAAACGATTCAAGCGCTTATTCAGCTTAACTTGTCGCTTCTCTTGTTGGGTGGTTACCTTTGGGTCTTTACCCTCATCTCTTGAACTTTCTAGATTCGGTGCATAGCTTGCTGACGATAGGAGTATAGCCAATATCAATAAACCAATAGATAAAATACTTTGTTGATATTTATACATAGAAATAGGTTTTATTAAAAATAAAAAAAACTATCACCAATTAATTGCAATAAGAGATGGCACAAAGATTACAGCAAATAAGAAAGCCAATCCCCCTAAAACAATAGCAGCAATCGCAATTTTTCTGCCCCCATATTTATTTGAATATTTATTTATTTTAACTAAAAAAATAAGCCCTAATATTAAAGCAATTAACCCAAATGAAGCTGCACAAAGCCCCATAATAGCGAAAGCAACACCAAATGCAGTAAGAATAGCAAGTACCATTGCAATTAACCCAAAAACAAAACCTACAATAGCTCCTGTCTTACTTTTCTTATATTGCTGTTGTTTAACCTTTTTTATCCGTTTCCTTAAACGCTCTTTTTGCTGAGTACTAGTTGCTTTATCTACCTTACTAGACAAACGATTCAAGCGCTTATTCAGCTTGGCTTCTCGCTTCTCTTGCTGGGTGGTTACCTTTGGGGCTTTACCCTCATCTCTTGAAGATTCTACAGTAGGTGCATAGCTTGCTGATGAAAGAAGCATAGTGAGTATCAACAACCCAATAGAAAGAATACGCTGTTGGTACTTTTGCATAATATTAAAGTTTAGGTTAAAAAATAATAGCCACGTAACGAATACTAAAAACCTCCTATCCCTCCTGAAGCAGTTATAGCTATTAATACATACATAACATATATTAAAAACCCTAGTATTGTCAAAGCTCCTAATACTATAGCAGCAATTGCTAAACCTTTTCCTCCATAGTCACTAGGATTTCGTTTCGCCAATTTTGTAAAAACAATACCTAAGATTAAAGCTACTAATCCAAATATAGGTGATAGTATAATAAACACAGGCGATATAGCGACAAATAGAGCCATTACGATGGCAATTATACCAAAGGCAAGGCCTACAATAGCTCCTGTCTTATCCTTATACCACTTAACCTTTTTAATTCGTTTGCTTAAACGCTCTTTTTGTTTTGGACTAGTTGCTTTATCCAACTTACTAGATAAGCGATTCAAGCGTTTGTTCAGCTTGGCTTGGCGCTTCTCTTCTTGGGTGCTTACCTTTGGGGCTTTACCCTCATCTCTTGAACTTTCTAGATTAGGTGCATAGCTTGCTGACGATAGAAGTATGGTGAGTAACAATAAACCAATGGATAGAAGGATAGGTTGGTATTTTTGCATAAGATTAGATTTTAGGTTAAGAGTATAAGACAAACATACCTCATAAACCATATCTATAACATGACAAATATCATAATCAATAGTGATTTTTAGTAAAAAAAGGAGCCATCTGATAAGGCGAACAGTTAGATTTTGAACAAACATAAAATATTGCTACTACCATTAAGCTCTCCACCTAAAAAAAGCTCACAAGCTTGTGAGTATTAAATACAAACAATAAATAAATCAAAAAAGCAGCCTACTCTAAGAGTAAACTGCTTTCATAACATTCTATATTATACAGATGCATTGCAATGCATCTCAACATATTATCTCAACAAGGTTACATCACCTTTAAATACCTCTACAGAGCCATCCAAATAGCGAACCTCTATATAATAAACAAATACACCTGTGTTCATTAGTTTACCTTTGAACGTACCATCCCATCCATGACCTCCTAAGTTAGGTGGAGAATCATTGTGGCTCACTATCAACTCCCCCCAACGATCAAAGATCATGAATTTCTGTACCACATCTACACTAGGCCCTGCATAAACCATAAAGTGATCATTCACTTTATCACCATTTGGACTAAAGGCACTTGGAATAAACACATCTTCACGCTCGTTCACCTTCACAAAAATATCGGCATAATTAGGACAACCATTATCTCCTTGTACATTGACTACATAATTGGTCGACTCCCAAGGCTGTGCTTTTACGTGATGACAAGTGTCACAGTCTAACCAATCGCTTGGAGTCCATGTAATCTTAGGATTATCTGGTGCATTGACTGGCATAAACACATTGAAATCAACGGTTTCACCTCTGAATATCTCCATATCATCAGGCACCTCCAAAACAATCGAATCAGGTCGAGTAATGGTTGCATACGTTTCATAACCACAATTGTAAGCATCAATTACGCCTACTTGGTATTTGCCAGGAGATAGATTAGTGAATACAGAATCTGTATTTGGAATACTATCTTTTAGATAATATAAATAAGGAGGTGTACCACCATAAGCTTTTATGGCTATTTGCCCATCATCTGAATTAAAGCATTTAGTACGACTTCCTGTAGCTTCTGCAACTAAACCATCAGGTTGTGCAACAGAGGTATCTAAAGTAATAAAACAACCATTATCATCTGTCAATGTAACTGTATAATCACCAGCCTTAAGCCCTGCTGCTCTAGAAGAAAGTCCATCACCAAACACAGCACCATTACTCCATGTATATCTAAATGGAGGTGTTCCACTACCTTGATATAACATGACTTCTATTTGTCCTTCATCACCACCATTACATTCTATATCGATCACATCTGTAATCTTTGCATTGATTGGAGAAGGTTGATAAATAAAGACTTCTTGCACAATTTCGCAGCCTTTTGTATCTGTAACAGTACACCAGTATAGTTCAAATGCATTCAAGCCTGTAACAGTAGTCGTTGTTTCGCCTGTAGACCATTGATAAGTAATTGGGCCACTACCACCAGAAGCTGTTACATTAGCCGTTGCATTAGAATCACCATAACAAGTCACATTGGTATGCCATGTGGTGATCTCCATTCCATCAGGGTTGTCTATAAATACAGTTCCAACACCTGTACAACCATTATCATCAGTTACTGTCAAGGTATTATTACCATAAGGTAAATAAACTATCACACTATCTATATAACCAGCATCCCAACTAAAGCTATAAGGTCCACCAGTACCACCTGTGACAACAGGCGTAGCTTGCCCATCATGATCATCCTTACAAGTTACCCCAACCACATCTATAAAGTTAACTATAATCTGATTAGGTTGCCCAACTGTATAGGTCTCAGAGAAGGTACAGCCGTTGGCATCGGTCACAACTACAGTGTAATTAGCTGCACTTAGATTCCAAATAGTACCTGTTGTTTCTCCATTTGACCATAAGAAGCTATATCCTGGTGTACCTCCTGTAGGTGTCACATTAATATGCCCATCGCTATCTCCATAACATGCTACATCTTGTATCACATAACGACTAATACTCAGTGGTCCTGGTTCTGTAATCACTACCAATTCGGATAAAGAACATCCATTAGCATCCGTTACGGTTACATAATGAGTTCCTTGTGTTAGATTATTGGCGATTTGAGTAGATTCTCCATTAGACCAATTGTAGGTATAAGGTGTAGCACCTCCGCCCATATTTGCTTGAGCTTGACCATCTGTACCTCCACTACAACTTACATTTTGCAAGTTGGTAGTGCTTAAACTCAAGGCTGCAGGATCTATTAAGGTAGTACTTGCGGAAATAGTACAACCATTCACATCTGTTATTACTACAGTATATGTTCCTGCTACTAAGCCTGTTGCTATTGTAGTAGTCTGACCATCTGACCATAAGTAAGTATATGGCCCAGTACCATCACTAGCTGTTGCCGTTGCAGCGCCATCACTTGCTCCTACACAACTAATATCAAATCCATTATGATTAGAACTAACATTGGCTGTTGCTTGAACAGTAGTAGGCTCCGATATAGTTATGGTTGTAGTTGTTTCGCAGCCATGTGCATCTGCTATAGTAGCAGTATATGTACCTGCAACTAAGCCTGTTGCATCTTCTGTATTTTGACCATTTGACCATAAATAAGTATATGGTGCAGTGCCTCCTGCTCCTAAGGCATTAGCAGTTCCATCATTAGCTCCATTACAACTAATTTGAGCTCCATTATAATCAGAGGTTACAGAAGAACTCGCTGTCAGTAAAGTTGGTTCTGTAACAGTACTAACTACTAAATCTGTACAACCATTAGCATCTGTTACAATTACGGTATAAGTACCTGCTGTCAATCCTGTAACATTATCAACAGTAGCACCTGTTATCCAGTCATAACTATATGGAGCAGTACCTCCTGTAGCTGTTATTGCCACGGCACCATCATTTCCTCCATTACAGTTGACATGAATAACGGTAGAACTTGCCGCTAAAACAGTTGGCTCTCCTATAGTCACTGTTCCATCTATTGTACAACCATTCGCATCGGTAATAGAAACAGTATGTGTTCCTTCATCTAAACCTGTAGCTGTTTGAGTCGTTTCGCCATTCGACCAAACAAATTGATAAGGCAAAACTCCATCAGAAGGATTAGCTATAGCTTGTCCATCACTACCTCCATTACAATTCACATCTTGTAGGTTAGTTACAACTAATGCTAACGGTTCTGGTTGTGTCAGTGAATCTGTAGTCATTGTCCAACAACTATTAATATCTGTAACAGAAACTGCATAAGTCCCAGGATTTAGTCCGGAAACTGTTGTGCTTGTTTGTCCATCAGACCAAACAAAGGTATAAGCTCCTGTCCCCCCATTGGCAGATACTTGTGCAACACCATCACTACCACCGGCACAACTTATATTATATCCATTATAATTAGATAGAATAGTTGTACTGATTGTCAATACTGGTGGAGGTGTTATACTCACACTTGCAGTGTCAGTACAACCATTGGCATCGGTAATAGTTACAGGATATAGACTTGCTTGCAAACCAGTAACAGTTTGAGTTGTTTGTCCATTCACCCAATAATAAGTATAAGGCCCTATACCACCATTGGCATTGGCGACAGCTGTTCCATCATCAGAATCTGCACAACTGAGTTGAGCACCATTATAATCGGAAGTAATAGTAGCTGTAGTTATTACTGCACTTGGTTCTGTCACTGTTGTTGTTATAGTCATGGTACAACTATTCGCATCAGTTATGGTAGCTGTATAAACACCTGCTATCAAGCCCGTAGCAGTTTGCCCAGACTGTGTATTAGACCAACTATAGGTATAACCTGCTGTGCCACCTCCTACTGTTAGGGCAATACTTCCATCTGCACCTCCATTACAACTTACAGGAGTCATTGCATCTGTTACAGACAGAACAGTTGGCTCTGTCAATGTAGCACTATCTGCAATAGTACAACCATTGGCATCTGTTACGGTTACAGCATGTGTGCCTACTCCCAAACCTGTTGCTGTTTGGTTGGTTTGTCCATCTGTCCATACAAAAGTATAATTGGTGGTACCTCCTATTATATTAGCATTGGCTTCACCATCTGTAAATCCATTACAACTAGGATTTTGAGTATTATCAATAGTTAAGGTCAATGTACTTGGCTCTGTAACTACTACAGAAGTGATAGTTACACAACTATTGGCATCTGTAACAGTGACATCATATCCTCCTGCTGCCAAACCTGTTGCAGTTTGATCTGTTTGGCCATCAGACCAAATATAAGTATAGGGTGTTGTTCCTCCTGTAGCTACTACGGTTGCATTTCCATCAGCAGCACCATTACAAAGCGCAGCTATTGAAGATATAGTTGTAGTAATTGCATTAGGTTCAGATATAACAACTGTAGTCACAGCAGCACATCCATTATCATCAGAAACAGTAACCGTATGTATACCTGCTGCTAGGCCTGTAGTTGTTGGTCCAGATTGAGTATTTGACCAATTGTAAGTTAAAGTTCCGGTTCCGCCAGTTCCTCTAGCTATAGAACTTCCATCACTACCTCCATTACAACTCACATTAATTGCAGTATCAATAGCAGGAACTATAATAGTTGGGTCAATTAAAGTAACTAAAGCTGTATCGGCACAACCATTAGCATCTGTTACCGTCACTATATAACTGCCTGCACTTAAACCACTAGCAACTTGATTTGTTCCTGTGCTTGACCATGCATAAGTATAATTAGTAGTACCTCCTACAACAGTAGCAGTTGCTTGTCCATCACTATCCCCATTACAAGAAACATCTGCGCCATTATAATCTGAACTAACAGCAGCTGTTGCGTTCAAAGAATCTGGTTCTGTAACCACTACTGCTATAGCCGAAGAACAACTATCTACATCTGACACCGTCACATGATAAGTACCTGCACATAGCCCTGTTGCCATTGCGCTAGTTTGTGCATTTGGATCATCCCAAATAAAGGTATAAGGTACTGTAGTATTTCCACCAGCGGCAGATACAATAGCAGAACCATTGCAATCTGTGTAACAATCAGGTGTTGTTATATTAATAATAGAAATGGCTAAAGAACTATTACTTGGTATATTAATATTGTCCGTAGCTGTACAACCATTGGCATCCGTAATGGTAATTGCATTAAAGTTTGGACACAAGTCAATTGGGGAAGCTGTGGTATTTCCGTTTGACCAAGCATAAGTATATGGTCCTGCTCCTCCCGATACTGAAATAGTAGCTGTACCATTACATCCTGTGTTTCCACAATCAGAAGGTGTTGTATTCTGAATAGTTACTGCTAATGCTGTTGGTTCTGTAATTGTTACGTTTGCAACTGTTGAACAACTATTGGCATCACTTACTGTTACAAGATGTCCTCCAGCTGTCAAGGCAGAAGCAGTTTGTGTTGTTTCTCCATTATCCCATAAATAACTGTAAGCGGTTGTTCCACCTGAAGGTGTAGCTGTAGCTTGTCCATCTGACAACCCATTACAACTCACTCCTTGTACTTCTGCTGCTAAAGATTGTAAAACATCAGGTTCCGTTAGGTTAATTGTTTCGACTACAAAACAACCTGCATTATCACTAACTGTAGCCACATAAGTGTTAGCGCAAAGTCCAGTGAGAGAAGCTGTAGTTTCACCTGTACTCCAACTGTAGATATATGGTGCTGTACCTCCTAATGGTGTAATATTTATAGCCCCATCACAATCTCCATTACAAGAAATAGCTTGTGTAATGGTAGAATTTACATTCAAAGCACCTGAATTACCAATATTGATAGTCAAAGTAGCTGTACAAGTATTAGCATCTGTTACGGTTACTATATTATTACCAGAACATAGTCCAGTTGCATCTTCTGTGGTTTCACCACTAGGCCATTGGTAAGTAAATCCTCCTGCTCCACCACTTGCTGTGATATTAGCAGTTGCATCACAAACCCCACAACTCGCTACTGTTTGTGCATCTAAAGCAATATTAATAGCTGCTGGTTCTATAATAGAAACAGGTACTGTAATGGTACACCCATTGGTATCTCGAACAGTTACGGTATAATTATTTGCTGAAAGGCTACTGAACAGGCCTGTACTGTTAAAGTTAACACCATCTAGGGTGTATTGATAAGGTGCTACGCCTGCTCCAGCATCTGCTTGTACTGTTATTTCACCATCTGTGCCTCCATTACAACTCACATCTATAGTAGATACTAAAGTGGCTGTAAGCGCTGTAGGTTCTGTAATGGTAAAGACTACTGAATCTTGGCAACCATTGGCATCTTCTACTAAAACACCATAATCATCAGCAGTCAAACTACTGAATACATTGCTTGTTCCTGTAGATACTTGTCCACCTGCATTATACAAAGTATAGGTATAGGTTGGTGTACCATTGGCTGCTAGAATTTCAGCACTTCCAGTCGCATCCCCATTACAAGCTACATTGGTTTGATTGGCAATAGTAGCCGTAACACTGGTTGGTTGTGTTATAACAACTCTAATAGTATCATAACATCCATTATCATCGCTAATAGAGACTAAATAATCTCCTGCACATAAACCTGTAGATGTTGCTAACAAGTTGCCACTAGGCCAAGTATACCCATAATCAAAGGCTACTGTTCCTCCAGTAGCTTGTACTGTTGCTTGGGCATCACAAATGCCATTACAAGTAGCTGCTGTAGCACTAGCTACACTGGCTATAATTGGATTAGGATTACCTATATTAACTGTTGCAGATTCATAACATCCATCATTATCAAATACCGATACGGTGTATGCTCCTGCACACAGCCCTGTAGCTATTGCAGCTGTCTGGCTAGCTGCATTGGCATCCCATAAATAGGTATAACCAGTAGTAATATTACCTCCTGAACCAACGACTGTAGCAGCTCCATCACAAGCATTATTACAACTTTCGTCCACTACACTATTGATATTAGCAAATATTGGGTTTGGTGTAGTAATAACTGCATGAGAAGTATCAAAACAGTTATTAGAACCCGTAACTGTTACATAGTAGGTACCTGCCGCAAGTCCTGTAATGGTAGAGTCGGTAGCTCCTGTACTCCATACAAAACTAAATGGTGGCACTCCTCCACTAACTATCTGAGCTGAGGCTGTTCCATCATTTTGACCAGAACAGCTCAATGGAGTAGTAACTGGAGATAACAATGGATTAGTAGTTGTGGTAATCATAATCTCTCCAGAGTTATCTCCACCTAAGAAACTAAATCCACCATCTATCTGTATAACATAGCTTGTATTTGGTTGTAAACTGGTATAAGTCTGTGACCAGTTGATTGGCATCACATCACAACTTGTAAAAGTCTGACAATCGACCAATGCAGCAGGATTATTGTCACAAGGTGTTGAATCTTGGAATAAGGATATATTAAATCCATCACTTGGTGTAATTCCTAACAAGCAGTTTCCATTAGAGATAGCATTGATAACATGCAAAGTTACATCACTACCATTACAATCTGATAAGAAGGAATAGTATAAAGAATGTTCTGGGTTGTCCCCTTCACTACATTCAAAATACCCAGGTGTTCCACCAGATACATCTTCGCCCCCCGCTCCTGCTGTATTGAAACAATAAGGTACATTGGGTTGCATAGGTACTGTCAATGCATTTAAGCAATGGTCTGCTCCACAACCTTCAGAGACACAGATTTCATAATCTTCGCCATCGTCATCACCATCATCATTGAATACTTGTAAGAATACTGTTGTACCAGGAGGTGCTGAAACTTCAAAAGAAACATCATCAAAAAGACCACCACCATCACAATCTAATGGTGTTAGGTTGCCACAAGTTCCTGTGTAAGCAACTACTGTCAACTCAGAGAAGTCTCCAATAATTCCACCTCCTACACCATCATCGTTACCTTCTACAACAGCAACTCCCGAACTTGGCATAGTGAAGGAATACCATGTATCTCCACAGTTGCCATTACAACCTTGTGCATAAGCAGGATTGTAAGAAATAGTTGGTTGTCCATAATTAAATTGTTGGAAAGTACCATTAGCATTGAGACAAGATTCTGCTTGTACAGTTAGCATAGTAGCACTATCACAATAGTTGTTGTTAGGTTCTGGATCGCCAGGATTGCCTGTACCATATTGTGGGTAAATATCTTCTATAGAAATATTGAAGGTGCCTTCATCTACTAAACCAGAACCATCTACTTGTATAAAATAGGTGTTGCCTGGTGTCAAGCAAGTTGCTTCTATATTTTCAGGAATAATTGCTGTAGGCCAGTTAGAACTCTCTATTCGAGAAAATGACCCTGTACAAGTATTATTGCTAGAAGAGAATAGGTAAACTTCTGGATCCATCCCAAAGAAAATATTGGTTGAATTCACCTCAATTTCTACACGTCCTGAAGGTGGTGCTGTAAACTGATACCAAACAGTATTAGTGGCATAATTGCCAACCCCAGGTTCTCCAAATTCTACGTTTGCACATTCATTAGTCTCATTATTTATAGTTTGGGTAGTGTTGGGCACTCCAAAGTTGTAGGCATTACAAATATCATTATTATAAGGGAAGTTGGTTGATCCACCATCATCCTTGACTTCTATAGTAAAGTAACCTTCTACTCCACCAAACAGACCTCCTGTGGCTCCATCTACTTGCACAAAATAGGTTTGCCCAGCGACTAAACATTCTAGAGTCAAATCTTCATTGCTTCCAAATGGATTGTGAGAGCTTCCTAGCTCAACAAATGGCCCAACACAAGAATTAGTGGCAGACATATAAGCAGCAACTTGTAAGTCGATCTCATCGCCTAAATTGTTAGGGTCACTATTCAATTCTATTTCCACATTACCAGAAGCAGGTGCTTCGAAAGTAAACCAAACGGTTTGCTCCCTAGACCATGCTGAAGGGTTTGGCTCTCCTGGTTCTACATCTGAACAATGGTTCTGATAATCTACACCATTGTTTATGGAACCACCATTGGGAACTTGTCCTAAGTTGACTGCATTACACAAAATATTATAAGGAGGTCGTACACCTGCACCATCATCTTCTATTTCTATATGGAAATAACCTTCTTGGTTTAAGATAGAACCATCTACCTGCACCCAATAACGTCTACCAGGATATAAACAAGTAAGGTTAACTTCTGCATCAAAGCTAAATACGGGGTCATCATCACCATCTTCTAACAAGGACAGAGAACCAGTACAAGCATTGTTACTAGATTCGTAAACTGCTAATTGTAAATCTACACTATTCCCAACATTGTTAGGATCGCTTTCTACTTTAACCGTCACTTCAGAAGTTGCATTAGCTCCAACATGATTGGGCGCTATAAACGAGAACCAAACAGTTTGTTCTATCCCAAATGGGCTAGGCTCTCCTGGTTCTGTGTCTGCACAGAAATTGACATAGTCTACACCATTATTAATGTTTCCGCCAACAGGAACTGTACCTAAATCTATATGATCACAAATCAAGTCATTGGTTGGAATAGGTACACCTGTAGTTTGACTCAATGTAATATCAAAATAACCTTGTGTATCGAAGAACGAACCATCTACCATTATAAAGTAAGTGTGTCCTGCCTCTAAACAATGTACTGTTATACTTTCGTTGAATATAATAGGATCGTACTCACTATCAATCTCAAAGAAAGAACCTGTACAAGAATCATTGCTAGAACCATATACTGCCAACTGTAAATCAATAGAGTTTTGATTTCCAAATGGCCAAGGTAAACTAGAAGTTGCATCTACATTAACTGCATAAGGTCCACCTGTAGGAGGTGTTGTGAACTTATACCAAACAGTTTTGTCTGTTCCAAAATCAGAAGGATTAGGGTCACCTATATCATCTGCACAAAGGTTGTGTTGGTTAAGCAACGTTGTAGGACCTCCTGTAAATGGATTTCCCATATCAATAGCATCACAAATCAAATCATTAGTAGCTACTGGAATTGCAGGTATTTCTGTAATTTCTATATCAAAATAACCTTCGATACCACCTAGAATAGCTAACCCACCACCATCGACTTGTACATAATAGGTTTGACCTGGATTAAGACAATATACATCAGCATCAAGGTCATAAATCACTAAGTCATCTCCACTAAATTCTTCTCGCCAAGGACCTGCACAAGTACCACTAATAGTTTCCCAAACAGCAACTTGTAGATCAATAGCATCTGTTCCACCAAAAACGGCATCACTATTCAAATCAATATTAACATTACCTGTAGAAGGTGCTACAAAGGTATACCAAACAGTTTGATCACGTCCCCAAGCCGAAGGATTTGGCTCCCCTGCTGTACCAGCACAAAAGTTGTTTTGTGAAGGGTGTGAAGGACCAGGAGTAGTTCCTACAGATGTTCCTGTTGGGTCACCTAAAGCGATGGCATTACAAGGAAGATCATTAGTTGCTGGAGGATCACGAGGATCACCATAGACTTCTATATCAAAAATACCTTCTTGTAAGTCAGGATTCAAGATAGAACCTTCTCCATCTACCAAGATAAAATAAGTACGACCTGGTATCAGACATTCAACTTCCATGTCTTCATCAAATAGTAATCCTATCCCATCATGCTCACTTTTTAGCTCAGTTAGATTACCTGTACAAGTCATATTATCAGAATCATAAACAGCTACTTGCAAATCGATTTGATCTGCAGTAAAAAATCCATGATCGTCTAAGCGAACCTCTACTTTACCTGAAGGTGGTGCTACAAAGGTGTACCAAACCCCCATATCATTCCCCCAGTTGTTAGGGATAGGTTCAAAAATATTATCTGCACAATAGTTGTTTTGATTATTTAGACCAACTGTCCCATTTGGTGCAGGTTGTCCTAATGGAATTGCATTACAAATTTCATCGTGAGGAGCAGGAGGAATCACTCCATCCGTAACAGTGATATCAAAAATACCATCTACATTAATTCCCGAACCATCTACTAGAATCCAGTAAATTTGACCTGGCTCTAAACATTTTACGTCTAAGTCCTCATCAAAACCAAAGGGGCTATAATCGCTATCGATATAACTAACATTCCCTGTACAAAGGTTGTTGTCTGTTTCGTATAAGGCTAATTGTAAATCGACTGCATCTACACCTATTGGCCAAATCTGATCACTTTCTGCATCTATTATCACATGCCCAGAAGGTGGTGCTGTAAAACTAAACCATACCGTTTTGTCAGAGGCCCAGTTGCCTGGAATAGGATCATTGGTGTTGGTAGCACAGACATTGGATTGGCTAAGGTTGGGTGTACCTACAGAACCATTGGCGGGTACTGCTCCTAAATGTTGGGCATCACAGATCATATCTCCTGCTTGCTGGACTCCATCGTCAAAGATTTCGATACCAAAAAATCCTTCTTGCCCTGCTGAGGACAGAAAATTCCCTTCTCCATCTACCAATACAAAATAGGTTGTATTGGGTTGCAAACATTCTACAGGCATTTCTTCATCCCAGAGCACACCTATCCCATCATGTTCTTTTTTGATTTCTGTTAGTGAGCCTGTACAGGTTCCATTACTAGACTCATAAATTGCTAACTGTAGATCTAACCCATCCCCTAAGTTTTGAGGATCGCTTACTGCATCTATGCGAATAATTGCTGCAGGATTGGCTGGTGTAGTAAACTGAAACCAAACACCTTGATCATTGCCCCATGGATTGGGCTCACCTGCTCCACTAGCACAATAGTTTCCATAATTGCTTAATCCATTGTTTCCTATAGAGCCATTAGATGGTAGTGTACCAAGATTAACTGCTCCACAAATTAAGTCATTAGCCGCTCCAGGAAGGTTGAATGCTCCTGTAGCTATGATTGTAAAGTTAACAGTACCCCAACTTCCATTAGAACCATTATTAGGTATAGTCATGGTATAATTGGCACTAGCACCTGGTGCTGGTGGCGTAAAGTTTTGTGTAATTGTTTCTGTACAACTCTGACTCACTACACAAACACCTCCATCATCCTCAAATGCACGAAATCTAATCTGAAGGTTTGTGGGATAATTGTTAGGACAATCAAAAGTTTCATCATACTGTGTATTGGGTGGGTTGGTAAAACAAATACCTGCTCTAGGATAAGTTGTCCAGCCTTGTCCAGCAACCTCAAATCGCCAATGACGTTCGGGACCTCCCCCAAAAAAACCGTCAGTACAAGAGGTTCCAGAAGAACCACTGTTGACAATAACTCTCAATCGTACCTGTGCTTCAGTCAACACAGAAGAGGACGATATAATAATAATTATCCAAATAAATTGTAGTAGTCTAATGTTCATAGCCTAATAGTATTTATAGTAATAGTCTGTACATTTTTAACTTCATTAAGAGTTAAAAACAATCGTAAACTTTTCCAAAAAACTGACAATTAGAGGTTAGTAAGGTTAATCATCAAACTAAAGATCTCCTTAATTATCAACTCATTAGAAAAGATTCACAGACTAATGTTATGGGTAATCACCAACATGAATGGTCATTACATATGTTTTATGGTAGTATTTTAGTATTCAAAACCAGTATTAAGGGGCTGATTTTAAACTAGTTGCTTTTTTTCTTTGGTTTTCTTTGGAACTAAAGGGTAAATATACATATTTAAAACGATAAGATGGGTCAAAACATTGCCACAAGTAGGGCAAATTACAGGGTTTTAGAATCTTCCTTGATGATACATGGAGTTATAACTTCTAAAAATCAACTATGTTCACTAAAAAGTGACTTAAAAAAGATAACTAAAATCAAATTCTATGGCTGTGTTGGGCAAGAGTTCTTGCAAGCGGTCTTGCTGCTGAAAAGAGAGCTTATGTTTGGAGAACATTAGGTTTTTGAGTTGGGTGCATTGGGCTATGGTATCAGGGACATGCTCAATAGGATTTCCTGACAGATCGAGGTATTCTAGTTGTGAGAGTTGACCAATTTGTTCGGGAAGTTCATTCAGTTGATTATAACTAAAATTAATGAAAGTTAGCTTAGGCAGCTCACATATTTCTTCCGGAAAGACAGAGAATTGGTTAGTTGTTAGCATTAAGGAATGCAACTCTCTGCATTGAGCTATTGCATAAGGTAAAAAAGTTAGTTTATTGTGTCCTAAATCAATGAATTCTAACCTAGACAAATAGCCTAACTCTTCAGGCAATTGAGTAAGATGGTTGCCTCTTAACTGTAGTCTTTTTAGATTGTGTAAGTTGCGAATATTAAGAGGTAGCTCTTTTAGATAGTTTTTTTGCAAATCTAACTCTTCTAAAGTACTCAACTGTCCAATTTCGACAGGTAAAAATCTCAAAAAATTATTGATTACATTGAGCTTTTGTAGCTGATCTAAATTACCAATTTTTGATGGTAATTCTTTTAGCCCTAAATCATTAATAGTAAGCTCTTTTAAGTGCTTCAACTGTCCTATAACATGAGAGAAATGCTCTAAAGGTTTAACTATTTGGAGGCTGCCTTTAGAAAAGAATGTATGAACATTATGAAGACTCAACTCTTGAGGTAAAAAATCAGTGTAAGGGCTCAATAAATTGCCTAAGCCTACCTCTTGACCTTGTGCTAGCTGATAAGCCAAGTTGATATTCTCGGAGCATCCACTTTGGAATAGATTTAATATATTTTGATGCAGTTCTGACATCTACTAAAATTAAGATAGCGAGGCACTTTTAGGCACCTCGCTATTGTTTCTTATAATCTTCTGATAATGTAGATTATTATTATTTCAAGATATTTCTAGAAATTACCAATTTTTGGATTTCAGAAGTACCCTCTCCAATTGTACATAATTTAGAATCACGGTAGAATTTTTCTACAGGGAAGTCTTTAGTATAACCATATCCTCCATGTATTTGAATAGCCTCTGTAGAAGCTTTCACACATACTTCAGAAGCATAGTATTTGGCCATTGCTCCAGCAGTTGTCATCTTCTTACCTTGGTCTTTTAGTGCTCCGGCTTTACGAGTCAACAACTCAGCTGCTTCGATCTCTGTAGCCATATCTGCTAATTTGAAAGCAATAGCTTGGAATCTTGAGATAGCTTTACCAAATTGCTCACGCTCTTTAGAGTATTTCAAGGCAGCTTTGTAAGCACCTTTAGCAATACCTAATGACAAAGCAGCAATAGAAATACGTCCACCATCTAAGATTTTCATAGCTTGGATAAATCCATCACCTTCATTGCCTAGTAATTGGCTCTTGTGTACACGACAGTTATCAAAAATCAACTCAGCAGTTTCGGAAGAACGCATACCTAATTTGTTCTCTTTTTTACCACCAGAAAATCCCTCCATACCACGCTCTATAACAAAAGCACTAATTCCGTGACTATCTAGCAAATCTCCAGTACGTACCAACACTACTCCAACATCACCAGAAATACCATGTGTAATCCAGTTTTTAGTACCATTGATCACAAAATAATCACCATCTTTTGTTGCAGTACATTGCATACGCATAGCATCACTTCCTGTGTTGGCCTCTGTCAATCCCCAAAATCCTACATGCTCTCCGCTAGCCAACTTAGGTAAATATTTTTTCTTTTGCTCCTCGTTACCAAACATCAAAATATGGTTAGTTCCTAAAGAGTTGTGTGCAGCCAATGATAGTCCGATAGAACCACATACTTGAGCTACTTCCTCTATGATTGTAATATAAGCTTGGTAGCCTAACCCTGACCCACCATATTCTTCTGGCACCACTACTCCCATAAAACCTTGCTCACCCATTTTGCGGAACAAATCTTTTGGAAAAAATTGAGTCTCATCCCACTCCATCAAATGTGGACGAATATGTTTTTCTGCAAAAGTGCTTGCACTTTCCTTGATCATTTGTAGATCTTCAGAAGCCTCAGGTGTCATATAGCTAGTATCCATAGTATTTTGATTTTAACTTGTTAAACATTAGGATTGGGTTTTGTAGCGGCCCCAATCAATAAGACGCTGCGAATTTAACAAATTTTTGTAAGTAATTTAAGATTGAATAGAGAATAACATCCGTTTTTAGATTAGAATGTCATATTCTTATATAAACAAGCTTCTTTTATTCCTTCTAATGTACACTATGAAAAAAATAATACAAAAACCCAGAATCATGTAGGATTATTGGTATCATCATCTATAATTTTTAACTTTACTAGGCAAAAACCCAAGCCCCCCTTAAAAAACTGATAATCAACACTCAATCAAACACCATTTAATTTTTATATACTTTTATTTATCATCCAATTATAAAGCTTTAGTAAAAAAGCTAGCCCGTTTAAAAGACAATTAAGCAAAATGATTAAATATTCCTTAGCATTCGCAATTCTCTTTATCATAGGTTGTTCTCCAGCAGGGGATCAAGATTCAAATAATAACAATAATGATAATAGTGCTACTCAAAATGCGAATAGCTCCACTCAAAATTCAGATCGAGAAGGCCTTGAGGCATTTCTTAAAACTGCTTCAGAGGGTTGTAGTGTAGAAGACTCTCTTGACAATATTTACATTATTGATGATATGGGTGAGTTTGTAGCATTTGATGAAAACTCTGACAAGGTATTATTTAGGGGTGAATACTGCAAGATTAAGGATAATCAAATAGAGTGTTTGGGATTTGAAAAAAAAGCTAACAATGCAGATACTCTTAAGACTATTAATTTTCCTGAGAACTACGGATTAGACAAAAGTGAATACTGCGTTCTTGATCAATTTGTGATTGATACTAAGAGTCGTACAGTCAATAAAGTAGGGCAAAAAGTAAATTATTGTGAAGAGCATTAATTAAAGTTGTTAGGGTTTGTTCTTCTAGTTTTTTAATTAGAAACAACAAGCCCTGTATTTAATGATTTTAGAACATTTTTTAAAAATTTCAAAGCTATTCAATATAGGTTAATAATATTTTTCTTGTTAGGGATAATAGAAATACAAGCTCAACAAGAATTTAGACATACTGTTTATTTTGAACAGGGAGAGGCAATTATATCTCTAGAGCAACTCGAAGAGATAAAACAGTTTACGGCCAATGCCCAGAATCTAACGGAAGCCAAGGTAGTGGTAAGAAGCTATGCTAATGACGCAAAAGGGAATGATAGCAATAGCAATCTTTCGAGTCGTCGGGCTGCGTTGATGAAACAATGCCTTTTGAGAGAAGGTATACCTGAGGCTTATATTCAGACGGAGCAAATGGGGGATGTTTTGTTTTCGAATGAGACAACTAACAATTTTCAGCGGGCAGAGCTAATTTTGACTACAGATCAGCACCTGTTTAAGCGAAAAAGCTATCAAGAAACTATATTTAATGAGGTTCAGGAGTGGTTCAAACCTCATTATGATTATTTCGATATTTATCCTAAGAGGGATACCATTCTTATTACCTCTAAGGGCGTTATTCTATATATTCCTACAGCCACTTTTGATACTGCTCAAATAGACACTACTGTTCAACTTTTAGTCAACAGTAGTCACAATCCAATGGATATTTTGGTTCATCAGATGAGCACCTTATCCAATCAAAAGCTGCTAAACACTAGTGGCTTGCTACATATACAAGCCTTTTTGAGAGGGCAAGAAATTATAATTCCTTTAGCTAAAGAAATTGCAATACTTTTCCCTAGCAACCAATATCAGTCTAATGCATTAGCCTATCAAAGTGATCCAATGCTGTTTAGTACTACTAATTGGCAATCTACCAATACTGGGCCTTTAGCTTGTGGTGGTTTTTATACTGAGGAAGGTTATTTTTGTGACCCTCAATTTTTAAAACAACCTAAGTTGCCTAATTTTTCCAATCCCCCTTCCAAACCTATACTCACTAATATAGATTCTATTATTAGGATTTATGATGAACGCATTAAGACATTTGATGCTCAACTAAATGAGTTGGACAATGACATAAACAATGTCCCTAAAGATAAAAAGAGTACACTACTTCCTAAACTCAAACAAAAACGAACAGCTATAGAATGGGCTCAAAAGAAAATTGAGCTAAAAAAGGATGATTTAAAAACGGACTACAACAAAGAAGTAGAAGAAAAAGAGGCAGTTTATTACAAAAAACTAGCCCTTTATAATACTCAGCGCAACCAACAACAACAAAACTATATTAGACAACTCAATAACTGGGCAACAAGTAAAGACAGCATTCAAATACTCTGTGAGGGAGAACAAAAATTAGTAGCAGATATAAACAATCAATATGGCAACAATCTATTGATGCAATGTAGACAACTTGCAGCCAATAGAGGTCTACAGAAACCTCTCGGGTTTTGGCTCACAACCAAGAAGTTAGGCTGGACGAATATTGCTAAAGAACTCCCTACAGGTAATACAACTGGTTATCATATTAATATCCAATATTCAGCCTATAGTGTCAGTGCTTTTATGGTCCTCAAAAATAGTCAAACTATCATAATGGGACAAGCAGCAGGAGGTAGAACAATTTCTTTTGGGAGACTCCCCTATGAGCAAGAGGCTACTCTAGTTTTTATACAACATGACGAAAAAGGTTTAAGTTGGGGTTTTTATGATGTGAATACAAGCATAGTCCCTCCTCATGTTGAGTTAGACTACTATAGTAGAAACGAAGTTTTTTCTAAATTAAGTGACCTAGGGAGCTAATAAAAGAAGTTATTTTAGACTTAAATCTAAATCAGTTTGCTGATTACTACAAAATGCTAACATTTCCTGTTACATTGTCGCCAATTAAATTCTTAGTTCCTTTAAATTCAGTTATTCTGTATAAAATTGGATAAGAATTTAAAAATCATTATCTTTGTTAGATATATAGATATCCATTTACTTTTAAAGGACTGTATAGCCCATAAAATCTAGTTCAAGGTTTATAATATAATCATTAGAACTTTTCTTTATTAGGTATATTTCTCCCTCTAATAGACTTAAGCATATCTTACAAAGAACTACTATTTTTTATTATATAAATACCCAACTCATTGGATTGAGCTGGCATAGCATTAATTTTCGTTAACTAAAAACATAATAATATATGTTAATTATTGAAGTAAAGGACAATGAATCTATCGAGCGGGCACTTCGCCGTTACAAACACAAGGTTAGAAACACTAAATTGTTGAAAAACTTGCGTAAAAATCGATATTTCGAAAAACCATCTGTAGCTCGTCGAAAAGAAGTCTTAAAAGCTGCATATAAGGATAGAAAAGAAAGAGATTTTAGTGATCAATAAGCCGAAAGATAAATCATTGTAGATCAGAAAATATAGACATGAAGGATAAAGAAAAATTAGATCAGCTATTACAAAAAGTACTCTCTTTTGTACAAAAAAGAGGTTACAAAGAAATCAAGACAACCTATTCTGATGAGTACGATGATCCAAAATCATTCAAGCAGATGTCAACTGGAGAGCTGATTACTCCTTTGATCACAGCTTTAGATAGAGGCCATAAACACTATTTTGAATTAGCTATGAAACATGAGAATGTTCAAGATTTAGTATCTAAATGGAAATTGATGATCTTAATGGCTAATCACAAAAAAGGTGTTTTGCACTTATTTGCTCCTAGAGGACATAAGGCGTTTGTAGAGAGATTATGTGAGGATTACAAACTAGAAGCAAAAGTTATAGCGATATAGGTAGTACGTTTTTGAGCACTAATATCATTGCTTATTTGCCTACTTAAAAAATATGAGACTATCTGAATCAAATCAGATAGTCTCTTTTTTTATGCAATAGTAGCAGTACTCGCCCCCCTATCCCATTCACAAGATTATACCACATTGAAACTATGAGAAGGATAAGTATCTTAATTAGCCTACTACTGTCTTATCTATTGGGGATAGCACAGGATTCACGAATTCAAGATATTGACAGGTTATTAAAGTCTATTGATAGTAGCAACTTATTGATGGGGAGTCTTTCTATTTATCAAAAAGGTAAAGAAGTTTATAACTTCTCGATTGGATGGAGTGATTTAAGGAAAGATCTAAAGAACTCTAAGCATACAAAATATAGAATAGGTTCAATCACAAAATCTTTTACAGCAGTAATTATCATGCAGTTGATTGAAGAGAAAAAGCTTTCTTTAGATACAAAAATCTCTGCATATTTACCCAATATTCCTAATGCGAACACCATTACTATTGAACATCTACTGAGGCATAAAAGTGGCTTATTCAATATAACAGAATCACCAACTTTTCTTACTTGGATGGAATCCTTCCACACTCGAAATGAAATGATTAATTTAATCATCAGCAGTGGGACTGTATTTAGCCCTGGTAAAAAAAAGAAGTATTCAAACACCAATTATATACTACTGTCGATTATTGCTGAAAAGATTGAAGGGGCAAAATACGCTCAAATATTAGAGGAAAGAATTTTTTCTAAATGCCAACTAGCCAACACTTACTATGGAGGGGAAATTAATACTAAACACAATGAGGCCCTTTCTTATTTTTATAAAGATTCTGATTGGGTAAGCTCTTCTATGACGGACATGAGTATTCCTATTGGTGCAGGTGCAATTGTTTCAAATCCAGAAGATCTCAATACATTTTACTTTCAGCTATTTAATGGGAACTTGATTACTGAAGAATCCTTAAATCTGATGACTTCTAATAATAACTTATTTGAATTCGCATTATATCCTGTGCTCTCTATTAACTCCAAAGCCTGTTTTGGTCATGAAGGCAGAATTGATGGATTTCATTCCTTTTCCGCTTACTTCCCTGATGGTAAGATCTCCATTTCTTTTTGTGCGAATGCAGAGCTCATTTACTTAAATGAACTATTATTGCAAATACTCAATATATATTTTGATATACCTCCTACCTCTCAAGAAAGAATAGGCTGTTACAAAAACGATAATATATCTCTAGAATTAACACCTATTAATAGTAGCTTACTTGCTAAAATAGACAACAGTAATTTTTACTTCCTAGAATCATCTGGAAAGAAAAAATACAGCTCATTACAAAATGATATTAGTATTAAATTCCTTAACAAGGATAGACTAGTCATAAAAACTGCACAGAAAAAAGTGCTGTTAAAAAAAGAATTGAATAACTAAACCTATTACTCAATTTAATAGTCCGTGTGTTTTTAGCTTGAGAAAGCTAAAAACACACGGACTATTATCAATTCTCTTTGTATACGAAAAATTCTGCTTTTAAAGCAAGTTATCTAGCAATTCATCATCGGCAAAATTAGGTAATGTAACTTTCAATTTAGGATTGACCTCCATTGCTTGCTTAATGGCAAAAACGGCTCCATCATTTCGAGCCCAACTTCTACGAGCTATTCCATTATTCACATCCCAAAATAGCATAGATTCTAGTCTTCGGTCAGACTCTTTGCTACCATCTAAGAGCATCCCAAACCCACCGTTAATCACTTCGCCCCAACCAACGCCACCACCATTGTGCAACGAAATCCATGTAGCTCCTCTAAAAGCATCTCCCACAAAGTTCTGTACCGCCATATCCGCCGTAAATTGAGAACCATCATAAATATTAGAAGTCTCTCTATAAGGCGAATCTGTTCCAGATACATCATGATGATCACGCCCCAAAATAACAGGCCCTGACAACTTACCATCTTTGATAGCTTGATTGAATGCTTTAGCTATATTGATACGACCTGCACTATCTGCATACAATATGCGAGCTTGCGAACCAACAACTAGTTTATTCTCTTGAGCATTGCGTATCCAAAGCAAGTTATCAGCAAGCTGCTGCTTGATTTCCTCTGGAGCTTCAGCCAACATAGATTCGAGCACCTCTGCTGCCAAATTATCTGTAATCTCTAGATCTTTAGGATCACCAGAAGCACAAACCCATCTAAAAGGCCCAAAACCATAATCAAAGCACATAGGCCCCATAATATCCTGCACATAAGATGGGTACTTGAATGTTCCATCTTCCTTAAGAATATCTGCTCCAGCTTCATCTCTAGCAGCTTTCAAAAAAGCATTCCCATAGTCAAAGAAATACATCCCTTGAGCTGTCATTGCATTAACAGCATCTACATGTCTACGCAAAGTAGCTTGTACCTCTTGTTGAAACTGTTCTGGCTGTTCAGCCATCATTAGGTTAGCCTCATCCACACTCATTCCTAAAGGATAATAACCTCCAGCATAAGGATTGTGCAAAGAAGTTTGGTCTGAACCTAAATCTACAAAGGTCTTATTAGCAGCAAAATGCTCCCAAACCTCTACAATATTGCCATGATAGGCCAAAGAAACAGCCTCTTTATTAGCTCTAGCTTCTTCTACACGTGCAGTCAAAGCATTCAAATCGGTAAACACTTCATCTACCCAACCTTGCTCATGGCGTTTATGTACAGCATGTCCATTTACTTCAGCTATTAAGCCTATAGCTCCTGCTATTACTGCAGCTTTTGCCTGTGCTCCTGACATACCGCCTAAACCTGCTGTTACAAATAGTTTCCCTGCCAAATCACTACTTCCTTTTTGCTGCATACGACCAGCATTCAAGACAGTGATTGTAGTTCCATGCACTATACCTTGTGGGCCAATATACATATAAGAGCCTGCCGTCATTTGACCATATTGAGTTACTCCTAAAGCGTTATATTTCTCCCAATCATCTGGTTTAGAGTAGTTCGGTATCATCATACCATTAGTAACAACTACACGAGGTGCCTCTGCATGTGAAGGAAATAACCCTAATGGATGCCCTGAATACATTACTAAGGTCTGCTCATCAGTCATTTCTGCCAAATACTGCATAGTCAATAAGTACTGTGCCCAGTTTTGAAATACAGCTCCATTTCCTCCATAGGTAATTAGCTCCTCAGGGTGCTGTGCTACAGCAGGGTCAAGGTTGTTGTGAATCATCAACATAATTCCAGCTGCTTGCTTCGATTGGCAAGGATATTCCTCTATAGGTCGAGCATATAGCTTGTAGTCCGGACGAAAACGATACATATAAATACGTCCATAGTCCGCAAGTTCTTTTGCAAACTCTTCTGCTAAGACAGAATGTTGTTCCTTCGGAAAATACCTTAGGGCATTCTTAATAGCTAATTTTTTTTCTTCTTTGGTGAGAATGTCCTTACGCTTAGGTGCGTGACTAATCTCTGTATCTAATGGCTTATTGATTGGCAATTTAGTAGGAATCCCAGCTAATATAGCTTCTTGAAATTGAGTTAATTGTTCTGTCATGTTCATAAGTCCTTAGTAAGGTTGAATAAATCAATTAGAATTGCTGTAAAAGTACAGCTTAATTTAAAACTCCCAAGACCTTCTTCATCAAAAAACACGGTTTACATAAATTTAATACACCTCTCCTACTCATTTCCCTAAATTTAAGTAATCACTCAAAATTAGTTATATTGTAAATGTTAAACACAGTATATCTAATACACATACTATGCAATTATTTGACAATGATGCGATAAAGCTAACATTGGCGATTCATTAGTTATTCTTCGAACTAAATATAGTAAAGAGGATTTAGTAATAGATATCTTACCTAAATAAAGACTATGCAAATACTAGACGACCAAAACCTATTCTATAATACAGACTATCCTAGAGCTAAGTTTTGGCTGGGCACTTTCTTCTATATAATATTAGGATTCATTGTACCATTATTCTTTTTTATTCTTGCTTCCTTATTAGATATGTATATTGTAATGCTCCCCAGTCTCCTTTGGTCTTTCTTCTGTCTATTCAAAATGACCCCCTACTTATTTGATGCCATCCAAGGAGACCATATAGTACAAACTAGTGTTATCACGAAAAAAACAAGCAGTGATGGTAGTTACTATATATATACAGAAGATAAAATCAATTCACCTTTAAATTTTTTGCCTGTAAAAGAAGGACTGTATGAAGATGCTAAACTTGGAGATAACCTCGCTGTACTCAAGACAAAATATACTAATCATATTCTAGATCAAAACCTTCTACCTTAATAGCTATGCAACTATTAGATGATCATCAATTAGAACCGTTGGCCAAAGATATTATGAATGCTAGAACAGTATTTTTAATACGAACAGTATTCTATACTAGTTTCTCACTGCTTACACTTGCAGGATTTATCACACTTTATTTTGCTTGGGATTTACATTGGCTAATGATTATTCTGTTTTTTGTTTTTATTCTTTTGGCAAAAGATGCTTTAGCAGTATTTCTTGATTTGATTAATAATCAAACAAAATATGAAGATCAAAAAATTACGCAAAGACAAAAAACAGATCAAGGTAAAGTATTGTTTGTTTTAGATACTAAAACTAGTCAACATATAAAACTAGAAGTAATAGATGAGCTTTATGAAGTAGCTGATGTCAATTGCTATGTTCGCACTTTGAAAGGAAAATATAGTGGTGCAGAAGTTGGCAAGATGATTATGCCTCCTCAAATTTCTAAACTCTAAACAAAGTATCCTATTAAGCGTTCAAGATACTCTTCTAACTAAAGTTATAATTAAGAACATTTTTTACATTATTAAGAAAATCAATATAAATTATATCCATATTATATTTTTTAGTAGCTTCGCAAATAGAGTTATATATCAAACAGGTACATGGTTCTATATTTTAATTTAAAATCAACATTCTTAATTTTTATTAAACCCACAAAAATGAGTACAGTTCGATTAGGTGATGTAGCACCAAATTTCACAGCACAATCTACAGAAGGCGAAATCAATTTTCACAATTGGCTAGGTGACAGCTGGGGAATTTTATTTTCTCATCCTGCTGATTACACTCCAGTTTGCACAACTGAACTAGGTACAGTAGCCAAATATAAAGCAGAATTTGACCAAAGAAATGTCAAAGTAGCTGCCTTAAGTGTTGATGGCCTAGATTCACATAATGGTTGGGTAAAGGATATTAACGAAACTCAAAATACAACTGTTAATTTCCCAATAATTGCTGATGAAGACAGAAAAGTAGCTGTATTATATGACATGATACATCCTAATGCTGATAGCAAAATGACTGTAAGATCAGTATTTGTTATTGGGCCAGACAAAAAAGTCAAATTAACGATTACTTATCCACCTGCTACTGGCAGAAACTTTGATGAATTGCTTAGAGTAATTGATTCTTTGCAATTAACAGCATACCACAAGGTAGCAACACCTGCTAATTGGAATAATGGCGATGATTGTGTAATTGTACCATCTGTTGCAAACGAAGATATTCCTAGCTTATTTCCAAAAGGGCACACAGAAGTTAAACCTTATTTAAGGTTGACACCTCAACCAAATTTGAAATAAGACATAGATAAAAAATAAAGAGCCTTAAAGGCTCTTTATTTTTTAATACTTTGACTAGATTCTTATTTATGGATAGGTCTTCCTCTTTTAATTATTATTCAGGATAACCTCACAACCAGCTTCTTCCAATTCTTTTTTAGTAGGCATATTATTGAACCGTCTACTCAAATAGATCTTATTCAGATTAGGCATCTGAAGCAACTCTTTAGGAAACTGATACATATACATCATCCATCTCAAGTGGAGCTCTTCTAGCTTATTCATTTTCAAAACACTAGCAGGTAGTTTCGGGAATTTATTGCTGGAAAGATTGAGTACCCTTACTCCTTTTATCAAATGCAAATCATCTGGCAAATCATCTAACTGAAGCCTAGAAAGATTGAGTACCCCATTCGCCTCCATCAAGTTTTTCAAATACTGTTGTTTCTCTGCTGTAGATAGATTAAATAGCGCAAAATGAGCGCCCTTTTTATACGATTTATATAAATATTGAGCTACTTTTAGGGTATCTAACTCTCCTACCTTACAATAATACTCTAGGTTTCTTCTGATAGTATCCTCACTCACCCACTGCCCATTTATAGATAATCTTCGCTTGATAGCAGTAGCAAATTGAGCTGGAGCATATTGCTCTACAAACCGTAAAATTTCTCTTCTTATTTTTTTAGAATACTGTCCTTTGTATAATAAAAATAGCTCTGTGATTAAGTCTTTAGGAAAGCCTCCTCCATGTAAAATCTCAAAACCTAAAAGAATATTTTCTTCTGCCCCACTCATCAGTAAGGAGCGAACATGCTCGATATTATCGGTGGAATCTGTTGTTGTGGTTAGTAGATAAGGTTTATCTAACATATTCAACTGCTCCACCAACATCTTTTCTGTCAAGATGGTAGCACCTGCGGTTATAATTTCGTCATAAACCTCTCCTGCATTTTTGCCCAACATCACATGAGTACTATTTTTATCTATTTTAGTCCCTGTTTTAATATTCAGTTCCTTCAACCTTGCCTTGAGTTGCGATACTTTCCCTCCAAACTTGCCTCTAAATGTTACTTTCAAGGCTTTTTTCAATGGCTTTTTATCACTCAAAGTTCCAGCTATAATACGACTCTCAATCTCTAATAATGTTTCATTGCAAAGCTTATCTATTCCACTATTCAACACCACCAATAAGTCCTTATTTTCCAACTCTCCTATGGTCCGTTTCTCACGCAATAAGTCCAATATCAAACTCTGATAATCTTCTGAAAAATAATGTCGCTTAATGCCTTTTAAGAGTTTCTCTAAAAAATAAACCTTCTTATATTTTTGTGAATGTTTTCCAGTCACTTCCAAGTTATCCAATTTGGCCAAGCGCAATAAATTAGGGGAAAGCTCATTGAGTAACCTAGCACTAATGCTCAGTTCTTTTAAGTTGGGCAAAGTAGTCAATACTGCAGGAAACTTCAAAAAGCTATTACCTCCACACCTTATAGATTTTAGGCACTTCAACTCTCCTAGATTGGCAGGTAAAGCTCGCATATAGTTGTAGCGAATGTCGAGTGACTCTAGTTTGGGCAATTGCAACAACTCTTTAGGAAGAGTTTTAATTCGAGCTAAAGTACCAACTAAAATAAGATTTTTGAGGTTGGGAAGTTTAGCAATAGGTGTCCAATCTGTAGTCTTGGTAAAAGCCATTTTAGAGAGATTGAGTTCCTCTAAGCCTTCTAATTTAGCCAATACTTTAGGCAATTTCTGAAAAAAGCTACCTGCTAAATTTAATTTTTTTAAATTTTTGAGCTGTCCTAACTCTTCTGGTAGATCTTTTAGAGAGTGGCAACCATAGATGTACAGCTCCTTAAGATTCTCCATCTGGCCAATTTCGGGAGGAAGTTGACGCAAGCTACTCTTATACGAAACCACAAAGCGTGCTTCGTGCATACTTCGAAGTATGTTGTTTTTGACCTCTAAATATTGTCCTTCAGCACTCACACTGTACATAAACTATTTTTTAGATTCAAAATATACAGAAATCTATATAAAAAAGATAGTTTTTTAACTAATTCTACCAAAACCATGAGATTTACTAGTTCTTAATAAATACTCTTTTAGTTCTTTATTTTTAGGCAATTCTAACTTAGGATCTTCTTCTAGAATCTCTGTAGCAATGTGTCTAGCTGTTTTTAAAATAGCACCATCTCGCACTATATCCGCTATTTTGAAATTGAGCACCCCAGACTGTTGAGTGCCTTCTATATTCCCTGGTCCTCGTAGTTTCAAGTCAGCCTCCGAAATCTTAAAACCATCCGTTGTTTCTACCATAGTTTGCATCCTAAACCGTCCATCTGCAGAGAGTTTAAAACTCGTGAGCAGCACACAATAAGCATCTCCACCACCACGACCTACACGACCACGCAATTGGTGTAATTGCGATAAGCCAAAACGCTCTGCATTTTCGATCACCATCATACTTGCATTAGGCACATTCACCCCCACCTCTATCACAGTAGTAGCCATCATGATATGCGTAGTCCCATCAATAAATCGTTGCATCTCAAAATCCTTAGCTTCTGGCTTTTGACGACCATGAACTACACTAATTTGGTATTTAGGCTTAGGAAACTCATGTTCCATTTCAGTATAGCCTTCCATCAAGTCTTTTACCTCACTCAATCCTTCATATTCAGACTCTTCTATCAAAGGATAAACGACATAAACTTGGTGTCCTTTAGCTATTTCTCGTTTCATCTGCCCAAACACCCAAAGACGCTGAGTTTCGTACTTATGAAAGGTTTTAATAGGCTTACGTCCAGGTGGCATTTCGTCTATTACAGATACATCCAAATCTCCATAAACAGTCATGGCCAAAGTACGTGGTATTGGTGTTGCTGTCATCACTAAGATATGAGGAGGAGCAATATCATTTTTACGCCACATTTTAGCACGTTGAACCACACCAAAACGGTGTTGCTCATCAATAATCACTATCCCTAAATTTTTGAAAGCAACATTATCTTCTATCAAGGCATGTGTCCCTATCAGAATATCAATATCTCCATTAGCCAACTCTTCTAAGAGTTTCTTGCGTTTTTTCCCTTTTACAGTTCCTGTCAATAAAGCTATTTGAAGTCCTAAACCTTCTGCCATTTCGGTTACAGACTGCAAATGCTGCTGAGCTAATATCTCGGTTGGAGCCATCAATGCTGCCTGAAATCCATTATCTAAGGCAATCAACATAGTCATAAATGCAACAATAGTCTTCCCACTTCCTACATCTCCTTGCAGCATTCGGTTCATCTGCTGACCAACAGCTAAATCCTTACGAATCTCTTTGATTACTCGTTTCTGAGCACCAGTAAGCTCAAACTCTAAATTGTTCTGATAAAAATTATTGAAATGCTCTCCTATTGTTGGAAATACAAAGCCTCTAACACCTATTTTCTTGAGTTGTTTACCTTGCAATATTCGCAATTGCATAAAGAAAAACTCTTCAAATTTCAATCTATTTTGAGCAGCTTTTAGTTGGCCTAAATTCTTTGGGAAATGAACATGCACAAAAGCTTCATAACGGCTAGGGAAACGTAGTTTTTCTACTAAATCGAGTGGCAATGTTTCTGGAAAACTTGCTCTATTAGGATGTATTTTTACAAACACGTTTCGAATTAACTTAGCAAGTCCTTTTGTATCTAAGTATTTAGCATTTAGTTTTTCTGTAGATCTATAAACAGCTGCTAAAGTTGCAGCAGCATCAGTATTAGCAGTAGTGACTGGTTCTATTTCAGGATGAACAATACTTAGTTTTTTATTAAAAACACTAGGCTTACCATAAACAATATACTCAGCTCCCACTTGCAGGTTTTGTATCCAGTTCAAGCCTTTGAACCAGACCAACTCCATCATTCCACTATCATCTCTAAAAGCTGCGACTAACCTACGTTTCCGCCCCTCTCCATAAGAATCCATACGACGAAGTATACCACGAATTTGTACATACTCACTATCATCCTTTATATCCCGTATTTTATGGAATTTTGTTTTATCTACATACCTAAACGGGTAATGTTGTAACAATTGCCCAACTGTAAAAATACCAAGCTCCTTGCCCAGCATATCAGCTTTTTTAGTACCAACACCTTTTAGATATTCAATAGAGTTATTTAGCATAGCTATCTATTTCACTTAGCAATGAACAAGTCATTTTTTCTCCATTGCTTAAAATAAAAAGAGGCTACTTTAGCCCCCTTTATCTCTGTAAAAATACCACTATTTCTAATCTTTTTCAAGCTTTATATCAACAAACTAGTTACATTTCACAACTCTATTAACTCAAAGTTGATAATTATCTAAAATTCTCCTTCTACTTTTACCAATCTTACTTTCACCTCCTCACCAGAAGGCACTGCTCTACAACGACGGTCTCCACTTATCTCACTATCACTGATCTCCCCTATCTTAAAATAATTGAATGTAGGCCCTACATTAAAAAACAATGTACTTCCAGTCTTAGCAATAGTCCATTTTCCACTCGCCTCCAGTCCTAACCATCCTATTTGACAAGTTTTATCTGCATTTAGTGTTATCACTTCTGTATTGGTTGTATCTGCATTTGCTATTCCAGAGTTTAACTTAACTTCCCATTTCCCTACAAATTTAGCAGCCAACTCATCTAACTCTTCTTTAGTTGGAACATCTTTGACAGTTGTTAACTTCAATTTTTGAGCCTTCCCTTTATTAAAATACTCCCCCTCTAAATTTCCATCCTTAAAGTCTTTAATTTCAACAATATCCCAAGTCAACATATTTCCTGTCAGCTTATCCATAATCAATACAGAAGTTTCTTCATCAATTGCTGTCATTGTCCATATCGCAGGCTGTTGCATAGATTCAGGATAAGCTGGAAAAACATAATTTCTCCCTAAAAACACTATTTCTAATCCCTTATCTCCAACAGATTCAATAGTCCCCGCCTCTAATTTATAAGAATTACTCTGCAAATCAGTACTGATATTTTCTACATTTTTTGTTTTAGCCAAAGACTTATACACTCGATATGTTCCACTCCCAACCCCAGCTTGTTTAGTTGTAAAACTTTCTTTAGAATGAGATATAATCTCTAAGTTTTCTTCATCATTTACAGCATACACAAGCTTGAGTATATTCCCTGTCACTTCCCATTTTGCTTTGCTTTGTTTTAATTCAGCTCCCATAGAATTTCCCAACTCAGAAATCACAACCTCTCCATTTTCACTAAAACCTAAAACAATAGGCACTTTAGACCACATAGTATCTTGCCCAATAATGTTGTACTGAGCTATATTAACCCAATTTCCTTCTGGATTTAGAGGTGCTTCGCCACAAGCTCCAAATAACAATGCAACAAAAAATGCGTAATAAATTTTATAGTTCATATTCTCCTTATTTAGGTTTGACATTAGTGTGTGAAGTTTTTCTAATTAATTAGAAAATTAACTGCTATTAGTTTAAATAATTCTGCCCCAAATTATAGCTTTTCCATTAAAAATAGGAAATCCTCTTTAGTTTTATATCAACATCTTGCTCCATGCAGAGACAGGCATAAGCGTCTCTTCGGCCAAAATCTATATTTTTTAACCTCCAACTAGAAGCATGTTCTCCTGTAAAAAACAGAGCAGACTGTTTATCTTTTATTTTAATATCCATCAAACGCCCCAAACCAACCCCATTAGCTTTTAGAATAGCCTCCTTAGCAGTCCAATACCAATAAAAGGTATCTAAACTCTCATCTGAACTGATATTACTCCACTCCTCTTCATTAAAACAGTGTCGAAAATGCTTCCTGTTCAATATTCGGGCACACTCTAAATCCAAACCTAGATTCCCTTTAGCAGCAAATGCACAAGCTACTAAATCTTGAGAGTGGGTAATACTAAAAGAAATACCTTCTAATAGAGGTTTCTCTTCTTCATTATAATATAAATCCTCTAGTTTTTGGGCAGGTAACCCCAATGTCTCTAACCCTTTTTTCAACAAGAGTCGTCCCAGCACAAAATTGAATGCATCTTGCGCAAACTTGTATCGAAGTGCTCGCTCTTCCATAGATTTAGGCAGCTTTTGGAGCAAGTCATTTAGACTAGTCTTTTCTTTTATTTCTGTAGAGTTTGAATAGAATATAGAGATCATCTTAGATGTTAATTTTTTGCAAATTTACACTTTTATCTCACACAAAAATTGGAGTTGTGGTTTTTCTTTCATTCCTTTGTGGTACCAGCGGAACAAAAATATTACCGCTAGATCAATTTAATCTTTTATAAATGTTTGTTTATTAGCGCAATACCTTTAGTAAAGATGGTTACAAAAGACAAAATAATAGAAGTTGCTCTAAAATTATTCCTACAAAATGGAGTCAAAACGATTACAATTAGTCGCATTGTCAAAGAACTGCACACTTCTAAACGCACGATTTACAATCATTTTACAGACAAAACAGAATTACTTAAAGCCTGTTTAGCCGATTACCATGCAAGAGTAAGAAAAGAAAACGAAGGTGGAATAGAAGCTGCCTCTAATGCCATAGAAGCAATGGGACATATGCACCAACGCATAGTTTATAGAGCAAGCCAAACCAATCCTAATTTCTTTAACGATATACTACACTATTACCCAGGATTATTACAAGATTCTTATAAAAACACTGGCAACTTTGCACATGCAGAACTACAGATGTTAGGAGAATGGGGAATTGAAGATGGCTTATTCATAAAAGATTTAGATATCGAAGTAACTAGCAAAACAGTATTAGCCTTACTCGAAATGCTAAAAGATACAAATCGGTTTCCAGTGTCAGAGTTTAGCAAAGAACGCCTAACCTTTGGAATTATGATCCCCTATCTAAGAGGTGTATGCACAACTAAAGGCATGGAAGTACTAAAACAACAAGAAGAATTATTTAAAATATTACTATAGATTTTCTCTTTATAAATCAACATTCTAATAGTCGAAATATCCAAAAATCAAATAGTCTAAAAAGTATGAACATAAACAGCTCGCTCAGTAAAACACCAATTGCCGTTGTGGGTATGTCGGCACTTTTTGCCAACGCTCGAAACATTGAAGAATATTGGAATAACATTGTACAAGCAGTAGATAGCATTGTAGATGTGCCTGAAACACGTTGGAGAATAGAAGATTACTATGATCCAGATCCAACTGTAGCAGACAAAACCTATTGCAAAAAAGGTGGATTTATTCCAGATATCGACTTCAATCCTATCGAATTTGGATTGCCACCTAATATACTAGAAGTAACAGATGCTTCTCAGTTGTTGGCATTGATTGCGGCAAGAGATGCTTTTGAGCATGCGGGTTATGGCAGAGACTCTGCTAAATTTACAGCAGCCCTAAAAGATAAAACTGGTGTACTATTAGGTGTAGGTGGTGGACAAAAGCTGATCACTCCCCTAACTAGTCGTTTACAATACCCTATTTGGGAAAGAGCACTAAGAGCTTCAGGAATATCGGAAGATGATATTCCTCATATTGTTGATAAAATGAAAAAAGCCTATATCGGATGGAATGAAAATTCTTTTCCTGGTATGTTGGGCAATGTAATTTCTGGTAGAATTACCAATCGTTTTGATCTAGGTGGAATCAACTCTGTAGTAGATGCAGCTTGTGCAGCTTCTTTGAGTGCCATCAAAATGGCGTTAAGCGAATTGGTAGAAGGTCGTGCAGATATGATGTTGACAGGTGGTGTAGATACAGACAACTCACCATTTATGTATATGTCTTTCTCTAAGACACCAGCCTTTTCTAAGAAAAATAAAATCTCTCCATTTAGCGATGAAGCAGATGGAATGTTGATTGGTGAAGGTGTAGGTATGTTAGTTCTTAAGCGTCTAGAAGACGCTGAAAGAGATGGTGACACTATCTATGCTGTAGTTAAAGGAGTTGGAACTTCGTCTGATGGTCGTTTCAAATCTGTTTATGCACCTCGTCCTTCTGGACAAGCATCAGCAATGAAACGTGCTTATGAAGATGCTGGTTTTGAAGCTAAAACTGTTGGCTTAATAGAAGGCCATGGTACAGGCACTGGAGCTGGAGACCCAACAGAGTTTACCTCTATGAATATGGTTTTCAGTCAACACAACCCTGCTCAACCACATATTGCTTTAGGTTCTGTCAAATCTCAGGTAGGACACACCAAAGCAGCAGCAGGAGCAGCAGGAATGATCAAGGCAGTAATGGCATTACACCACAAAGTGTTGCCTCCTACTATCAATGTAGATCAACCTAATTCTAAATTTGAACTAGATAAATCGGCTTTATATATTAATACAGAATGTCGTCCTTGGATTAGCAAAGACTATCCTCGTCGTGCAAGTTGTTCTGCATTCGGATTTGGTGGTATTAATGTACACATTACTATGGAAGAATACCTTCCGAAGCCACATAGAGAGACTTATCGCATACACGAACCATACAAAACAGTTGTTTTACAGGCCAATACAGCTAATGAATTAGCAGCACTATGTCAAACACATTTAGATCAACTAAATACTCAAGATGTAGATATTGCTTATTGGAATCTGACTCAACAGAACAACACTAAAATTCCTCAGCAAGCAGCTCGACTAGGTTTTGTAAGTACAGGTATTGAGAATGCTAAAGAGTTTTTGCAATTAGCTATTCAAAATCTAAAAACAAATACTCAAGCATGGGAACATCCTAAGGGCATTTACTATAGACCTAATGGATTAGACACCAACAAAAAAGTAGTTGCGCTATTCTCTGGACAAGGTTCTCAATATGTAGGAATGGGTAAAGAATTGGCCAATGCCTTCCCTCAGTTCCAAGAAGTATTCGAAAAATCAAATCAAGCATTTGCTCAAAGCAACCGCAAAGCGCTTTCAGATGTAGTTTACCCTATTCCAGCATTTAACAAAGCTGACAAAAAGGTACAACAACAAGAGTTAACCGCAACACAAAATGCTCAACCAGCTATTGGAGCTATCAGCATGGCCTTGTACAAAACATTGCAAGATGCTGGATTCCAAGCTAACTTTGCAGCAGGACATAGTTTTGGTGAGCTGACTGCACTTTGGGCAGCAGGTGTTTTTGATGATAATACTTATTTGGCACTAGCCAAAGCAAGAGGTGAAGCTATGTCTGCTCAGTCTTCCGGTGCAGATACGGGTACTATGCTAGCTGTCAAATCTGATTATAACAGTGTTAATACAGCTATCCAACAACTACAAGGTGTCAAGATTGCTAATGTTAACTCTAACAAACAAGTTATATTAGGTGGTAGTACTCCTGCTATTGCAAATGCACAAACTGTATTAAAAGCACAAGGATTTACAGTTATTCCATTACCTGTATCAGCAGCATTCCACACTGAATTTGTGGCACATGCACAGCAACCTTTTGCAGCATTTGTAGCTAAGCAGCAATTCCAAGCACCTCAGATTCCAGTATATTCTAATACCACTTCTACCCCTTATGCAAATAATGCAGAAAGTATTAAGAGTATCCTACAAGGACAGATACTAAAACCTGTTTTATTCCAACAGCAAATAGAGAACATCCACAATTCTGGTGGTCGCATCTTTATAGAATTTGGACCTAAAGGAGTCTTAACTAATCTAGTTAAAGACATTCTAAAAGGTAAAGATCACATTGCCGTTGCCTTAAATGCTAATGCTAAAAAAGATAGCGATTTACAATTGCGTCAAGCAGTCGTACAACTAGCTGTTTTAGGTTTACAATTAGGTAATATAGATACCAGTAAAGCACCTACTACAAAACCAGCAGCTAAATCAAAAATCAATGTAGTCTTAAGTGGTTATAATCATGTAAGTAAGCCTACTCAAAAAGCTTACTATGATGCATTGAATAACGGATTTAAGGTAAAAAGTGGTGGTGTACAAATTGTAGAAAAAATTATCGAAAAGGAAGTTATAAAAGAAGTAGAAAAGATTGTTGAAGTGCCTGTTGGGCATGACATTTCTATAGATTCCAATCACATCAATCAAGAAGACGAAGAAATGAACAAAGAATTCTTAGAAACACTAAAAGCAACTGTTGAGCATGTAACTAGTCAACAGACTAAATCTTTAGAAATTTTCCAAAGTTTCTTAAGTGAACAAAACAAGCAATCACAGTTGTTGTTGCAAATGATGTCTCAGCAAGTACAGTTGATGAATCAACCAACTTTGCAAGCAGCACCTCAGACAATCCAATCTGCTCCTGTACAACAAGTACAAATACAAGAGCCTGTATTAACTACGGTTAATACAACGCCACAACCGAAACCTATCATAACTCCTGCTCCAAAGCAAGAAGTAGTTACACCTCCTGTGACATCAGCTCCTGCTCCTGTGAGTGGAGGATTGAGCAAAGCTAAGATAGAAAGCATCCTGTTGGCTGTTATCAGTGAAAAAACTGGTTATCCTGCTGAAATGTTGGAACTAAGCATGGATATGGAAGCTGACTTAGGTATTGATTCTGTGAAACGTGTGGAGATTTTCGGTGCAATGACGGAAGACTATCCTGAAATGCAAGGCGTAAATCCTAATGATTTGACAGAGTTGCGTACACTAGCTCAAATTGTTGACTACTTAGTAGGTAAAGCGGGTGGTAGCAATACAACGGCTGCTCCTGTAACTCCTGTAGCTGTTCAACAACCTGTAGAAACTAAAACTGCTCCTGTAGCCACTCCTAATACTGGTGGAGGACTGAGCAAAGCTAAAATAGAAAGCATCCTGTTGGCTGTTATCAGTGAAAAAACAGGCTACCCTGCTGAAATGTTGGAACTAAGCATGGATATGGAAGCTGACTTAGGTATTGACTCTGTGAAACGTGTGGAGATTTTCGGTGCAATGACAGAAGACTATCCTGAAATGCAAGGCGTCAATCCTAATGACTTGACTGAGTTACGTACGCTAGCTCAAATCGTAGACTACTTAGTAGGTAAAGCGGGGGGTAGCAATACAACAGCTACTCCTGTAACACCTGTAGCTGTTCAACAACCTGTAGAAACTAAAACTGCTCCTGTAGCCACTCCTAATACTGGTGGTGGATTGAGCAAAGCTAAAATAGAAAGCATCCTGTTGGCTGTTATCAGCGAAAAGACTGGATACCCTGCTGAAATGTTGGAACTAAGCATGGATATGGAAGCTGACTTAGGTATTGACTCTGTAAAACGTGTGGAAATATTCGGCGCAATGACGGAAGATTATCCAGAGATGCAAGGTGTGAATCCTAATGACTTGACGGAGTTGCGTACTCTAGCTCAAATCGTAGATTACTTGGTAGGTAAAGCTGGTGGTAGCAATACTGCTCCTGCAGCTCCTGTTGTACAAGAAACTGTTGTTACTGAAAGTAATACAGGAATGGATAACAGTGCTATCGAAAAGATTCTTTTGGCTGTTATCAGTGAAAAAACAGGCTACCCTGCTGAAATGCTTGAACTAAGCATGGATATGGAAGCTGACTTAGGTATTGACTCTGTGAAACGTGTAGAAATATTCGGTACAATGACAGAAGATCATCCAGAAATACAAGGTGTAAATCCTAACGATTTGACAGAGTTGCGTACACTGGCTCAAATTGTAGATTATATCGCAGGACAAGGAAAAAAAAAAGTGTTAGTTTAAATACAATTAGGGGTTCTGTGAAAGAAGATGTGCCTGTTGAAACTTACCCAAAAAATTCGACAACAACATCTTCTTTTCATGGAGTTGAGCGCAAGGAAGTTTATCTAAAATACTTGCCAAAACCTGACTATTTAGAATTTCAACTACCTGCTACCCATGTAGCATTGGTGACCAATGAAGGTTCAACACTCACTAAAGAGGTTGTCCAAGCTTTAGAGCAAAAGGGCAATAAAGTAGTAGTATTGAACCTTCATAACGTTGAAAATCCTTACAACTCTAAAACCTCTATTGGTTTGAGTAATAATGAGGATGCAACTATTCACAATACTATTTCTTACATAGAATCTAAATTCGGAAAAGTAGGTACCTTTATTCACCTACACCCTCATTTCGAATTCCAAAATGGTCAATTTGCTCAACATTTTGGTACAGAAAGAGAACTCCTCAAATCTGTATTCTTAATAGCAAAACATATCCAACCTTCTCTCAATGACTTAGGTAAAACAAATAGAGCAAACTTCTTAACAGTTAGTCGCCTAGATGGTCAATCTGGGTTAGGCAAAAGAGGCAATACTTCCATAGTCGGAGGTGGCTTACCTGGCTTAGTGAAATGTTTGAACTTAGAATGGTCAGCAGTTTACTGTAGAGCCGTTGATATCCAACCAGAATTACAACATAATACTATTGCAGAGCATATTATTGGCGAATTGCATGACCCTAATCGTGCGGTAGTCGAAGTTGCCATCAATGAAGGTGGTCGAGCAATGTTGGATGCTAAAGAGGTAGAAGTTGTAGAAAATAACACTATCCAAACAGCAATCACTTCAGATTCTGTATTCCTAGTAAGTGGTGGAGCTAGAGGTGTTACAGCCAATTGTGTTATAGAAATGGCTAAAGCATTCCAATGCAAATTCATCTTATTAGGACGTTCTGATTTCGATTATGTAGTTCCAGAATATGCTCAGCAAGATATGCAAGAAGGTGCGCTAAAAGCACAAATCATGAATGCCCTAAAAGCACAGGGAGAAAAACCAAACTTGGCTGCTGTTAAGAATATTTATAAAAATATTATAGCGAAAAAAGAGATTGACGATACGATCGCAAAAATTGAGCAGAATGGTGGTCAAGCCATCTATATAAAAGGAGATGTAACTAAGATCAGCACTGTAAAACATCAACTCCTCCCTATCACGCAAAAATGGGGCAACATAACAGGAATTATACATGGAGCTGGTCGTTTGGCAGATAAATACATTCAAGACAAATCGGAACAAGACTTCTATAATGTACTGTCTGTTAAATTAGATGGTTTATTAACACTCTTCCAAGCTGTCAACATCCATAAATTGGATCACTTGATTTTGTTTTCTTCTGTTGCTGGTTTCTATGGTAATGTTGGTCAAACTGATTATGCTATTGCTAATGAAATTTTGAGCAAAGCCGCTCATATATTCAGAACTAACCACCCCAATACACAAGTTTCGGCAATCAACTGGGGAGCTTGGGATTCAGGAATGGTAAGTGCTGCACTCAAAAAGAAGTTTCAAGAAATGGGTGTTAGTCTAGTAAGTACAGAAGGTGGCCCTGCAATGTTAGTTAATGAGATGAATGTTGCTTATGCTGATCAACCTCAAGTTATTATTGGAGGCACTCTACCTGCAGGTATCTCTTATACAGAAGGTACTTTGAATACACATCGTATCCATAGAAATCTAACCTTGAAAGCTAATCCATTTCTGATGCACCATGTCATTCAAGGACATGCTGTTTTACCTGTAGTGAATGCAGTGGGTTGGATGACCAATACTTGCGAACAGGTATTTCCTGATTTCAGAGTATTCCATGTTGAAGATGCAAAACTTTTCAAAGGTTTAGTATTTGATGGCAATCAACCTGAAAACTTTGTAGTAGAGCTTAAAGAAACTGCTAAAGATGCAGACCAAATTAAGATAGAAGCAACTGTATTGAGTCAAGCACCTAATGCTAAATTGCCTACTTATCACTATAAGGCTAGTATCACTTTAGTTGCTAAGAAAAACAAGGTAGAAACGCCTAGTTTCACTCCTCAAATTTCTGGAAACTATACAGCTACAGATGGCAGTGTCTTATACCAAAATGGAGCACTCTTTCACGATACTTATTTCAGAGGGATTGAGCAAGTTTTGGATTGGAATGAATCACAAATAGTCTTGTCTTGCAAAGCACCTACTGTACCTGTAAAAGATCAAGGACAGTTTCCTGTAATCTCTGTAAACACATTCTTTGCTGATATTCAGTACCAAGGAATGGTTATTTGGGTACAACAGTACAACGAAGGGGCTAAATCATTGCCTTTGTCTACAGAGTCTTGCACTATTTACGAATCAATTCCATTTGAACAACCAATGTTGGTGCACATAGAAGTAGTTGAAAGTTCTGCTCATAAAATGGTTGCCAATTGCACTGTTTATGATGAAACTGGAAAGGTTTATATGGTGACCACTAATGCAGCAGTTACGGTCTCTAAAGGGTTAGAATGGTAATATTCTAATCTAATGTTGAATTTTTTAGGGCATATAAAACAGCTAGAATAGTGAGCGAAAATCCCCCTAGCCCCCTTTAAAAGGGGGAATTTATATACAGTAATGTATTCCTCGCACTGTATCCCCCCTTTTAAAGGGGGCTAGGGGGATTTCTCTACAGTAAGTAAAACCTTACTACAACATAAACATTATAAAAAGGAGAATGAAAATAGCAATCATAGGCATGTCGGGATTATTCCCAGGTTCGAGTACAAACGAAGAATTTTGGGACAATCTAGTGCAAGAAAAAGATTTAATAAAACTCGCCAACAAAGAAGACTTTGGGGTAGATCCTAGTATCTTCTATCAGGATGGTAAAGGTATCGTGGATAAATGCTACTCTATCCGAGGTGGCTATATCCGAGGATTTGAGTTCAATCCAACAGGCTACAAACTATCTTCTGATTTTTTGGCTAAACAAGATAAACTCTATCAATGGCCATTGCATGTAGCCAAAGAGGCGCTAAAAGACAGTGGGTATTACCAAAAAGAAGAAATTTTAGGGCGTTGTGGGCTTATTTTGGGCAACCTTTCGTTTCCGACAGGATCCTCGCACAAGCAGTTGGCAGATATTTATACGCAAACTACGGAAAAAGCGCTGCAAGAACTTTTGGAAGATAAAAACATCAAAGTTCCTGCAAGCAAAAAGATCATACCTGAAAACGAAATTTTGGAATACACACCTTCCGAAATGGTTTCAGAAGCATTGGGTTTGCAAGGTGGTCATTATGCTTTAGATGCAGCTTGTGCAACATCTTTGTATGCTATTAAATTGGCTTGTGATGAGCTGATGACAGGAAAAACAGACTTAATGTTAGCTGGTGCAGTTTGTGCCTCTGACCAATTGTTCATACACATGGGATTTTCGATATTTCATGCCTATGCTCCACATGATGAGAAATTTGCACCATTAGATGACAACTCTGGAGGATTAGTTTCCTCTGAAGGAGCAGGAATGGTCGTCCTCAAAAGATTGGAAGATGCTCAACGAGATGGAGATAATATTCTAGGTGTAATTGGAGGTATTGGACTATCCAATGATGGCAGAGGCAAATTCTTGCTAAGCCCTAATCCTAAAGGACAAAAACTAGCCTTTGAACGTGCCTATAATTTAGAAGAGGTTTTACCTCAAAACACTAGTTATTTAGAATGTCATGCAACTGGAACACCTTTAGGTGATAATACAGAGATCAACTCTATCTCAGATTTTTTCCAACAACACCAGACTAAACCTTTGCTAGGTTCTGTCAAGTCTAACATGGGGCATTTATTGACTGCTGCTGGCATGACTGGCCTATTCAAGGTACTCTTGGCTATGCAGAAAGAGATTATTCCTCCAAATATTAATCTAGATAAGGCTGTTCAGTCTCAGAACCAATGGATACAAGACGAACAAATTATCAATAAAACAACCAACTGGACAGGAGATCAAGCAGGTATCAACTCCTTTGGGTTTGGTGGTACCAATGCACACATGGTGGTCCAAAAATATCAAAACCAAACCGCACAGCCTGTTACTCCTAAAAAGTTGTTACCTATGTCAATAATAGGTATGGATGTACATTTTGGAAGTTGTGACAACTTAGATGATTTCTATGCAACTATTTATAATGGAGATCAATTATTCAACACATTACCAAAGAGTAGATGGAAAGGTTTTGAAGAGAACCCTACCCTACTTCAACAGTATGGTTTTGAAGATGGCCAAGCACCTAAAGGTGCTTATATAAAAGATTTTGAAATAGACCTTTTACGTTATAAAATACAACCTCAAGAGGCGGAAACATTAGAACCTCAACAGGCACTTATACTTAAAGTAGCTGACCAAGCACTGAAAGATGCAAACATTGATGAGAGTCAGAATGTAGCAGTCTTGATTGCAATGGAATCAGAGTTGGCTATACACCATTATTTAGCTCGTTGGGATGCAACTTGGCAAATAGAGGAAGCACTTGTACAAAGTGGCATAGAGCTAGATGCCGAGCAAAAAACGACCTTATTAGAACAATGCAAAAATGGTATTTACTTCCGTAACAACTCCCAGACACCTAGTCAACACACTAGTTTTGTAGGAAATATTATGGCGAGTAGAATTGCTGCCTTATGGGATTTCTCAGGGCCAGCTTTTACCGTTTCTTGTGGTGATAATTCTGTATTCAAGGCATTAGAAATTGCTCAAAATATGCTTTCGCTTGGCGAAGTAGATGCAGTAGTGGTAGGTGGTGTTGATTTTTCAGGCAGCTTGGAGAATGTCTTATTGCGCAATAAAGCTGCTCAACACAACGCTAAAAATAATCCTAGTCTTAGTTTAAATAGTTCTGATAAGGGTTGGTTGATTGGAGAAGGTGCAGGTGCTATTGTTCTGAAAAGCAACCAAGATATTCAGGATGAAAAGGTTTATGCTACAATTGATAAAATTGGGCAGTTGCAAACGACTCCAAATATAGCTTATCAAGAATTAGTTGCTAGTGGTTATGGGCAGGAAGATCAACAAGAGGTTCAAACACTATTAGCGACTAACCCTAACCAACAAATTGCTTTGGGTAGTGTCAAAACAAATATTGGACACACAGGAGCAGCTTCGGGAATTGCAGGATTGATCAAGACTGCTTTATGCTTGCATCATCGTTTCATTCCGAGCATTCCTAATTGGGAAAAGCCTGTACAAGAAGAGTTCCAACATAAAAATTACTATTTCCCAAACAGCTCTAGCCCTTGGATTCTTAATGAAGGTCAAACCAACCGCCAAGCTCTAGTAAATGGATTAGCAGGTATTGGAGTTTTAATGTCTGAAAATGCCCATACTAATCCAAAAGAAACACCATTCACAGAAGGTCGTGTAGGCAATTTATTAGTATTAAAAGGAAAAGATAAAGCAGCTATTTTGCAGCAATTGGCAGCCTTAGAAATCGCTGTTAACACCAATCAAGCATTAAATAAAATAGCTTCTCAATTCTACCATAAATCTAAAAGTGCAAAAGGCACTTTCTGTTTAGTCTTAGTGGCCAAAGCAAAAAAAGAAGCCTTACAAGAGATTAAATACTTCAGAGCAGCACTAATCAATGCTTTTGAGCAAGGAAAAGTCCTTAAAACACCTAGAGGTAGCTATTTTAGTAGTAAACCATTGGGCAAAAAAGGGAAAATAGCCTTTGTATATCCTGGTTCTGCTGCTGCTTATCGTGGTTTAGGCCAAGATATTTTTCAATTATTCCCAGAGTTGCACCAACACTTTGAGCAGCTTTTGGGTAAAGATAATATGGATAAATTTATAGGTACTCGATATCTATATCCAACAACGATCAATGCTAATCAGAAAGTAGCTACGATACAAGAAGATACCATTAGCATGATGTCTACAGGGGTATTTTTCTCGGCTGCTTATACTCATATTTTGCGCTCTTATTTAGGCTTGGAGCCTACTATGGCTTTTGGTTATAGTATGGGAGAATGCAGTAGCATGTGGTATTCTTTAGGTTTATGGTCTGCTGATCGAACCGAAATTTTCCGCAACTCCCCTATTTTCAAAACACAATTTGCTGGAGATCTTAATCTATTGGCAGAACATTGGAATACAGATTCTACTACTGCCAAAAATGCTTGGACAAGTCTTATTCTATTAGCCAATAAAGAAGCTGTAGAAACACTAGTTGAACAACATTCAAATGTTTACCTGACCTTTATTAATACTTCAAATGAGGTTATTATTTCGGGTGATAAAGCTGCTTGTCAACAGATTGCCAATCAACTTCAATGCAATTCAGTAGAGGTGCCTTTCAAAAATATTATTCACCATGATTTCTGCAAAAAAGAATATGATGGCTTGATAGATATGCACAATTTTGAATTGCAAGCAACACCTAATATTGATTTCTATTCAAGTTTAACTCTAAATAAAATCCCATTAGACAGCCTAGAAATTGCGAAGAACTCTACAGCTGTTTGTCATCAGCAAGTAGATTTTCCTAAAACGGTAGAAACTGTTTATCAAGATGGTGCTCGAATATTTATAGAGTTGGGTGCTAATGCGACCTGTACAGCCTGGATTAGAGAGAATTTGAAAGATAAAGAACACCTCTCTATTAGTTTCAACCAGAAAGGAAAATCAGATGCTCAGTCTATTTTAGAATGTTTAGCTCAGCTACTTAGTCATGGAGTAGAGCTGAATTTAGACAGTCTTTTTGTAGAGTTAGAGGAAGAAAAGAAACCTAGAAGTTTTTATAAAAAAATCATCCCTGGTGGCCATAGAATCTATGATTTACTGCTAAATGATGAAATGAAAAAAACATTCAAAAATATTAAGAAGCAAAAGACTGCTGTACCTAGCCTAGAGATGGCTAGTGTAGCTCAACAAAATAATTATTCATTACACAAAACACCTACAGTCAGCATGGATACATTCACCATAAAGACAACAGTGCCAAGCACCAACAGCAAAAAGGTTGGAGAAAATGGTTTAATCTTACAAGATTACTCAACTGGCGAACAACTCAAAGGCAAAACTATTGTCTTCTCACAAGAAGATTTAAAGGAATTTGCTGAAGGTAAAATCGGAAAAGTTTTTGGTCCAGAATACGATATTATCGACAGCTATAGTCGTAGAGTTATGTTGCCAATGGATCCTTATCTATTGGTGAGTCGTGTAACTGGGTTGAAAGGTAAACGAGGCGAATTTAAGCCCTCTACTATGCAAACAGAGTACGATATTCCTTATGATGCTTGGTACACTACAGATGGGCAAATTCCTTGGGCAGTATCTGTAGAATCTGGTCAGTGCGATTTGATGTTGATCTCTTATTTAGGTATCGACTTTGAAAATAAGGGTAACCTAATCTATCGTTTGCTAGACTGTACCTTAACCTTTGTGGATGATCTGCCATTTGAGGGACAAACCCTTCGCTACGATATTTCGATCAATTCTTTTGCTCGAAATGGGGAAAACTTACTGTTTTTCTTTAGTTATGATTGCTATGTGCAAGATCGCTTAGTTTTGACCATGCGTAATGGTTGTGCAGGGTTCTTTACCTCTGAACAATTAGCAGAAGGTAATGGTGTAGTTTATACAGCAGAGGAGCTTAAGCTTAGAGAAAATGCTAAAAAGCCTCAGTTCACTCCACTACTTCAAACAACCAAGACAAGCTTCTCGAAAGAAGATTTGCAGCATCTAATAAATGGCGACATTGAAAAGTGTTTTGGTGATATTTCTTACTATAGTAATGGTAGAAACAAGTCACTTTGCCTTCCTCCAGAAAAGATCTTGATGATTGATCGAATCACAAAAGCAGACCTTACTGGTGGAGCTTATGGTTTAGGATTGGTGATTGCAGAAAAAGACTTACATCCAGACGATTGGTACTTCCCTTGTCATTTCCGTGATGATGAAGTATTGGCAGGGTCTTTACAAGCTGAAGGTGGTGGGAATTTATTGCGCTTTTTCATGCTGATGTTGGGCTTACAAAGAATGACTAAAGATGGTCGCTACCAGCCAGTATTTGATCTACCTCAAAAGGTACGTTGTCGCAAGGAAGTAGTACCACACAAAGACACTAAGTTAGTTTATAAACTAGAGGTTAAAGAGATTGGTTTAGTTCCTAATCCTTATGTAATTGCTGATTTAGAGATTCTATCAGATGGTATTGTTACGGTTCATTTTGAGAATTTAGGTTTGCAACTTCGAGAAAAAGATAATCCTAGATATTTAGAGCAAGAAGCAGGTGTCAAAATCTCACCTCGCTCTGAAGGTGCCTTACTCAATGAGTTGGATATTACTAATTTTGCCTTAGACAACCTTTCTAAATGCTTTGGACCTGATTTCGAATGTTATGATGGTAGAAAAGTATCTAGACAACCAAACACAGACTTACAACTTATCTCAAGAGTATTAAAAATAGATGGAGAGCGTTTACAGTTCAAAAAACCATCTACTATTTATGCGGAGTATGATGTGCCTGTAGATGCTTGGTATTATGAGCAAAACAGCAATAACACAATGCCTTATTCGGTATTGATGGAAATCGCCTTGCAGCCTTGTGGTTTATTGGGTGCTTATTTAGGTAGTACACTCCCATTCAAAGATAAAAACCTATACTTCCGTAACTTGGATGGTAATGGCGAAATGTTTGACTTGCCTAATGGAACTGATTTCCGAGGTAAAACAATCCACAATAAAGCAGTATTAGCTTCTTCTGTTTCTTTAGCGGGAACAGTCTTGCAAAACTATACTTTTGAGTTGAGTGTAGATGGTCAGGTATTCTACAAAGGAAAATCTTCGTTTGGATTCTTCCCTGCAGAGTCTTTGGCTCAACAAGTTGGCTTAGACAAAGGAGCTGAGGTTCCTGCTTGGTATCAGGCCAACAATCTATCTCCAAAGGATTATATGCAAATCAAATTAGATTCTTTGTATGGCAAAATGAAGCTATTCAAAGCACCTGAAGGGAAGCCACATTACAAACTATCTCAAGATCAGTTGATGCTTCTAGACAATCTCAAAATTGTCAAAAATGGTGGTGAACATGGCAAAGGGTATATCCATGCAAGTAGAGCTGTTTTATCTTATGATTGGTTCTTTACTTGTCATTTCTATCAAGATCCTGTTATGCCAGGTTCTTTGGGTGTAGAAGCAATCTTGCAAGCAATGCAAACCTTTGCTTTGCAACAAGACTTAGGCAAGGATTTCAAATCGCCTAAATTTGTACAATTAGACAACCATGAAACCGTTTGGAAATATAGAGGACAGATCTTGCAGCATGTAGATTATATGCACTGCGAGGTACACTTCAAAACTATCGAAAAACGAGGCGATACTTTAGCTATAATTGGTGATGCTTATTTGTGGAATAACAATACACGTATCTACCAAGTAAGTAATTTAGCCTTGGGGATAGTAGAAGCATAATATTTTGGCTCTTTGAGAATTGGTTATTATACAGAGAAATCCCCCTAGCCCCCTTTACAAGGGGGAATGTACTATGTAAATACATTCTGTATATAAATTCCCCCTTGTAAAGGGGGCTAGGGGGAT
>JAAEPD010000148.1 GCA_024222455.1 Aureispira sp.
ACACGGCTTGCCAAGGTGGGTACTTACTTTCCATATTTCGCCATTGGCTACCTGTTCGCGTTATCCACAGTATCGCATCAAATATTTTTCGCAAAGATAATTTGCGTTTTCTTTGCCAATTTCAGTAGCCTTTTATAACTTCCCATTGGTCATCAGTGAGCGGTTCATGTTTGGTCTGCATATCTTTTAGTTTTCGTCAACCTAAGATACACTGATGATCTCTTTCTTCCTAATTCTCAATTTCCCAAACACCTTCTAAGTCTAATGCCATTTTTATTTTTAGACCAACTTAACTTTTTTTCCCTTTTTGGCAAAAACTGTCAGAGAACCTATTAATTTAGGCAAGTTGCACAACTCATTGGGTAAAAAGGAAATGGGAGTAGTGGAGATATTAATACCTTCCAAACCTGTCATTCCTTCGATTTCGGGAGGGAGTTCTTTTATTTTAGTATTATAAATATCTAATTCTTTGAGTTTAGTCAATTGACCAATAGCTTTAGGTATTTGCTCTATCTTTAAAATGCTCCAATTTATTTGGGGTAAATCCTTCAATGGTTCTACTATTCCATGCTTCAAACATGCTCTAACTCGCCAATCTTTAGGATGTAACTGTTCAAACAACTCCATAGGAATACAATCTTGGCTTTTCATCAACTCAAAAGCAAGATCTTGATTAGCTTCTATTCTAGAGTCAAATAAAGCCTCTATTTTTTCTATGAATTCTTCTCTAGAAAATTCCATTTTATAGATATTTGGTTATCTTCAATCCAAATCTACTCATTCTATATGAGATATTAATATTACTGTGTAGAAATCCCCCTAACCCCCTTAAAAAGGGGGAATTGACAATGTGTAAAATCAAAACAGTACATTCCTCCTTTTAAAGGGGACTAGGGGATTTTCAACAGTATCAAAATTCTTTTTTATTCTACATAATGACTTTTTTATTCTATAGTTGGATATTCTTTGTGGTTTGTCAATTTCTATTTTGGGGAATACTCTTCAATAAACAGTTGGTATTTACTAAACAGGTCATAAAAAAGGAATTGCCAAGTGTTTCTATTATCATTTGTGCTCGAAATGAGGTATCTAATCTACAAAAGTATTTGCCCTCTATCCTAGAACAAGACTATCCAGATTATGAAGTTTGGGTTATTGATGATGCCTCTACCGATCGAACTAGAGAAGTATTGACAGGGTTAGCAACTAAACATTCTAATCTACATATTCATAGCATTGCAACTAAAGCCTCTAAAGGAAAGAAAGCAGCCTTACAAAAAGGTATAGAATTGGCTCAATATGAATGGTTATTACTCACTGATGCAGATTGCAAACCTAGTAGCAATCAATGGATAAAAAGTATGCAAGCTGCTACAACTCCTGATACCCAGATAGTATTGGGTTATGGGCCAAATTATTCCCATCCTGTGCTAGTTAGTCAGTGGAGTAGTTTTGAAACCAGTTATACTGCTATTCAATACCTATCATTAGCAGCATGGGGTTCCCCTTATATGGGAGTTGGGCGAAATTTGATGTACAAAAAAGAATTATTCTTGCAAAATAATGGTTTTCAAAAGCATCAACACTTAGCTTCGGGCGATGATGATTTATTTGTGAATAAAGTAGCCAATAGTATTAATACCAATATTTGTATCTCGCCCAAAAGCTTTGTATATTCGGAGCCTAAACAAACTTGGGGAGCATTGTATCAACAAAAAACAAGACACTATTCAACCGCCACAAGTTACCGTTTAGTGCATCAGGTACTATTGATACTATTATCTTTATCACATTTTGGATATATTCTATTGTCTATAGCTTTGCTTGTACTTGGATGTTATCCGTTATACATATTAGGAACTTATCTTCTCCGCTTATTGCTGCTTTATATAGTTTGGAATAATTGGTTAAATATATTTAACAATAAAAAATTGTTAAAACTCCTATGGTTTTTCGATATCTTTATAGTATTATATTATATAGTAATGGCTCCAGCATTATTTAGGAGCAACCCATCAATTAATTGGAAGGAATAGGAATGAACAAAAATTTATCAGATCGCGCCGTAGAGGATTATCAGTTGGTACGTAAAGCTGTAGATCATAATGATCAGTCTGCTTATGCCCAACTCATGGATCGCTACAAGGAGGCCATTTTTCACACCATGTTCAAAATGGTGCACAACCGAAGTGATGCCGATGATCTAACTATTGAGGCTTTTGGTAAGGCCTTTCGGAAACTTCATACCTATACACCCAACTATGCTTTTAGCACTTGGTTGTTTAAGATAGCATCGAATAACTGTATCGATTTTATCAGGAAACAACGGATGAAAACATTATCTATTGATGATCCAATGGAAAAGGATAGTGCTCAAGATTTTACCAATCATCTAAAAGCAGATTCTCTCGATCCTGAAGAGCGTTTTATACGTCAACAACGTAAGGTGCTCATGCGGGAATTGCTCACTAAATTGAGCGACAAGTACCGTATTATGATAGAGTTGCGCTACTTTGAGGAGTTATCTTACCAAGAAATAGCAGACCGCTTAACTCTGCCTATTGGTACCGTAAAAGCTCAACTCTTTAGAGCCAAAGAATTGCTCTATGATATTCTAAAAAAGCCTAACACTAAGAATATACTCTAGGTTTTATATTATCAATTTTTCAAATTAGCATATTACTCTAGTTATGTTTTACGAATTTAATGGATACAAACCTGTGGTGCATCCAACTGCTTTTGTACACCCTCAAGCCAATATTACAGGCAATGTGATTATAGGTAAGGATGTTTATATTGGTCCTGGTGCTGTACTGCGTGGAGATTGGGGGGCTATTATAATAGAAGATGGTTGCAATGTACAAGAAAACTGTGTAGTGCACATGTTTCCTGGCAAAACAGTTCGACTGCAAGAGGCTGCTCATATTGGGCATGGTGCTATTATACATGGTGCAAATATTGGTAAGAATGTATTGGTAGGTATGAATGCAGTCTTGATGGATGATGTAGAGGTTGGAGACAATTGTCTAATCGGTGCGCTTTGCTTTGTTCCTGCAAATATGGTTATCCCAAATCAGAAACTAGTGGTAGGAAACCCTGCTAAAATCATTAAAGATTTGAGTGATGAAATGGTCGATTGGAAATCGGAAGGCACCCAATTGTATCAAAAATTGCCAGCAGAATGTAGAGATAGCCTCAGAACGTGTGAACCCCTTCAAGAGGTTCCTAAAGACTGGACGGTGCAAGATTATTCTGATTATAAGACTTGGGCAGAACTAAAGAAAAAGTAATGGCATTATTTCCTTTAGTACTCATCATAGCATTGGGAGTTGTTGTTCTATTTATAATATTTAGAACTAGTGCTGGTGTTAATTCTGATATTTTAGATAATGTTCAAGAACATGTATTCCCACCAACAAACGATCTTCCAGATAGACCTATTCCTTTTGGATACAAAAGATCATGGATGGCTATATCTTCCACTCATTCTAAGAAAATATTAAAGGATTTAGGTATAAAGCATTTTATATCTTCCAACTGGGCTAGTGGATTGCAATATACTCGTCATGGAAGTTATTTTTTCATCAGTCCTCCCTTAGGTAATTGGACACTGGTTATTAATGACATTGCATATGACGATCAGTTCAAACCTATGCTAGAACGACTTAGTGAAGAGTTTGGTGAGGTTCAAGCATTTGCTACAGATCGCCGTTCAGAATATCATTTTTGGGCTAGAGCTGTTAATGGAGTTACCTTGCGATATTGTTCATTTTCTGATGATGGAGTTACCGTAAATGGTGCACCTTCTACAATAGAGCAAGATAATAAAGGTCTTAAAATATTTCAGGATATTACACCTGAGGCATACAAGCAGTTATTAGTTAATGATATTGAATATTGGCCTTCTGAAGATGATGTCATGGAAATTGCTGGTCACTGGAGCATTAATCCTTGTGAGCTTCATCAGCAAGAAGCTGTTGGCTTAGGAATATTAGGTTACAGACCTTAAACTACATGTATCTTTTCTTCCTTTTTGTATTATGATTAGGCTATGAAGTTTTTCTAATTAATTAGAAAAATGCATAGCCTATTAACCAAAAAATAATGCTAAAACTCTATTTCATACGACATGCTCAAGGCAAAAATAATGTCAATCCCAATATTATTTCGGGACATTCAAAGGCTGTATTGTTGACTGCCAAAGGTAGAAAACAAGCAAGAGCATTGGGTAAACGACTAGATACCCAAAATGTGAAATTTGATGAAGTATATTGTTCACCCACTACTCGAACTAAAGAAACGGCTGAGTTGGCCTGTGGATTTATACGAATTTTCCCTAAAACTATACAATATAGTGATGAATTGATAGAAGTTTCGAAAGGAGATTGGGAGGGCAAGCATCGAGCAGTTATCTATACTCCCGAAGTAAAAGAGGCTATGCAGGCAGATCCTTATGGATTTTGTCCGCCTAATGGGGAGAATATGGAAATGGTAGAAAAACGAGTCTATGAATGGATAGAAACTACCTTATTGCCTAAGGCCGATCAAAACCTGAAAATTGGAATTTTTACGCACAGTTTTGTGATTAAATCTGTGTTTAGAAAACTAATGAAGGCAGATAGACGAACTGCTTTGAATATAACGATTAATAATACTTCTATCACTCGATTCAATTATGATTCAGCAAAAGGTTGGATACTCGATCATCTTAATGATGATGGGCATTTAAAACTTACTAATTACTGGCTTTCTTAATACAAATAAGTGTTTTGGAGAGTTGGAAATTATTTTCAGAACTACTAAACACTGTTTCTTGATGTATAAACTGGTGACTATATTTGTATTATTTATGCTCATTGGCTGCCAAGCAGAACAGCCCAATACTCCAACTCCTCAATCAATTAGTGTTGATACTGCCCAAACAGATACACTTACAACAATAGAGGCTGATATTATACCAGAGCCTATCTCACTCAGCCCTGTTCCAAATAGAGACAATATCCGAAAAAAATTACAATCCAAAATTGATACTAAACAACCTTTAGTAGTGCATGTCTTTGTGCCTTTGTGCGACAACGAAAATCAAGGGATTGTACCGACTTCTAGGCCATCTTTAGGAAATGGGTTGAGTTTGAAATCTAATCTATATTGGGCAACCAGCACAGGCATGAAAAAATATTTTAAAACAGATTCTAAATGGCAACTCCTTGATAACTTTTATGATGTAGATAGTAATGTTTTAGAGCGAGTAGTTTTTAGAAGGAATTACTCTAATGGGGCTATCGTTTATCTAGTTGCAGATGCTTATAGAGGCGATCGGATGGAGGCTACCGTCAATGATTATCTTCGTGCATTATCCAATAGTTATGAAGAGCAACTAGAAATTGATAGTCAAAAAATAGCAATACATGGAGGAGCTGATTTTATGGTTTTTAATGGACACAATGGATTGATGGATATGGTGGAAGTTCAAGGCTGGACAAATACAAGTGATAAAGAAACTGATGCCGCAATTATTGCTTGTATATCTAGCGACTATTTTGAAGAGTATCTCATACAAGCAAAAGCTTATCCATTGCTTCGCTGCAATCATTTATTGCATCCAGGAGCTTATGTTTTGAGTCCTGTTATAGATGGTTGGGTCAATAATATAGAGGATGATGTACTAAAAGTGCATGCAGGTCGAGCTTATTGCAAACGCCATAAATGCAGCGCAAAAACGAGTCGTAACTATTTTAGTACAGGTTGGGCAGCACCTCAAGAAGAAATAGTTTTTTAATTAGATTTAGCTCTGATTAATGACCAAAGACCTAATACTAAGTTGAACAACCCTAATAAATAACCTACTACAATATTGTTCTGTCTTATTTGGGTGGAATCGAAGAAAGAAGATTTTACTAATGGTACTATTTTAGTAAAGCCTCCTAGGCTCTCACTTGCTGATCGATCTTGTGGCAGCCAACTGGAGACAACGGCTCTAAAGTAAACCCAACTTTTGGGAATTCCGGTCAGCATAGATTTCCCTAATTTGGGGTTTTCTGTCTTAAACGTAGGGCGTTGTACAGCAGCTCCTATTTGTCCTTTTGCATTGGTTGTTATTGCGATTTGTTCTTGGTTTTTAGCTCTTCGCACGGTTAGCAAAAGCTCTTGTGAAGGACTTTCTTGAAGTTTTGCTTTAAACTCATCAAAAAAGGCTAAGTTTTTACCATCAATTCCCAATAACTGATCACCGGTTCTTAATCCTGCTTGAGCAGCAGGAGAGTTAGGTTGAACAGCCTCTATTATAAAAGGAATTCTAGCTTGAATTAAAGGCTCTCGCCCCCCTAATAAATCAACAGGAAAATCAGTAGGAACTTGAACCAATACCTCTTGGCCATCCCTTTTTACCCTAATTGTTTGGACATTCTCGAAGAGCAAAGCATTCTTTATACGATTAGGCTCAAAATATTTAAAGGGGGCTTCTCCTATATTTAGGATAATATCACCATTTTGTAACCCTAGCCTTTCAGCTGCTTCCGAACAAGCTATCCCATCAGATACATTTGCTGTCAGAATCTTTTTTTCACTATTATAATAAATCTCTAAGCCCATAAATACAATGGCAAAGAGAATTGGCCATAAGATGCTAGATAATAATAACCCTAATCTCTTTCCTATATGGACTTGCTGCCCTTTATCTACTTGAAGCAATTTATTGAGCGAAACACCCAACAACTTAGCCACTCCATACTGTACTAAAGCATACAGAATGAAGATAACAAACAAGCTAATAACTACATTCAGAATCCACATAAACAGAGGTATTAAAGGTGTAAGAATCAAAAAAAATTAATCTACCAAAAACCTTTCTCCGTAAAATTGTGCATACCTATTTTACGTTTTCCTTGTTCTATCTCTTTTATTGTTTCTATTACCAAGTCATTGACAGGAGTAGGCACTCCACACTCTTTACCTTTTTTTGCAATATGCCCATTCAAGAAGTCAATCTCAGTAGGTTTACCACGTTCCAAAGACTGCAAACTCGAAGATTTTAGTTTTTTATATTTCATCCCAACAATTCGAATCAGTAAGTGGCGCTTAAAATTAGACCACCATCCATTTCCTTTTAGGATTTTATAATAATCTAATTTTCCTCCATATACAGGTACTTGCAATGATATGCCATCAGCTACAACCATTGCCTCACGCATGATATTGATAAATACCTCTCTAATCTCTTTTTTACTCAACATTTCGCCTAAGTACAGACCACAAATAGCTCCTAAACTTGTAATGCAAGAATTAATAATTAGTTTAGAATACAACTGTCCTGTTATATCTTGAGACACCTCTACAGGCACTAAATTGTTCAATATTGTTTGTAACTTTTTCAGGATTGGTTGATCTTCCTTCTTGTTGTCTAAAGTCCCAATAATAAACTCCCCATCCGAAGTCATTTCGAGTACTCCAGGTTTGAGTAAGGTGGCACCCCAACCCACTACACAACCAATAGTTCTATCAAGGCCAACAACACTAGCTAGGGCCTCTTCACAAAACCCATTTTGCATAGACACTACTTTAGAATCTTCCTTCAAAAAAGGCAAGACCTGTTGAGCTGGTTCTAGCATATCGGTAGCTTTGGTTGCCAAAAGCACCAAGTCCTTTTTTTCTTGCAACTCAGGCACTGTAGCTTTAGCAGGCATTTTGACCGCAAAGTCACCTTTAGCTCCTTTTATCTCCAAACCTGTAGACATAATCTTTTTGGCTACCTCCTCATATTTGCAAATAATTTCTATATCATAACCAGCCTTAGCCAATACGCCAGCCGTCACTCCACCAATTCCTCCTGCTCCAATTACTAATATTTTAGGTTGCTTTTGCATAGATCTTATAATTTTGAATAGTCATTTAGTTTTAGCAAAATAAATAAAATCTGACTAGATTATATTCATAGCCTGCCCTTTTTTAGTAAAAAACAAACAAAGAAGTTGTTTGGAAATGAATTGTCAAAGCCTATTTAAAGCTCCATGCTTAAACAACTGCATAAAAAAAGCCGCCCAAATAGTTGAGCGGCTCTATATATTTTATCCTAGCAGGGAGCTTATTTTACTCCGTGCATTAGTTTTTTCAATAATGGGTTGAGTAGTAGAATCAAACCACCAGCTACTGTCGGTACAATTGTGAAAATCAAGAAGAAGGTACTTAAAGAATATTCTTCTGTAATGTTTTCAATCTGTCCACCTAGTACTGCTGCTAGTTTATTTCCAATAGCAATCGCCAAGTACCACATACCAAACATGAAGGCAATCATGCGAGGAGGTACTAATTTGGATACGTAGGAGAGACCTACAGGAGATAAGCAGAGCTCACCAAGCGTATGGAATAGGTAGGCTATAATCAACCAGAACATAGATACTTTTACACCTTCAGTTATACCATAAGCTCCCCAAGCTAAAAAGCCAAATCCAAGTGCCATGATAACCAAACCAAGTGCGTATTTAACTGCGGCATCAGGATTGTATTTGGAATCCCACCATCTAGAGAACATTGATGCAAAAGCAATGATAAAAAAGGAGTTCAAGATACTAAACCAAGAAACGGTAATTTCAACTTGACTACTTTTGATAACAGCAATTTCACCTGGAACTAAACCATTATCTTGCTTAAGTTCTTCTGCATGTTTTTTATAACGCTCTAGGTCAGACTCGCCAATTAAGGCATATTCTGTGGCTCCATTATCTTTTTTGATAAGACTTACTTTTTGTCCTACTGTAAGTTCGTCAATTGTAGAAACCTCTTTTGTTTGTGCAACTACTTTATCTCCTGGTTGTACTTGATAATTTTCAGTAATAGCTGTATAATTAAACAAGAGTTTACCATCGTCATCTTTTGCCTGCTGACCAGATTTTTCATCCATTTGAGGTGTTTCAATTGCTTGATAATTCACATCATAAGCAACAGTATTCATATCTCTGTTGATCATCCAAATGACAATACCCCAAACAACTGCAAAACAAGCGACCAAAACGATATTAGAATTAGGAATCTTTTTGAAGGTCTGTTTCCACAATAAGAATAATACATAAGAAATAATCAATAACGGAACAATCGTTAACAACAAGTTGACAATATTAAACATTGTAGCTGCGCCACCTGTCAAAGAACGATTCACATTATCTCTCGCAAAGATTACCAAAGAAGATGCTCCTTGCTCAAAACTCATCCAGAAAAAGACGGTAAAGAAAGCAAAGATAATAAAGGCAATCATTCTATCTCTAACAATTCGATCGTAACGAATGATTCTTGAAATGACCAAGAATAAGAAAAGTGCCAACCCAAATAGTACCGCTACATACTGACCAGCCATACCGAAGGCTTGGAAGTCAAACATATTGATACCACCAATTTTAGACATTGGGTCATTAATCAGGTAGCCAAATCCGATGATAGAACAAATAACTACCAAGATTTTATCTAGTGATGTAAATGGATTTAATTTGTCACCGTCAACTGAGATACCATTGGCAGCAGCAGCTTCATCCTCCTCACTCCTTTCTGTCTTAGACGGGATTTCACCAATATCACCAAACAAAGGTTTTGCTAACCAGAATTGTAAGGTTCCTAACAACATGAAGATACCAGCCAAGCCGAATCCCCAGCTCCAGCCAACACGCTCTGCAAGGTAACCACACAACATCATACCAAAGAAGGCACCTGCGTTAACACCCATGTAGAAAATGGTATAGGCTCCATCTTTCTTTTCTGGAAGATCTTTGTACATCTCAGAAACAATCGACGTCATGTTGGGTTTAAAAAATCCAGTTCCAATGACCAGTAATGCCAAGCCGAGATATAAGGAGAACTCTGTTTCCAAAGCCATGGAGGCATGCCCCAAGGTCATTATAATCGAACCCACCACAACGGCCCATCGATAGCCAATGTATTTATCTGCGATTAAACCACCAACAATTGGTGTTAGGTATAACAAACCTGCATAGGTGCCAAACAAAGCACCTGCATTTTCTGCACTCCATTCCCAACCTGGATTATAGCTGATAGCAGCCATTGTCAAGAAGTTGACAAGAAGTACACGCATACCATAAAAAGAAAATCTTTCCCACATTTCAGTGAAAAATAAAACCATTAAACCCGCTGGGTGGCCTAATACTTTGGTCTCGAAGAATTCACTTCTTGTTTTTGAATCCATTTTTATAAATTTTGTGTTTCAATAGTTATATGATAAAGATAGAATTAGAAATAGAAAGATTTTTCAATTAATAGATAATTTCTCTACTTCATTTTCAGATTATTACTTATGCTTCTACTTCATTATCCTCTGCACCATGAGTTAGTCTTTTCAGTGGTTTTAGTAATAAGATAACTAAACCTCCAAATACAGCTGTAAGGATAAATATGAAAAGGAATGTTTTATATTCTTTTTGGCTTTGAACCTCTTCAATTATAAATGTTCCACTATAATTTTTGCCATCACCTTTATTGGCCTCTACCTTCTTAGCTTCGCCATCTTTTTCAAACTTGAAGGTTGCATGATAAGGTTTTTCTTTTGTTGCTTGGTTTTCTTTTAATACAGCTACAACTTCTGCTAACTGCTCTTCTTTAGCGAACTTGAAGATAGGGTTAACAGCTACACTTTCATTTTTATAGCTATCTGCTTTAAATGTTTCACCATCTAAATAAATAGAAGAGCGAATTGCAATTCCTTCATCTTCCTTTACTTTGTCTTGAACACCTTCAAAACTAGTTAATCCATCTACACTTGCTACTAGCTCAATTTTGATTGGCTCAGATTGAGAAGCTTCACCAATTGTTCCTGCCAATTTGTTTCCAAAACCAGTTGCTGCAAAATAAACTCCCATCATGATAGATGCATATTTTACTGGAGCCAATTTAGTGATAAATGATAAGGCTGTAGGAGACGCACAAAGCTCTCCAATTGTATGTAATAGGTAAGCGAAAGTCAACCACCAGAAACTAGCGGTTCCGTATTCCATAGCACTAGCTTCTTTAGAAGCCCCTACCATCAATAAGAATCCTAGTCCCATGATTATAGTACCAATACCCATTTTTAATAAGGTAGATGTTTCTTTACCTTTTAATTTACGGTTTGCCCAGAATGCAGCTACAGATGTTCCAAAAATAATGATAAACAGTGCGTTGAAAGATTGGAACCAAGTTACAGGCATTTCCCAACCAAAGATGCTTCTATCAATTTTTTCGTTAGCATAAATATTTAACAAGCCACCAGCTTGTTCAAATGCTCCCCAGAAGACAATTATGATAAGGAATGATATCAATAAAACAATCATTCTATCTTTCTCAACCTTTGTTAATGGCTTATTCAATAAGGCTTTTTCTTCTGCATTTTCTGATTTACCTAAGAAGTTACCAACATGTTCTAAGTGCTTTTGCCCCCAGATATAAACTACCAATCCTAATAACATTCCGATTCCTGCTAATCCAAATCCATAATGCCAGCCATAAGTTTCTCCAACAGCACCTACAATTATAGCTGATAGAAATGCTCCAATATTAATACCTATATAGAAGATTGTAAATCCTTTATCTCTTCTCAAATCCCCCTGTTTATACAATCCACCAACCATGGTAGAAATATTAGGTTTCAGCATACCAACACCAAGAATAATCAAGCCTAAACCTGTATAGAAGGCCCACAAGGCTTCAATAGCCAAGATGCCATGTCCAAGACATAAAATTATAGCCCCATACATAACAGATTTTTTCTGTCCTAACATTCTATCGGCAATGACTCCTCCAGGAATAGACATAACATATACCAACATGGTATACCATCCATAAAGCTCCAAAGCTTCTGATTTAGTCCATCCTAAACCACCATCGGTTTGAGTTGAACAAATATATAATACCAACAAGGCACGCATACCATAGTAAGAGAAACGCTCCCACATCTCTGTGAAGAACAAAACAAAAAGGCCAACAGGATGCCCCAAAAATGTCTTTTGTGCACTATTATCTAATACATTATTACTCATGATTAGCTTGTTATAATTAGTCTTGAAATCAATAAAACTATGCTTCAGGGTGAGCCTTTCAATTAGTTATAATCAAAAAGGTAATCTACCCCTTACAAAACAACTAAGCTAACTCCATAATAGTAAATGGACGCATACCTTATTTATCAATTTATTGGTTAAACTAAGTGATTTTTAAGTATAGGAAGGACTATGCACTGCCTCTGAAACCTTTTATTTATCTAGGTTTGGAGTGTAGTTGAACAGCCATCCTTGTAGATTTAGAGTTCAAGGTAAGAAAATACTAGCGAAATGAGAAAACAGTGATACGAATTAATTTATTTGAGAATGAGGGCAGTCTTTGATTTTTTGTGTACTTTCATCAACCATATAATCTATTCACCTTCAAAAACTAGAACACTATATTATGGAACAAATTATTGCACAATTTGAGCTGCATACACACCTGCTTAGGAATACCTGTAAAGACTTTAGTGATGAAAAAGCTAGTCAATTACATGGAGAAGAAAATCATGTAAAATGGTTGGTAGGACACTTAGTCTCTACTCGGTATTATACTGCTAAGTTATTGGGTTTAGACGAAGAGTTTAAATATGGCCACTTATATGTTAGAGGTAGTAAAGCTGAGGATGCTAGTCAGTTTCCAAGTTTAGAAGCGTTTTTGGTAGAATGGGAAAAAATTTCTCCAATACTGATAAACCACCTAAAATCTATGAGTGAAGAAGTATGGAATTCTAAAGCTAATTTCCAATTTCCTATTCATGATGGTAGCTTGAAAGGTAGTTTTTCTTTCATGGCACACCATGAGGCTTATCATATTGGTCAGGTTGCATATGCTCGCCGAATTGTTGGTTTAGATGGTATGAAATATTAGATATTATAACTCTATTCCTTATAATATATATCCTTGAAAAATATTTTTTTAAGAATATTGAAACTTTCTTTTTTGTTTTTGCATTGATAGTCAATGTGTAGCAAAAGTTAGGGGACAAAAGAGAAAGTTTTTTTACATTTCAACAAGTCAAACTATTGTTTTTTTCAAAAAAGCATTATATATTTGTGCCTGCCTTAAGGGGCAAACATATATTACGCCGATATAGCTCAGCTGGCTTAGAGCAGCTGATTTGTAATCAGCAGGTCGTGGGTTCGAGTCCCTCTATCGGCTCTAATACTAGCTTGTAATTAAATATTGATTGCAAGCTTTTATTATGAAAAATCAAGGTTGGGGGTGCGCCGGAGTTGGAGAGCCGGGCTAGACTGTAAATCTAGTGACTATGTCTGAATAGGTTCGAGTCCTATCACCCCCACAGATTTAAAGCAGCAAATTCAATTGAATTTGCTGCTTTTTTTATGAAGCTTTACTTTTGTTTAATGCAGCGTATATAAGCTCCGTTCCCTTTAGGGTCCTCATCTTCGCCTATATTGTAGCCCACACAGTAACCTAAATTCATACCAATAGCCTCTGTTTTATTCACATTGGTGCTAGTCCACCATTGCACAACTTCACCTAAGAAATCAAAGCCATGATCTTCTTCTATGGTCAACTCCCAATCTCGCCAGCCACTAGGTAGAGCCGAGAATCCTGTTTCATTAGTCGGCTCATGCCTCTCAGACCATCCTGACAAACTTTTGAGGGCATCACCTTCATGGTAACTCCCCAATTCCGTTATTAAAGCATTCCAATCCTCAAGACTAGCTATACGCCAGCCCTTTGGGGCTAAACCTCTAGAGTCATTGACAGCATACCAGTTGTACAAAACGCCATATTTTGCACCATTTTTGGCATCATTCATATAATAACACCAAGCAGGTTTTTGGGCCTTAGCAGCTTGGTTCCACTCTTGATAGGTCTTTGCTTGATGAATCTGATCGCCATTTTGAAAATGGGTAACTTTTAAATCTTGAACTAACCATTCTTGGTTTCCAATTTTAGTAGTTGTATAGACATTATCATCAACATCTTTAACTTGCCCATAAAGCAAAGTTGGTATACAAATGACAAAGCAAAAAAGATATTTCATATTCTCAATATCTAAGTAGGTAATAAAAGCTAATGTGGTGCTAGATAAAATAATACTTTTTTTCTAATCTAAGGCAAGAAACATTTAGAATTCAATTCAAAAAGAACATAAAAAAAGGTATTCACTGATACAAGTGAATACCTTTCTCAAAAATCTTAAACTATTCAGCTTCTTTGGAGCAACAAGATAGCCAATCACAACACTCAGTTGGATAAGACTCAGCAGAGCAGCAATTAGAGTCTGTAGAATTATTTGATGAACCAAAGGCAGAAAAAGCTGCTGCCATTAATGCAGTTCCAGCTAAAATAGCAATAACCTTACTTTTCATAGTTGTTAATTTAAACGTTAATTATTCAATTATCGGTTAGTAGACGCAACAACTAGAAAAAGGACGCAAAATTATATTTAATAAGTTAGCCTTGCTCTTCCAATGTAGGTTTAGTTTCCTTCTTCTGATAAGAAACCATATATACCCCTACAAATATCAGTGCACCCGCAGCAACTAAACGCCAGGTAATACTATCTTGTCCAGCCAAAACAGCGATAGTCCCAGCTAATAAAGGTTGTAAATAGATATAGGTTCCTACTACTGAAGGATTGACCACCTTAAGAGCTGCAGCATTAAACAAATAGGCTAAAAAAGTAACAACCACCAATACATAAATTACAGCTAACCATATGTTTGTGCTAAAAGTAGACCATTCGATAGCTCTAAATTCGCCTAACCCAAAAGGCAATACATATAGTAAGCCAATACTAAAAATCCATTTGAGGATTGTAATAGGATGGTATTTAGCCATGAGTGGCTTAATCAAAATAAGATAGCAAGCATAAGAAGCTGCATTGATACCTATAAAGATATTCCCCAAGAGTGGATTGGGGGCATTGGGTACTGTGCTTGTACTGTTTCCCCAAATAAGCACTAATGCACCAATAACTCCTAAGCTAATGCCTATTACTTTTAAGCTGGTAATTCGCTCCTTGAGCGCTACAGCTGATATTAATAAGACCAAAATAGGTGTGGTCAGCATAATTAAGGCTCCATTTATGGGAGTAGTTAGGTTTAGTCCTTTGAAAAACATCAATTGATTGACAGCCACCCCAAAGACGGCACACAAAGCCATCCAAAGCATATCCTTGTTCTCTACCTTCTCTCGAATAAATAAGGTATGGCTAATCCAAAATAAAATGCTTGCAGCAATTACCCTCAATACAATAAATCCAAAAGGCTGGATATATTCAGGCATAACTTGCTTGGCAATAGTAAAATTACTCGCATAAAAAAGCGCTACCAAAAACATGGATATATGCGCTAAAACTAGTTTTGATTTCATAGTTGTCCAATCTATTATTCAACCCCCTAATTAAAATTCGCAGCGAAGGTAAAAATTGTTATTAGAATCATTCTAAAAAAGCTCCTCTTATATTTTAGAATTTATTAGTATTGAACAAATAGCCCTTCAAAAAGTTAAAATAATTATATTTGCGCACGATTAACAAAATTACTAACCTGTGAGTTGGCACTGAAACAAGTGCAACTCCTTTAAAGTCAATACGTTATGGACTTTCTGCTAACAGAAGAACATTTAGCTGTACGCGAAGCTGCTCGCGATTTTGCTCAAAAAGAATTATTACCTGGTGTAATCGAGCGTGATTCTAAGATGATTCACCCAACTGAGCAACTCAAAAAAATGGGTGAGCTTGGATTTTTGGGCATGATGGTAGATCCTAAATATGGTGGAGGTGGCATGGATGCTGTTTCTTATGTATTGGCTATGGAAGAAATCTCTAAGGTGGATAACTCTTGTTCTGTAGCTATGTCTGTCAACAACTCATTAGTATGTTGGGGATTAGAAACATTTGGAACAGAAGAGCAAAAACAAAAATATTTGACCAAACTTTCTACAGGTGAGTGGATTGGTGCTTTCTGTCTATCTGAGCCAGAAGCTGGTTCTGATGCTACTTCTCAGCAGACTACTGCTATTGATATGGGCGATCACTATATCTTGAATGGTACTAAAAACTGGATCACTAATGGTGGAACATCTAAAGTACATTTAGTAATTGCTCAAACTGATAGAGAAAAAGGGCATAGAGGAATCAATGCATTTATAGTAGAGACAGATTGGGATGGTGTAAATGTTGGTGCTAAAGAAGATAAATTAGGTATTCGCTCATCTGATACACACACGATCATGTATAATGACGTAAAAGTACCTAAGGCTAATAGAATTGGTGAAGATGGATTTGGTTTTAAATTCGCTATGAAAACATTATCTGGTGGTCGTATTGGTATCGCTTCTCAAGCTCTAGGTATAGCTGGTGGTGCTTATGAGTTGGCTGCTGCTTATGCTGGCGAACGTAAGGCATTTGGTAAAGAGATTATCAAACACCAAGCAATTGGTTTTAAGTTAGCTGATATGTTCATGGAAATAGAAGCTGCTAAAATGTTAGTTTACCGTGCTGCTTGGCTCAAAGATCAGCACATGGACTACAATGCTGCTGGTTCTATGGCTAAATTATATGCTTCGGAAGTGGCTATGCGTCACACTGTAGAGGCTGTACAAATACATGGTGGATATGGTTTTGTGAAAGAATACCATGTAGAGCGTTTGATGCGTGATGCTAAGATTACTCAAATCTACGAAGGAACATCAGAAGTACAACGTATTGTACTTTCTCGTCAAGTAGAAAAAGGGAATTTATATATACCTGTAACTAAGTAAAATCCTTAGATTAGGATAAGATATATACAAAGGATTGGCAAGTAATTGTCAATCCTTTTTTTGTACCTTTATGTTATTGTTTTAGCAAGACACTATTTTTTAACAACTATTGAAAAATCGGCTATGCTTGGTTTCGTAAAAGGTATTTTGTGCGATCTTGATGGAATTCTCTATGTTGGAGATGAACCTATAAAAAAAGTTGCAGGGGAGTTACTTAAGTATACCAAAATGGGCGATATTAAAATACGCTATCTAACCAATACTACTCGTGTTTCTCAGCAACAATTGTTGGAGAAACTCCTTAGTATGGGAATTCCTGCTGAATTGAATGAAATTATTAGCCCTCCAAGTGTAGCTGTCGATTACTTAAAACAACAAGGCATTCAGAATATTCACTTATGTGTTCGAGATGATATAAAATCCTATTTTAAAGATTTTCGTAATACTAAACATGGCACTCAGGCTATAGTTATTGGAGATATTGGCCATAAATGGAGTTATGGATTGATGAACACCTTGTTTCGTATATTAAAACACAATAGGTCTGTTGAGCTAATTGCCTTGCACAAAAACCGATTTCTCACAAGAGGTGATGGTCTTGGACTAGATATAGGGCCTTTTGTAGCAGCCTTAGAGTATGCTGCTAATCAAGAAGCTTTGGTGGTAGGTAAACCTAGTGCAGCGGTTTTTGAACATGCAGTACAGCATATAGGCCTACCTAAAGAATCTTTGATTATGATAGGCGATGACTTAGATTCAGATATTATAGGCGCTCAAAATGTGGGAATTAAATCTGTTTTAGTTAAGACAGGAAAATACGATATGGCTTATAGCGATCGAAGTCCGATTAAACCTGATTTTATCTTTGATGATATCTCAAAGGTACTTACTGCTTTTTAATTGAGCATGCTTTTTGGATAGTGGATAAAAGCAATACAAATTCTATCAAAACACTTATTATTAATATAATGCATTCATATATATACATTTTTATTCTCAGCATATTAAGTTCAATTGCCTTAACTGCTCAAGATAAGCTTGCTCCAACAGCACATTTGTATCCCTTTGAAGGGAAATACCTTAATCTAAACACATTAGAGCAGGAAGAATCTGCTACTTTGTTGGCCGAAACATTTAAGACGGAGAGTAAGTACGCCTATCGTTTCAAGGCCTTGGCTATTGACCAGTTAGCTTATAAGGGAATGCTGTTCAAAATATTAGAAAAGAATGGACTTTTGATGACTAATATGTCTACTCAGGCAGCAGGACCTCTACCTAACAACGAAAAAGATCAAACAATCTATGGAATGAATTTCCTGTTGGAAGTTGAAGGTGGCGTTATTTATATCAAGCACCTAGAGCCAGAAGTTGGTTTTATGCTCTATAAATATGATGAGGCAGGCAAGGAGGTATTTGCTTTACAGCTGCCTCATAGTAAGTATATTGAAAGTGGCAGTCTAAAATATTTTTCGCCATACTTGGGCTATTTTACACATACTGCTTCTAGTTTAGTTTTTTCCTCTTACTCAGGTCTCAAAAAACAGACTTCTATTGTTAATACTAAAGAAGGAACTGTTCAGAATTTTGATTTTACGAGTATTGGTGTTTTGAGAGATGAAAAAGGAGATATGGCTATACAAGGTTTTGTAGAGTTGGATAAGAGTAATAGTGCTATTAAGGTAACTTATATAGATAAAACCTTTCTTATCCAAAAATCATTTTTGAAGGATTCTGACCATGTCGAAACACTTATTGTAGATAATAAATTGATTGTAGCTTCCAACAACCGTATTCAATCAGGGGTGCAGCTATTTGCTATAGACTTAGATAGTAAAGAAACTGTTTGGGAGGCAAAAGTTCAACAATTGAATGGATCTGACAAGCAATATTTTAATACACTATGGCTGAGCGCCCATGAAGGGAAAATTTTATTGGAAGGCTACGAAAAAGCAGGCAAATATTTGCAAATATTTGATATTAAAACAGGTCAACAAACTTGGACTTCTATTAAATAAGCACTTTCTAATAAACTTAGATATATTAAGTCCAAACTTGCCTTTCTTGCCTGTGAGATAAAACAAATAAGTTCTAAGAGAAACGATCACCAAATTTTTTAGTAATCTCTTTAGTGATACCTTTGATTTCTTGCTCCTTTGTTTTAGGATAAATCATTAAAACATCACCTTCGTCTACTATAATATAATCATCTAGATCCTTAAGAATAATTAGTTTATCCTTAGGAGTGCGAATCATGCAGTTCTTTGTATCTAGAGGCATTACCAAATCAGGATTTGGGCTGTTTATAACATTTTGTTGCTCATCTTTAGAAGACTCTATATGCAATGAACCCCATGTACCTAAATCTGACCAACCTATATCTGCAGGTAAGGTGTATATATTATCTGCTTTTTCCATGATTGCATAATCAATAGAAATATTTGGCGATTGAGGATAATGCTGATCAATAAACTCTTGTTCTTTATTTGTATTAAACAGATCTCTACCTTTAGAAAATAGGTAGTAGATACTAGGTGCATGCAACTGAAATGATTTCAATAGTGTGCTTGCATTCCAAATAAAAATACCTGCATTCCATAGGTATTCACCACTAGCTACAAATTTTTTGGCATTCTCTAAGTTTGGCTTTTCTGTGAACTGTTGAACCTTATGAAAAGGGTCTTCACCTTCTGTATCAAAATGGATATAACCATAACCTGTATTTGGATTGGTTGGCTGTATACCTAAGGTAAGTATAGCATCTTTTTGAGCCACAAATTCTAAACTAGCGTTAATCTTTTTTACAAAGAGTTCTTCCTTTAGGATAACATGGTCAGAAGGAGTCACTACAAAATTGGCTTCAGGATTAAGCTGTTGTAGCTTGAAAGCTGCATAAGCTATACAAGGAGCTGTATTGTTACGTGAAGGTTCACAGAGTACTTGATGTGGCTGAAGTGCTGGCAAATGTTCTAATACCTGTTGTTGGTATTGGGCATTGGTGACTACAAAAATATTTTCGGCTGGACAAATTTTGTTAAATCGATCGAACGTAAGTTGGATAAGTGATTTACCAACTCCTAATATATCTAAAAACTGTTTAGGACGTTGAGTTCGACTGCCTGGCCAAAACCGACTGCCAATTCCTCCCGCCATTATAACTACATAGTTGTTATTCATGAACGCAATTAAATTTTATGCTAATGTCTTGTTCTCAAATAGGATTTGAGAATTTGTAATTTGTAAACCTAGAAGCTATTTTTCTTCTACAGTGTACAAAGATTTTAAATTTTCTAGACTTTCTTCAATAGTCGAATTAAAATAATTCTGAAGGAAATAAGCCTGATAACGTTTTATGGGGTTATTTTGTTTTATCTCGTCAAGCTGGAAACGCCAAGCTACTTGGGTATATCCTCCTTCTGCAGTATCTAAAACTATAGTGCCTAGCATCGGAAATTTATCCCCATCTATATCAAACTGATATTGAAGCTCCTTATCTACAAGGCTTCTGATGATGGTTATTCTACCTGTAATACGAGAACCTTTCCATATTTGGATAGCTCCAAGACCGCCATTAGGGCCTTGGTATTCAAATTCTAGACCTTCGTTATTTTCTTTGTTCCATACCGTCCATTCAGGCCATTTTTCTAAGAAATTGATGAGCAAAAAGAGTTCGGAAGGCGAGGCATGGATCAGTTCAGCCTTTTCTATTTGAAAAGAAGAAGGCAAGAAGAGACCTAGCAATATTACTACTCCAAGTATAAACCCTAAGATGATCAATAAAATAAAAATGGTAGACATACAGTAAACGTGCTAATTTGAAAAATGTACTTGGTAATCAGTTTATAATAAGGAGGAGGGGCTATTTTGATTATCAAGAATCCATTTAGTACAGGCTAAATATTTTAAATAAAATTAGGCTATTCAAAAAAGAGTAATTGTTATTTATTAGATACTCTTTTTTGAACGGCCTATATCTAAGAATCGATAGTTTATGCTTTTTGAGTTGTACTTGGATTCGATACAACTTTACCATTGCTTTCTATTGGCGCAAAAGCTCTATCAACAATATCTTGTTGCTCACGATCATGCACTTTCTTGTAACCTGTAGCAGGAGAAGCACTAGATTTTCGAGAGATTAGTTCTAAGTCAAGTTTTCTATAGAATGCTAGTATATATTGCCAAGCACCCATATTAGAAGGTTCTTCTTGTACCCAGAACCAATTAGCATTAGGATATTTATGAATTAAAGCATTCACCTGTTTTTTAGGGAATGGATATAACTGCTCTAAACGAATGATAGCGACATCATCTCTACCATCAGCTTCTTTGCGTTCTAATAAATCATAATAGATTTTACCTGAACAGCAAAGTACTCGTTTCGTTTTCTTTCCATCAGCTTCTGTCGGAAGCATTGGATCATCATATACTTCATGGAATCCACCTGTTGTGAAATCATTCAAATCAGATACACAACGATTGAATCGAAGTAGTTTTTTAGGACTCATCACTACCAATGGCTTACGGAATGGTCTAGCTTGCTGACGACGAATTAAGTGGAAAAAATTAGCTGGTGTAGTTACATTAGCAACTGTCATATTGAATTCTGCACAAGCCTGTAGATAACGCTCCAAACGAGCACTAGAATGTTCAGGTCCTTGTCCCTCATATCCATGAGGCAAGAGCATCACCAAACCAGTCATTTTATGCCATTTACTTTCTGAAGAAGTAATAAATTGGTCAATCATAGTTTGAGCGCCATTGGCAAAATCCCCAAATTGAGCTTCCCATATAACCAAAGCATCAGGAGTAGTAATAGAATATCCATACTCAAATCCTAATACAGCAAACTCTGATAGGAGTGAGTTATAAATTCGAAGTTGTCCTTGTTCCTCGCCTAAATGATTGAGGCGATTGAACTGCTCATTTGTTTCTACATCATAAAGAACTGCATTACGATGCGAAAAAGTACCACGTTTCACATCTTGACCACTCATACGAATATCTTGGCCATCTAAAAGTAGGGAACCATAAGCAAGGTGTTCGGCCATTGACCAATCTGCTTGGTTCTTGTCTATGAACCCTTGAGAACGTTTTAGAATCCTCTTGAATTTAGGTAGAATCTTAAAGCCTTCAGGCAAATTTTGTAGATTCTGTAAGTTCCCTAATATCTGGTCAACTTGTTCTCTTGGAATACTAGTGTCAGGAGATACTAAATAGTCTTTTGAACTAGTGTTTTTTTGAAGTTTTTGCCAAGCTAGCTCAGATTTTTGATAAGTATATTTGAGCGTGTTTTCTTTAGCATTATTGAAACGAGCCTGTAAAAGTTGATCAAACTCTTTATCCATTTTTTGAGCTAACTCTGCTCCAATCGTACCACTTTCTATAAGCTTTTCTGAATAGATGGTGCGAGTGTCTTTATGGTTTTTGATAAACTTATATAGCTGAGGTTGTGTGAATTTTGGATCATCTCCTTCATTGTGACCATGTTTACGATAGCCAACCATATCTATGAATACATCTGTATTGAATTCTTGGCGATATTCTGCTGCTAATTCTGATACAAAAACTACTGCTTCTGGATCATCTGCATTAACATGAAATACAGGAGCCTGAACTAATGCTGCTACACCTGTACAATAGGTAGATGAACGAGCATCATCAAAATCAGTAGTAAAACCAATTTGATTATTAATAACAAAGTGAATTGTTCCACCAGTATAATAACCTTCTAGTTGGCTCATTTGTACTACTTCATGTACTACTCCCTGACCTGCTACCGCAGCATCTCCATGTATAAGAATAGGCAAAATACGATCAAAATCACTATGATATAGCAAATCTGCTTTGGCGCGAGCAAAACCTTGTACTACAGGACCTACTGCTTCTAAGTGAGAAGGGTTAGGTACCATTTTTAGATGTACATTGTATCCTGCAGGTGTGGTAACTTCAGAAGAAAAACCTAGATGATATTTTACATCACCATCACCAAAAGCCATATCTTTAGGCATTTCACCTTCAAACTCTTCAAAGATATATTCGTATGTCTTTTTCATGATATTGGCCAACACATTCAAACGACCTCGATGTGCCATACCTATAACAACCTCTCCAACTTCTAGCTGAGAAGCTTTGTTGATAATCGCATCTAACGCAGGAATGGTAGATTCACCACCTTCTAGGCCAAAACGCTTCTGAGCTACATATTTTTTAGCCAAAAAGTTTTCGAAACCTATTGCTCCATTTAGCTTTTTAAGAATACGATGTTTCTTTTCTATTGGTAAACCATAATCAGTGGTTTGGACAGCTTCTATTCTAGCACGTAACCAGTCATACTTGTCACGATTTTCAATATTCTGAAATTCAAAACCTATATTTCTACAGTAGATAAACTGTAGTCGAGCTCTGATCTCTCTAAGAGTAGCATTAGGCATACCCAATTCGCTACCAACAGCAAATTTGGTATCCAAATCATCTTTGGATAAGCCAAAGTAAGGTAAATCTAAGCTTGGGAATCTAAATTTTCGAGTACGAATAGGATTCGTTGTCGACATTAGGTGTCCACGTTGGCGATAGCCATTAATAAGATTATGTACAGCAAATTCTTTATTCGAAAAACTAGCAGGAGCAGAGCTAGAACCTTCTGCAGCTACATTATTGTTGAGCGCAAACTCAAATCCTTGAAAGAATTCTCTCCAGCCATCCGCAATACCCTCAGGGTTTTCCTTGTATTTGGTGTACATATTTTCGATATATGTAGGATGCGCATTAGAAATAAATGAATAGTCCATTTTTTAACTCTTTTACGTTGATTTTTGGTGATAATTGCACAAATACCGCTAGAGTATTTTTTATGCTAAGTATTTAAAATTGAAACGAAAATAAAAGTACAAAAGATTCGGTAGTTACAAAAGCTCTACAAAGCTTTTTTTATCCAACTTTGGACACAAAAAAATGCCATCTTGCATAAAGAATAGCAAAGATGGCAATTATAGTAAGATTTATAAGGTACAATTTTAGTCGGCAGCTAGTGATTTTAGCTCCATAGTAGTTTCTGAAACACTGTGATTTGAAACAACTCGTACAGTGTACAAACCATCCTCTAATCGGTTAAGCGGAACTTCTTGATAGTTGACTCCTCTGAATGATTCAGACATGATAGGGTAATCCTCATCACTTGCATCTAATTCATAAATTTCAACATGGTTGAGTGAACCTCTACCTTTTACATGCAATTTTGCTTTAGAAACAGCATCACGTGTAAGAGAGATAGGTGTTTCATCATAAGGTTTGATATAATGTTCATGATCGCTCGACTCTGTTGGAGCTTTCCGATTATTGATGAATTCTTGAAAATTGTCTATCTTTTCGATAGTTGGTTGCAATGTTGATTGCCCTGATTGTGCTTGTATGGTAGTGCTTAATAGAATAAAGCAAGCTCCCAAAATGAATAGTCCCGTTAGTCTCATAGCCAATAGATTTTTATAGTCCCGTAAAAAAATCAATGTACATTTATAGAATGGAGTTTGGGTTGGGGGATATTTAGAGGTATATCTAAAGAAACGAATAATTTTATATAAAGTTCCGTTTTTAGAATTTTATTTTAATAAAGTAGATTTTACAGTATTTTAACATGTTTTAGTTGATGGATTCGAAAGAAAAGATATTGAGCTTGCTAGCTTCTGGGAGGAGCGAAAATGTAAAACTAGCCTTTCAGTTGTCTGAAGGACAAGGAATTGATATATCTAACACCATAGAGAACTACAAAATACTGATGAGTGGGGGACGAAGCTCTTCTAGTCATATATTACACTATAGAATGTGGGAATATGCTGATTTAGAAGGAACTCCACCTATAGAAGCATTTGTACAATTGGTGCAAGAGGTTGATATATTAAATTTTACAAGAGAAGATTTAACCTATATACCAGAGGAGATTGCTGTTGTCAGGAAATTGAAAGAGCTGTCTATTATAAAAACTCAGGTGACTGATTTGCCAAAAACTTTAGAGAATTTACCCTTATTGAGTTCTATCAGTTGGATACAAACACCCTTAAAGTCACTACCATTAGTTGTAACTAAACTTAAAAACTTAGAGGTACTAAATCTGCATCATAATCAGCTAACTACTTTACCACCTGAAATAGGGAATATGAAAGGACTAAAAGAACTGGTTTTGAACACAAATAAGATGAACTACTTACCTGATAGTATAGGAGCGTTGAGTGCTTTGGAGGAGTTGCATCTCAAATGGAATCAATTAACGACTTTACCAAATAGTATAAAACAGCTAAAGCATCTAAAGAAACTCACCTTTCTCAATAATCAATTGACGATCATGCCTAAGTTTTTATTGGAAATGCCTCAATTAGAGGTTTTGATCGCTTGGGAAAATCCTTTTGAGGAAACAGCAGAAAATCTTAAAATTATAGCGGCATTAGCTGTTAAGTTTAAAGGGAGGTCTGCTGTAGTAGACCGAGAATGGAATGAACGATTACTGCCTTATATTAAAACTAACAATGAATTATAGTGCATACGATAGAAAATAAACAGTATCTTTATGGGGTATTCTATTCTTTTTTAGCGATTTAACCCAAAAAAAATCAAAATGAAACAATGTAAATTAGTTATTCTAACCTTACTCTTGTTGAGTAGTAGTTACCTCTTTGCACAAGATGCGGCTGTTGCTACGGGAGGCGATGCTTCTGGTAGTGGAGGAACTGCCAGTTACTCTGTAGGGCAAGTTGTCTATACTACAGCAACAGGGGGCAATGGAAGTTCTAGCCAAGGAGTGCAGCAAGCTTATGATATTGTCACGGGTATCAATAAAACAGAAACAGTCCATTTGGAAATGCAGGTGTTTCCTAATCCTACCACCACTAGCCTTAACCTAAAAGTAGGCAAACAGGATGTAGATCAATTATTTTTTGAGCTGTATAATGCAGCAGGACAACTGATTTTGATGGAACAGATTAACAATACTTTGACTGTTGTTCCTATGCAAAAACTGGCTTCTGGTACTTATTTCCTAAAAGTGCAAACCGATAAAGAAGTTGTAAAGACTTTCTCGATTATTAAAAACCGTTAAACCTAAAAAATACAATTATGAAAAATATATTAATGCTGTTTTGTGCAGTGCTGTTTTCTTCAAGTCTTATGGCACAAGCACCTCAAAAATTAAGTTATCAAACAGTCATCCGAAATGCTTCTAATGCTTTAGTGGCTAACCAAGCCGTTGGTGTCCAAATCAGTGTGTTGCAAGGTTCGGCATCAGGCACAGCAGTATATGTAGAAACTCATAATCCTACAACAAACACCAATGGATTAGCTTCTTTTGAAATAGGTACAGGTACTATTATCACAGGAACATTTGCTAGTATAGATTGGTCTGCAGGGCCATATTTTATCAAGACAGAAACAGATCCTGCTGGTGGAACTACTTATTCTATAACTGGAACTAGTGAGTTGCTAAGTGTGCCTTATGCTCTACATGCCCAAACAGCTACTTCTTTGGCTGGTGGAGGTGGTGCAGAATGGACTACTTCTGGGAATGATATTTACAACAGTAATACAGCTAATGTAGGAATAGGAACAACGAATCCTAGCGCAAAACTAGATGTAGCTGGGGTGCTGAGTATAACAGGTACAGGTGTGTTGAATCTACAAAAAACATCAAGTGCTAATGTCATTGCGTTCAATGAGACACAAAACTTAACCTTTCAGAGTATCTCATCTACATTTTCTAATCCTCAGCTTAGAATGACAATAGATACGGATGGAGATGTAGGAATTGGTACAGCTACACCTAGTTCTAGATTTGTGGTAGAGGATTTACTTAATGGTGGAACTATAAAACCAGCAGCTGTTATTGTAGGACATAACTGTGGTTTGCCTTGTGGACAGCCAGAAACTACACAAGCCCTAAGTTTGCAAAACGAGAATACTACAGCAGGACATGCTATTGGTATTGGCTTTGCAGATTATCAAGCTGACCAAGATCCTTCTGCTTGGATTGGTGCTAAATTGGTTGACAAAACGAATCATTATGGAGACTTGCAGTTCAGTACTCGGAGTACAGATGGACTTAATGCTCGTATGACTATTAAAGAAAATGGTCATGTAGGAATTGATAATACGGACCCTTTTGGAATGTTAGATATTGTTATGCCTAGTAATAGCCCAGGATATAGCCCTAGAATACGCACAAATTCGGGAGGCTGGTATATTTATTCTGATGCTAATGTTTATAGAGCTGGTATATTTGATTATTCTGGCAGTTCTAATTCCTATACAAGTATTAGGGGGGATGGAAAATCAGGTGGAGCACCTAATATTATCATAAGAGATGAGAATATTGGCTTAAGGTTGAATAATATTACTCCAGAGGCTGATTTGCATTTAAATGGAGCTATGCTTTTAGGAGATACTTATGTGTCGAGTAATAGTCCGTGGAGCTCTACTAATACTCAATTTATATTGGGTGGAGCACATAATCAAGGTTTTAATGCTGGTTCAACCGTAAAGCTCTTAATCTCAGGGTACGATAATGATGGAGCTACTATATATCCTATTTTGTTAGAGGATGAAAATGGCTATGATGATTTTTGGATTAGAAACAGACCTTCTGCAGGTGGAAGCCCCTATCTTTATCATGGAGGAACTGCTGCAAAACCTGGAGGAGGAAGTTGGACAGCTGCTTCGGATAAACGTCTAAAAAAACAAATAGTACCTTTCCAAGAGGGGTTAGCTGCCGTATTGGATATCAGACCTGTTAAGTTTCATTACAATGAAGTATTAGGCGTAAGCACTGAAAAAGAATATGTTGGTGTTATCGCTCAAGAACTACAAGACGTAGCCCCTTACATGGTTGGTACTTTTGATAAGGATGGAACAGAGTATCTAGATGTAGATAACTCTGCAATGACTTATATGTTAGTAAATGCAGTAAAAGAGCAACAAGCTCAGATAGAAAAATTAAAAGAAGAAAAGAAGGCAGAAACTTCTAAAGTAGAAGATTTAGAAAAAAAATTAGAAGCGTTGAATGCTAAGGTAGAGCAACTCCACAATAAAAAATAGTGAATTAGTAAACGATATAGAAAATCCCCTTTGGTGCAAAACTAGAGGGGATTTTTAGTTATAGGTACAACTAACTGAATACATAGCCCTTTTGTACTGCTAATACTAAACTGAGCTCCGATCTCTTTGGCCCTATGCGCCATATTTTGCAGACCATAATGTCCTTCAGGTATTTCAGTGCCTAAGTTGTCTATGCCAATACCATTGTCTTCTATAGTTAGTGTTAACTTTTGTTGAGTATTGAACTGGATAATGAGTTGCTGAGCATTGGCGTATTTGATGGTGTTTTGTACAGCTTCTTGTGTTATCCTAAAGATATTAAGTACTTGAGTAGGAGAGAGTGTTGAGGATGATTTTCCTAAGGTTTTTATCTCCCATTCTAAGTTGTATCCCTCTAAGTATTTTTGTAAATATCTACGCACCTTTTGTGCAAATTCTTCTATGGTAAAACTATTTTTATTGATGGCCCAAATGGTGTCACGAAGCAACTGAATAGTGTGTCGAGTATTATCAGAAACTTTGTCAATCCGGTTTTGGATATACTCATCATCTTTTTTTGGAATTTGGTAGCCTACTATATCTAAGTTGGTCGCAATATTAGTGAGTTGAGCACCTACATTGTCATGCAAATCTCTAGAGATACGTTCTCGTTCTGCTTGTACTTTTTGTTGCAATTCTAGTGCTTGAATTTGTTTAAGATACTTCCTTCGATTGTACCAATAAATCAAGCTGCTTACCGTTCCTATTCCCATCATAATCATTAGACTGATAAACCACCAAGTCTTGTAGAATGGAGGCAAAACAATTATTGCAATACTAAGTCCTTGTTCATTCCAAATATTATTGTCATTAGAGGCTTTTACCTCAAAGGTGTAATTGCCTGAAGGTAGATTGGTGTAGGTAGCATATCGTTCCTTACTTGTTCTGTATACCCATTTTTCATCATAACCTTTTAGTCTAAACTTGTATTGATTTTTATGGGAATTACGAAAGTTGAGTGCTGAAAATTCGAAAGAAATATGTTTTTCGGTCGGAGTTAGTGTCAATTGTTGGATGTAGGGAGCTGTTTGACTTAGAATAGAACTGTTGCTAGGTATAGCTTCTTTGTAGTTGATGTTGATTGCTGTGAGGTAGACTTTGGGGATAAATTGATTGTATTGAAGACTATCTGGGTGAAAGATGTTCAACCCTTTTGGTGTTCCCAAAAAGAATTCTCCTCGACTACTTTTTAAGAAAGAAAGTTGTGTAAAATCAGTATAATTGAAGCCATCTTCTTTATAAAAGCAGTTGATTTGTTGTGTTTTGATATTTAGTTTGCTTACTCCTTCGTTGGTACTCATCCAAATATGTCCATGATTATCTTCCAATATTCCAAAAACAATATCACTACTCAGTCCTTCTGCTTTAGTGTAATGTGTGAATTTTTTGGCTAGAGGATTTAGACAGTTTAAGCCTCCTCCCAATGTTCCTACCCATATATTTTCTGCTTGATCTATGTGGATATCCATCAATACATTATGGCTAATAGTGTTGCTGTCGCTTGGGCTATGTTGGTATGTTTCTAGGGTTTGGCCATTCTTATCCATACAATGTAAGCCTTGAGCTCCTCCTAACCAAAAATTCCCTTTTGAGTCTTCAGTTATTGTCAGTAAATCAGTAGGAAACTGCTGATTAGGGATGTATTTTCTGTGGTAAGTATCAAAGGCAGAAAGCCCATTAGTGCCACCTATCCACAAGATACTATCTTGCTGTTGATCTATGTGTAAGGCATAAATAACATGAGGAATATCTGTATTAGGCCTAGGAAAAGAATAGACTTGATCTTTTTCTTGGTCATAGAGCTGCAGGCCAGTTTTGGTGCCAATCCAGATTTGATTGTATTTATCGCTTTTTACTTGTAATATCCTATTGGATGCTAATCTTTTGGATGCTGGGCTATTGATATTTAGGTTTTGTTGTTCTAATACTTTTTTTAGCCAATTGGGGTGATCACTAAATTTTGGAAATTGACCATTAAAGCTCACCTTATCCAATCCGCCATCATACAAACCCACCCAAAGTTGACCTAAATTATCTTCACAGAGGCCAAGAGTACTGTTGTCTGTTAGCTTAAAACTATTGTTGCTTTGTGCATTAACTGATTTGACTTGATCTTGCAATGGGTCAAAAAAATGGATGCCTGTGCTAGTGCCAATCCAAATCAGTCCTGCTAAATCCTCATACATACAGATCACATTATTATCAGCCAAGCTTTCAGGATTGCTAGAACTGTGCTCATAAAAGAGATGTTGCCAAGTACCATCTGTAGAGGGGATTAATCGCCAAAGCCCTCTACGAGTCCCAATCCAGTAGGTTCCTTTTTTGTCATGGAGTACTTGTGTTACAGCATATTGATTGCTATTTTTAGCAAAAGGAAGTAGTAATTGTTTTTGTAAAACAAAGGAGTCTAAACGTTGATTATATTTAGATAAGCCATCTTTGCTACCTAGCCAAATTTGGTGCTGACGATCTATGAAAAAGGCATTAAAGAGGTTTTGTGGGCCTAAATTCATATTGTATACAACCTGTTCTTGGGTATTATTGAGTTTTATCCCTAGAGTTCTTGAGGATAGCCACAGGTTGTCTTCTTGGTCAATAATTAGATGATCAAAATTTTCTTTGCTATCTACCATCTTAGCAAATTTTCGCTCTTCCCAATTCACTAGCTTGAGCAGTTTTCCTGCCTGTAGGATATATAGATCGCCTGTATGGTTTTGATGCACTTGCCCAAAATTATTGGGGCCTATCATTGTAGTGCTATCAGGAATGTATCGTTCAAAAACCTCTGCCTTAGGATCAAAACGGTTGAGACCATTACGAGTACTTACCCAAATATAACCGTCCTTATCTGAAAAAACATAATTGACATAATTGTTAGATAGACTGTTCGGATTATTAGGGTTGTGCTGATAGGTTTTAAAACTGTATCCATCATATCTAGATATACCTTGCTGTGTGCCTAACCAAATGAACCCCTCTTGATCTTGAGAAATAGTTAGACCTGTAGCATCTGGCAAGCCATTATCTATGGAAAAGCGGACAAAACGCCCATCTTGGGAAAAGATGTTGTTAGATAAAATGCAAACTAAAAACAGATTTAGAAATAGGTGGTATGTTAATACGTTCTTTTTAATTGGGATTTTATATTTACATTAGTCCGTGAAGTTTTTATAACTAATTGATTATCAAAAGTATACTTTAATTTAGCTTTGTGTTGTTAATCGTTGATTATCAGTTGGTTGTAAGGTTTACTGCTATTTTTAGCTTGATTAAGTTAAAAATGCACGAACTATTAATTTATAAGTGTACCTTATATTAAGGTTTTTTATGAAACTCATTTTTAATAGTTTCTATTGCTAAAATTACTAAAAAAATGCTTGATCTGTTTAGAGTTTTACCCAAAAGCTTCCTGACACATATTGCTATAACATTGTTGATTAGTTTTTTTTTGCATAAAAAAGGATGTAGATGCCCAGAGTTTTGGGATACGAGGAGGTTACCACATTGGGTTTACCAAATCTAAGGTAATGAATGCAATTGTAGATCAGTATAACAATACTCGCACTTGGCTAGATACTCCTATGCCCAAAATTAAGTTTTTAGATGGTTTTCATGTAGGAATACATTTTACCTATAAGATCCCCTTTGAGTTGATGTGGGCTGGTCGCTATAAGAAAATGACAGCGGAAGGAACTCCATCTGGACAGCAAAAAGGAAGTAGGACATTAAACCTTCAATATCATGGACTAAGCTTGGGGTTGATTCCTCTACGGTTAAAAAAACTGCCTCTAGGCTTGGGATTTAGTTTCGATTTTAATGTATTAAAGTTTGATACTAAGCTTTCAGATCAAGCTAAAGAAAAGGTACTACAACAGTTCAATTTTGCCTCTAGCATGTTTTTTACAGCTCAATTTCCCCTTTTTAGGCACTTAACTATAGATATTCGACCTTATATACAGGTTCCGATAGGGAAGGTAGATCTTTATCCCCTAGAACAAAAACTCGATCCACAAAATAGTGCAAAGCATGACCCTAGTTTATTCCGAACTAATTTTTTGAATGTAGGTGGGAGTATTAGTATTGTATATACCTTTTGGACTGCCCAAAAAAAGAAAAAAGAAAAAAAAATATCTCAGAAGCCCTTAATACATCGAGTGAAAACTGCTACGTTTTGTGCTGACTTGGAAAGTTTATTGAGTGAAAAATTTGACAATTTGATTGTAGAAGGAACCAAGCAGCCCAAAAAGGATTTAGCAGGAGCATTGGATGCTCAATTGGGGCTAAAAAAACGTCAAATTCAGTATACTTATGCTCGAAAATTTACCTTGGCTGATGCTCAAAAAAACTATAGTAGTTTGATTCGTCGTGTCCAAAAATGCCTAAAAAAGGATAGCTATAGTTCTGATGAACAAATTTTAGCTGAAGGTCAATATCAAACAAGGACATTTTATATACACCCAAGTCCTGATAAAAAGGTTTCTACCATATCTATATTGTATACCGTTTCGGCAGATGGTAGCTATGCAGATGTTGATTTGATATTGGTTTATTCATAAAGAAAAGTAGCTACTTCGCATACTCTAAAAGTCTAAACCTCTCTCAATATACTTTGTTTTGGAATTTGCTTCAATCCAATATTTTCCATTCTTTTCTAATCTCAAAACTTCATAAACTGCTGCTTCTTCCTCTAAGGTTTTCCAATCTTTAATTAGAATAGTTCCCTCTGTCTTATCTGCATAAAAAGCTCCAGAGTAGCCTATCATTTCTTGTCTGTAATAAGCTGCAAAAGATGGAAGAAAAAAGCTAGATAAAGTGATTATTTCTTTTCCTTCTGCGGATTTCCCTTTTGCATATTCTCCTCTAGAATAAATCATAATGTTTGTATTCTCAGATGGGGCAATAATTGTAGCTACAATATTATCAATGGTTCCATATTCTATAGAGTATTCTCCATCTTTCAATAGAAAAAGAAAAAAGGCATAATCATCCTGAAGAATACAGTTTTGACAAGCCAATAGCTTATCAATGCCTATTTTCCCATAAGTTCTTCTACCTAAAGTATTGCTATGTTCTTTATTTTGTTTTTCTCCCTGTGTTAATACATCACTAGTGTTATAATCTGCAAGTGTTTTCTTTTTGAAAGGGTCTTCCATCATCTGTTCAGGATAAATAATTCTCTGCTCTTCTTCCTCTCCAAACGCTTGACAGGAGAGTAGCCATGAACCAAGAATAAAATAGAACAATATTAAATTCAGAAAATTACCTTTTGTATTTAGCATGAACAGCATTTTTGGTTAATGGTAGGGACTAAAAATGGTGAATGTCTTTTAAGACATTCACCATAATATTGAGACGGCTATTATAAGGAGTTAAATCCTAAAGTCCAGCCATTTTTTTCAATTCTGAAGCACCACCTAAGTTTTTGATTAAATCATCAATTTGTGCTTGAAGATCATCTAATTGCTTAGTAGCTTTGTCGTCACCTTTAGGTGCACCACCTTGCTCACGTGCAGCAACTTTCTCAACTAGTTTGTTGATCAATTGAGCATCTTTTTTCAACTCAGGAGTAGCATCAGCTGCAGCTACTTTGAATTTGTCTACCCATTTTTTAGCTGTAGCAATCACATCCTTAGTGATTTTTTTAGCTGCAATAGCTTGCTTGATTTCAGTAGCTTTTTTGATTAAGCCATCGAGGTTTACAGTTCCAGTTGCAGTGCTATCATCTGTTGCAGTGTCATCATCTTTAGAATCATCTTCTATAGTTTGACCATCTAAAACAAATACACAAGCCATTTTGATAGCTTTTTTGAATTCCTTCAAAAGAGGCTTCCAATCAGCAGGCTTTTTCATTTTACCTTGACCATTTACAAATTCAAAGTGACCAGTTTCTTTACCATTAACTTCTTTGATGAAGAAGTTACCGTAAGATACTTCAGGAGAAGTTTTCTCTTTTTTGAATTCTTTCTCCAAGTTAGAGATACCTAAAGCTAGGAAGTGTCCAGCTACTTTACCTTTAGCATCTTTGAAGTAATCTTTCTTTACAAAGAAAGGCAATTTAGTGCCAGGCTCAGTAGTAGATTTTAGTTTTTTTGCAGCGTTTTTTGCTTCTGCTTTGATTTTTGTAAGATCAACTTTTTTAGCGGCTTTATCTGCACCTTCTGCGTGGTATGAGTCTTTTTTTAATTTCGAATTAAAAGGCATTGTATTGAAATTTTAATAGGTTTATAAATAATTATTTTTAATCGAGATTTGTCATTTTGTGCTTGAGTAGGGGTTTAACTAGCTTGTTTGAGCAAGGCATCTAAATCTACTTCTTGTAAAAGTTTCTGTAATTCGGCTCTTCGGGTATTCATTCGGCTTACCACTTTCTTTATTTGTTGTGGATCTGTAGTTTTTTGCCCTTTTTTCTTTAAGAGCTTATGTATATTTTCTTCAACTTTTTTCCATATGTTTTGCTTCTCCTTAAGTTGCTCTACAGGTTTCTGAAACCTATTCTTCTCTTTATGCTCAAGAGCTTTTTCAAAAGCTTGACTAAAAGCAGCAGAAGATTTGCGTAGATTTTTTAAATCTTGAGCATCTTTTGGGGTTGATTGGCGTTTGTTATAACGCTCTTTTATCCCCAGCCATTTTTTGACATCTGTTTCTATCTTCTTATAATCAGTAGCTAATTGCTCTATTACTTTTGCTACTTCTTCTTTTGCATCTTTAGCAGTACTACCTTTTTCCTCTTTAGGAGTAGGTGTTGTTGCAGTTTCTATGCCTCCATCTTCAACATCTTCTACTAATGCTTGTGTCAAGAACTGAACATCTGCAATTTTAGGCATATGTTTTACAATATATTTTCTAATTGCTTTTTCAGTTTTAGCTTTTTTTGCTGCACCTTTATTGTGTTGCAAAAACAAACATTCTTGCCCTTTTTCATTTTTTTTGATGAAACACTTTCCTACAGAAACATTGGTTTTAGTAAAACCATTCAAGCCTTTCGTCGCAGCCAAAAACTCAGGTCTAAATTTAGCGTTATGTTTACCTACTAATAAAATAGGATTCCCATCTTTATAGTCTAAGTCAAAAAAGTAGTCTGCAGGTTCTGTAGGTGAAACTTTTTTAGCCAAAGGTCTTTGTAGGGCTTTGTAGTACTTTTTCAAGAACTTAACATCAAGCTTTTTTTGCTTGAATTCTTCTTCTTTTATTTTAGGACTGATTTTTATAGACATTGTTTTCTTTAGATTTAATACTAATCAAGTATTGTTAGAATATGTTTAATTAGTATAATTGCATCCCATTTGTTTCTGAGGTCGGGTAAATTTAAAAACTTTTCTTTAATAATGCAAGCCTTTTTTAAAGATAAATATACAATTATTGACTAAATATAAAATCATTTGGAATTACAGTTGTAAATGTCTATATTTGCAGGTTTTACACGATTGAGAAGTTAGATTTAGGCAGCTAAAAGGGCTGTTAGACTTACTATATTTGGCCTGAAAATGCTGCAATAATTGGCGTTTGAATTGACTAGAGAAACTTTTAGGGATTGGGATAATTCGACATTAAATTGAACTTTGATGGAAAAATAATATTCCATTTATATAATAAACAAATTAAAAATTAGACTAAAATATAGCTTGCTATGGCAAAGATTTCTATTAATATGGGGAAAGGTACTCTTGACAATACCCCAAAAGGAGATGTAATTGTAGGAATTGATTTGGGGACAACCAACAGTTTGGTGAGTTATATGGTAGATGATAAGCCTGTAGCTATAAAAGATAAGGATGGCGAAAACACCTTAGTACCATCTATTATCTATTTTGATACGAATCATTTAGTGAAAATAGGAGCGTCTGCCAAGAGCAAATTAATAGAAGATCCTCAGAATACTATTTTTTCTGTTAAGCGTCTGATGGGGAAGTCTTATATGGATATGAAAGACTATGAGGGCTTTTTCTCTTATAAGATAATAGATGACCAAACAGATGAATCTTTGGTTAAAGTAAGAATAGGCGATAAGTTTTATACACCTACTGAGTTATCTGCACAAATCTTAACTGAGTTAAAAAATAGAGCAGAAGATGCACTTAAGCAGCCTATAGAAAAAGCGGTGATCACAGTACCTGCTTATTTTAATGATGCACAGCGTCAAGCAACTCGAGATGCTGGAAAGTTAGCAGGCCTTGATGTGTTAAGGATTGTGAATGAGCCTACTGCTGCAAGTTTGGCCTATGGAATAGGTTTAGATAAGGATGCAAACAAAACAGTTGCTGTTTATGATTTGGGAGGTGGAACTTTTGATATTTCTATCCTAAAAATAGAACATGGCATTTTTGAGGTCTTATCTACTAATGGTGATACGTTTTTGGGTGGAGATGATTTTGATAGAGCAATTATGCAATATTGGACAGCAACTCACCAACTAGAGTTGGATGGAGATCGTCAGTCTATTCAGATTTTGCGTTTGGAGGCTGAAGCAGCCAAAAAAGCATTGTCTAGCCAAGATAGTTTCAGCACTACTTTTCAAGAAATGGAACTGAGTATAACCAAAGCCCAGTTCAATGAGTTGGCTCAACCTTTAGTGTCTAGAACTATAGATGCATGTAAAAAGGCTATTAAAGATGCTCAGTTGAAGGTTAGTGATATCAATGAGGTAATTATGGTTGGTGGGTCTACACGGGTATCCTTAGTCAAGGATAGTGTTGCTGCTTATTTTGAGCAGGAAGTTAACAATAATATCAATCCTGATGAGGTGGTTGCCTTAGGTGCTGCTGTGCAGGCTGATGTGTTGGCTGGAAATCAAAAGGATATTCTGCTGTTGGATGTTACACCTTTATCTTTAGGAATAGAGACAATGGGAGGATTGATAGATGTGATTATTCCTAGAAATTCAAAAATTCCTATCAAGGCTGGTCGCCAGTATACTACTTCTATAGATGGACAAAAGAATCTGAAGGTAGCTGTTTATCAAGGAGAGCGTGATTTGGTAGCAGATAATAGAAAATTAGGAGAGTTTGTCTTGCGCAATATTCCTCCTATGCCTGCAGGAATCCCTAAAATCGAGATCCATTTTTTGCTGAATGCAGATGGTATACTAAAAGTACGTGCTAAAGAGTTACGTTCTGGAGTAGAGCAGACTGTAGAGGTGCGTTCCCCTTATGGTATTTCGGAGGAGGATATGGCTAGAATGCTAGTAGATTCTATCAAAAATGCAAAAGAGGATATGAAAGTGCGTGGATTGATAGAAGCTCGCACAGAGGCTAATAATGTGATAATGGCTACTGCAAAATTTTTGGAGCAGAACCAAGATATATTTAGTGATGCTGAAGTGACTGCTCTAAGCGAATTGTATCAATTGCTTGTGGAATCTGTGAAAGGGGAGGACAAGGATTTGATTAATAAATATATGGATGACCTCAATACCTTTGCTCAACCATTGGCTCAAAAAGCTATGGATAGAACGATTAGTGAGGCAATGAAAGGTAAAAAGGTGTTGGGTGATTAAATGGTTAGTCAAGTATTCATTCAGCAAATAAAGCCCAATCAATATTCTATACAGTTTGATTGTAATACTGCAACCGTTAATTGTTGTACAGAAGATTTTTCTTTTATAAAGGATTTAGAGCAATTTCTAGTAGAAACTAAGGATAACCCAGCCTATTTGGATAAAAAAAACTGCATCTGGAGCTTATCGACGTATTGAAGACAAGGAATTGGATTTGGGTACTAAGATTAGTTTACCTGTCATTATTAGTAAAGATGGGGAATATAAGGATAGGTATTATCTCAGATTGAAAATAGAGGCAGCATGGATATTATTTCCACTTACTTGGGATCAAATAAATGAGGGGATTAGTATGCTGAAAGAAGAGATAGATAATTTTGTGTAGGCATAATTTATTTGTGTTATTGCAAATAAATATTTGTATAAAAACCTTTTTGCAAATTTAGTTGTTTAAGGTGTTAGTGCTGAATTGTTATTGAACTCAGCAGATTATCAAATCAACACATTAATATATTATGCCTGAATTGATTCATCAACTACGTGAACGTTTGCTAGCCCCCTTGCCTGGGTTAGATGCTCAACTGCGTATGACTAGCAAAAATATTGGAACGATAAGAAGAGGCTATAAGGTGCCTGAAAAGCATAAAAAAGCGGCTGTAATGACCTTATTGTACAAAAAGGAAGATATATGGCACACAGCTTTGATGCAACGTCCTGAGTCGCCCTATCCGCATAGCAAACAAGTTAGCTTTCCTGGAGGTGGGGTAGAGGAGATAGATTTTTCGTTTAAGCATGCTGCTTTGCGAGAGACTGAAGAAGAGTTTGGGATTCCACAGCAAGAAATAGAAGTGATTGGCAATTTATCGCAGCTCTATATCCCTGTTAGTGGTTATTTGGTTTATCCTTTTGTAGGGGTAATGAATAATGTCCCTAGTTTTGTGCCTGACACTAGCGAAGTGGCAGAGATCATAGAAGTACCTGTACGCCATCTTTTAGACCAATCTTTACGCAAAAAAACAAGCATAGAAATCTTTGGAGGGCATGTTTTGGATAATGTACCTTATTTTGATTTGGCTAGTAAAGTCGTTTGGGGAGCAACTGCAATGATGTTGAGTGAATTCTCTACAGTCTTAGAAGAAATTGAATATCAATTATTATAGGAAGGGACTGCCTTAGAAAAAGAAAAAGCCTGATGAATTTTGATCTCATCAGGCTTTTTTATTATTCGTTACTTGCCAATAATCTGGCGAGCATTTTCCAGCTTTTTGCTAATCTGAAAGGTAAGGATATGGTAAAACATGATAAAATCAGAGGCTAAACTAAATCCTGGATAAGTAAAGGTAGCTGGTCTATTTTTTTCGAAAACAAAATGTCCAACCCAAGCAAAGCCATATCCAATTACAGGCAATAAGCCCAACATCCACCAAGTTTGGCTTACAATAGCATAAACCAAAACAGCCAATAAGGTAGCTGTTCCTACAAAATGCAATCCTCCACAAATAGGATCTAAATGTTCTGTAAGGTAATAAGGATAAAATTCTTTGAGAGTTTTATATTTTTTTTCCATTATTAATTATATAATCAAGCGCATAGGCTCCTCTAGAATATCTCTAAGTGTTTGTAAAAACTTAGAACCAGAAGCACCATCTACCACTCTATGATCACAAGATAAGGTCACTTTCATGAAGTTAGATTCTTTGACCTCTCCATCAACCATTACCAAGCGTGGCGAAATACAACCAACTGCCAATATACAAGCATCAGGTGGATTGATAATCGCTGTAAACTCATCAATACCAAACATTCCTAAGTTAGAAATAGTAAAAGTATTTCCAGTCATCTCGTCAGGAGTCAACTTACGGTCACGAGCACGTCCAGCCAATTCTCTGATTTCGGTAGCAATACTAGATAGTGATTTGTGGTGTGCATTGCGTACTACAGGCACTACCAAACCTTCGTCCATTGCTACGGCTACGCCTATATTTACATATTTGTAGTAACGTATGCGATCACCCAACCAAGAAGAGTTGATACTTGGGTGTTCTTGTAGTGCTTTAGCCACAGCTTTTACGATAAAATCATTGTAAGAAATCTTAGTTTCTGTCAATGTTTTGATTTGTCCACGAGTGGCCATCAATTTATCTACACAAATTTCCATTGTTAGATAGAAATGAGGAGCTGAAAACTTGCTATCACCCAAACGTCTTGCGATCGTTTTGCGCATTTGGCTCAATGATACATCTTCATAATCACCTTGAGCTTCGCTTACTTTAGGAGCTGCCACTTCATGACGTGTAGCAGGACTAGTCGTCGATTGCTGACTCAAATAATTTTCAATGTCTTTTTTGACAATACGACCATCATCACCAGAACCACTTACTTTAGATAAGTCGATCCCTTCTTCTTTGGCCATAGCTTTTGCCAAAGGTGATGCCTTGATACGTCCTTCTGAACTAGCAGATGAGTTGTTTTGTGCTAAAGGAGCACTAACCGTTTCAATAACATCTGAACTAGGTTCTTCCGTTTTTGCAGGTGCATTGTTTTCAGCAGCTAAGGCAGCTTTATAGTCCTCTCCTTCGGCTCCTATGATAGCAATAAGCGAATCTACAGGGACAGCACTCCCTTCTTCTACTCCTATATGCAAAAGAACTCCATCAAAGAAACTTTGAAACTCCATAACGGCTTTGTCTGTTTCTATTTCGGCTAGTAGTTCACCAGCTTCTACTGCTTCTCCAACCTTTTTGTGCCAAGCCACCAAGGTTCCTTCTTCCATGGTGTCACTAAGTGCAGGCATTCTTACGATTTCGGCCATAATTGTTAGTTCGTTTTTATCAGAATTTATTCTGGTTGACTACTTTGTTAATTTTTTGTAAAATTTTGATAGTCAATTACTAAGAAAAGTTTTTTTTTAGCATGTCAATCAAGTCAAAAAAAAAGTCTAGGGTTCTTATTCCCATTGAATCGATAAAGATAAGAATGATTTTGAAATGTCCTAAAATTATAGCTTACCTATTTTGCTAAGAGAGGAGTTGAAAGCGAAAACTTTGAAATAAATTTTGTTTTCGTCAAAAAAAACCTCAGTTTTGCACTCGCAATGATGAAAAAGCAATTGAACGGCCAATTAATTATAAATTAATTAATTGCTTGTTTAATTTATCAATATATAATTGTTTAAAAAAACATACATAATAAATTACCACCACTTAATATTCAAAAACGATCAAGAGTAGGCTTGATCAAAATATAAATAATCAAATAATATTTTTCCTACTACTTATGATAATAACTTTCCCAAGAAGTACCTCCCAAATATAAATAAGACTATTGCTTAGCAATACATGAAAGTGTGTTGCTAGTAAAGAGCATAAAGAAAATAAACCAAATTTTAATCTAAAACTACTACTTGTTTATTTAGTATCTAGTCTATCTCTAACTAGACCAGTAGTATTGCTAACCATTTTTAAATAATAGACCTATTATGAAAATTTCAGATTTAGTAGAAGTAAATGACTCTAGTGCATCTTCTCGCTATGACAGCAGAAGAGTATCAATGGGACACTTTATTGAAGATTATATCGACGGAAAAGTTGACATCAATAAAGACTTGTTAGAGCTTTTATGGGAAGATAAAGATGATGTATTTGAGTTTGACTATACCAAACACCACTACAAATTCTTTGTAACTCGTATGATTCCTGAAGTAGTCATTCACTCTAAAAAACAAGATGAAAGAATCATTAGAAGTCACTATGACAACCAAAATGATTTGTTCAACTGGTTCTTAGGAGATCGTATGATCTATACTAGCTGCTATTATACAAGCGAAGACGAAACGTTGGAGCAAGCTCAAGACAACAAATTAGACTTGATCGCTCACAAAATGCAATTGAAAGCAGGTGAAGAACTTCTTGATATTGGATGTGGATGGGGTACTTTGATTGCTCACTTTGCAAAATATTACGATGTAAACACTACTGGTGTGACTATTGCTGAAGCTGGTGCTGAATGGGCAAGAAAGCAGATCAAAGAATACGGAGCTGAAGATAAAGCTCAAGTATGGGTAAAAGATTACCGTGATATTCCTAAGAACAAGAAATATGACAAGATCACTTGTTTAGAAATGGCTGAGCACGTTGGTATCAAGTATTTCAGAAAGTTCATGAAGCAGTGTTACAACTTGCTTAAGGATGATGGTATTTTCTATATTCAGATTGCAGGGTTGCGTGAGCGTGACAACGTATTCATGAAAGAGAATAGAGAAGATCTAGTTTGGGGATTATTCATGAACGAATACATCTTCTCTGGTGCTGATGCAAGTATGCCATTGCACTGGGATTTGAAACAAATCGAAAAAGCTGGTTTCGAAGTACAAAGTGTAGAGAATATTGGTATCCACTATTCTAAAACTATCAATGCTTGGTATGATAACTGGATGGGTAACAAAGAAAAAGTACTAGAGAAATATGGAGAGCGTACTTTCCGTATCTACGAAATTTTCTTAGCTTGGTCTACTGTTATTGCACACAATGGTGGTTCTACTGCTTACCAAATCGTTTGTCACAAAAATACGAATGATTTCAACCGTGCTCGTTTTATCCACGAATCTGCATTATGCAGCGGTGTTGATTTCAAAAAGAATAAAGTAATGGCTTAAATCATTAGAGATTAAAGCAATTCAACTTATTTTAGTGATGCTTACTTTGGTAAGCATCACTTTTTTTTTGAAATTTAGGATGAAATGTAGAAATCTAAAGACTATTAATAAACATAATCCATGAAATTTTTTGGAAGTATATTTAGCCTTATTCTGTTGGTAGCAGCTTGTACAAGTATTAATGAAGAGCAACCTGTGTCGTACACCTTAGAGCAGTTGCAAGATAATATGAGAAATAAACAAGGCTTAGAGGTGGAGCCAAAGATCAAAATAGGAGAGTTATGCGAAAGTTTTAAGGGGCAATCTTTAAAAGAGATCACAAAACGATTGACCAAAGAGGATTTGGGCTTGTATGAGGCCTCATATGGCTTGCATTATATGGGGAATCGATATTTGCAAAGTGGAGATTTTAGACATGGCATTCATTTTTTGGAAGTGGCAGCAGATGAATACTTTAATCCTTTGTCTATGTTGAAACTGGCTCGCATATACTATATGTCTGCTGAGCAGATTCAAGCAAGTTTTCCTAATGGAGCCTTAGATGGTTTTAGTCAGGATTGGAAAAAGGCTTATTATTATATTAATATGAGTTTATCTTTGACCGAAGAGATCACAGGTGGTCGTAGAGGGCATTATCTTATAGATGTAGTGGTGTTTAATGGTATTGGTATCCTAGATGAACTTTCTGCTCATGCTCAGCAAGGTGATTTTGATGAAGAAGCCGCCCGAAAATATGTTGATGAACATATGCAACCTAACCTAAATTTGTATAAATATATGTATGGAGATGATCCTATAGCTGAATAAAAAAAAGAGAGTCAATTTGGCTCTCCCTAAGGTTATGGTTATTCAGAGTATTATTATAGCACCAATATTTTAATGTCCTCTAAATGGTTTAAATCCTCCGTCTTCAGACGGAAAAGACTTAAGTCCTTGCAAATGGTTATCTTAGCAAGATGAAAAATTACACAAAAGCAAGTCATACGATTTATCATCATAGATAGCATATAGTG
>JAAEPD010000149.1 GCA_024222455.1 Aureispira sp.
ACACTATATGCTATCTATGATGATAAATCGTATGACTTGCTTTTGTGTAATTTTTCATCTTGCTAAGATAACCATTTGCAAGGACTTAAGTCTTTTCCGTCTGAAGACGGAGGATTTAAACCATTTAGAGGACATTAAAAGGGAGAAGTTCAAGAAAATTACTTCAAGAATGCGTTATTGGGGTGGACATTTTTGGGGAATAGGCTATGGTTGTTGGAGTGTAGGAAATATAACAGACGAACTACTTCAGGAATATTTGGATCATCACAAAGAATCTCCAAATGGCGATGAGAATTTCATTCTAGAATGATTTCAATGAACTTTCAGTTTAAATCTTTAGTCGGCTTTAGCCGAAACTTGTGGGACTTTCAGTCCATAGTATTTGAGTACCCTTAATGGGTCTTTATTGATCCTTTTGTCCTAAAAGATGCCAAATTTGGCAATTTTGGGGCTTACAACTTCCTTATCTTTACCACATCAAAAATCACCTATTTATCACCTTTTTAGGAAGTTCCCTATTACTATGCTCTGTTACTTAAATTAAATATATTAACATAACCCTTTAATCCTTAAAAATAAAATCATGAACAAAATACGTTGTTTTCAATTGTTTTTTTGTCTACTGATGACAACCTTGACTACAGCCCAAACTGGGCTAGTTGCAGATATTAACAGTAGTGGTAATTCTACTCCATCTAATTTAACTGTATTTAATAATAAGCTCTATTTTAGTGCTGATGATGGCGTAAATGGCGCCGAGTTATGGGTCTATGATGGAGTCAATTCGCCGAGTATAATTGCCGATATTTATTCAGGCAGTAATGGCTCTCAACCAAGAAACTTAACCATCTTTAACAATAAACTCTATTTTAGTGCTAATGATGGCGTAAATGGCGAGGAGTTATGGGTCTATGATGGAACCAATGCACCAAGTTTGGTTGCTGTTATCAATCCGACGGCTAACCATGCTTCTCCAGCTGGATTAACCGTATTTAATAATAAGCTTTATTTTAGTGCTAATGGTCCAACAAATGGGTTTGAGTTATGGGTCTATGATGGAACCAATGCGCCGAGTTTAGTTGCTGATATTAATCCAGGTTTTAGCTTTTCTTATCCACAGTCTTTAATAGTCTTTAACAATAAGCTCTATTTTAGTGCTGATGATGGGATAAATGGTAGAGAATTATGGGGCTATGATGGAACTAATACGCCAAGTATGGTTGCCGATATTAGAGTAGGTTTTAGCGGTTCTTCTCCATATTTTTTAACTGCCTTTAATAATAAGCTCTATTTTGGTGCTGATGATGGGATAAATGGCCGGGAACTATGGGAGTATAACGGGACCAATGCGCCAAATATGGTTGCCGATATTTATTTGGGTAGTAGTAGCTCTTATTCAGGTTTTTTTGAGGTCTTTGACAATAAACTCTATTTTAGTGCTAATGATGGCGTAAATGGCGAGGAGTTATGGGTCTATGATGGGACCAATACACCAAGTATCGTTGCCGATATTTATTTAGGTAGTAACGGCTCTCAACCAAATGTTTTAAAAGCCTTCAATAATAAGCTCTATTTTAATGCTAATAATGGGATAGATGGGATTGAGTTATGGGAGTACGATGGGACCAATTCACCAAGTATCGTTGCCGATATTAATTCTGGTAGCAACAGCTCTCAACCAGAAAACTTAACAGCCTTTAACAATAAGCTCTATTTTAATGCTAATAATGGGATAGATGGGATTGAGTTATGGGAGTATAAGCCTATCCCAAAAATTTATGTAGACATCAATGCAACAGGTAGCAATGATGGCACATCTTGGGCTAATGCTTATACAAGCTTCCAAGAAGCGATAGATTCGGCCAATGCAGGTTATCATATTTTGATTGCACAGGGAAGTTATTTGCCATCCAAAGACCAAATGGGAAACCCTTCAACAGGTAGAGATGCCACCTTTTATATCAACAAAGATATAGTACTCAAAGGCGGTTATCCTACAGGCGGTGGAGCACAAAATCCAATACTAAATAAAACCATTTTGAGTGGTGATCTAGGCACACAAGGGGATAATAGTGATAATAGTTATAATGTAATTTATTTAGAAAATGCAGCAACTACGCTGACCTTAGAAGGTTTAGTGATCCAAGATGGCAATGCAAATGGTACGACTTACCCCTACAATCGAGGAGGAGGGATTGCAAACAATGGTATGAATTCTGGCAATTCTAGCCCAACTATCCAAAACTGTATATTCCGTTGGAATATGGCAACTTATGGAGGTGCTATCTCCAATATGTCTAACTTTAATGGTGCTGTTAATTCTGCAATTACAGGCTGTTTATTTTATGAAAATACTAGTGTATCTGGATCAGCTATTAGCAATGGAACGTATCAAGGAGGAAGTAACAGCTCTGTAATCACCAACTGTACTTTTGTAGATAATGTAGGGACCAGTATTCATAATTCTAATGGAGGGG
>JAAEPD010000150.1 GCA_024222455.1 Aureispira sp.
AAGTTTTTAGTTTTTATTGTACACGCATAATCCAACGAACAGACATATTAGTTACCCTTGTCTCTACTCCTGCAGCTCTAAATCGCATACGATCATTAGAATTCAAATCTCCCATAAATTGTGTCCAATTTCCATCATCATCAATAGTTTCTGTTACATTGTTAGGACCACCGTCACTATCATCCTGATGGTATTGTTGAAAGTTATTAGACTCATCTGTTTGGAGTTGGCCACTAATGGTACTTCCTCTTAAGAAACGACCTCTAGATGCGTCACCAGATTTAGAAGTAGTATTATTATTTAAGTTTGGAATTGGACGACCATTGATAGGGCTAGCAGCATTATTAACTGTACCACCTACACATTCTACCCAACCTGGAGGTAAGCCACCAATACCACCACCAATATTGCCATGCCAAGCTATAATAGAACCAATTGGAACCATTCCATAACCTGCATTAGACCAAGTAGCGTTACCATTAGCATCTTGAGCCATCAGCAAATCACCTGTGTTTGGAGCACCTCCACGTATACGAACCGTTCCATTCACATCTAATGCCCTAGTTGGAGCATTGGTTCGGATACCAACTTCTCTTGCGTTCAAGTCCATACGCATTGTCAATGTGTTCGCATCTGACTCTGTGAAATCAAGAAACTGATCAGCAAAAATGGTCATCTCAGCACCACCTTCTGTAGCATATCCAATTCCATAAGTAGCATTAGCAAGATCCCTAACAAAATAAGTACCAGAATTAACATCGGCATTTCCATCAATATCAAGAGTTTGTGTCAATGTAGCAGTTCCGATACCCACACGATCGACCCCTCCGTCTACAAATAACATAGTAGCATTACCATTGGATTCTACACGAAAATTTTGATCGAAGCTGTTTTCATTAAAAACAGTTAGACCAGCACCATTGATAATATGATTAGCAGCATTATCTCTATAGATATTTAGAACTCCATCATTTCCACTTCCACCATCTACTACACTCATTAAGTTAGTTCCTCCTGTATTTCCATCTCTCCAATACATATCATCTCCTTGGAATGCAATACCATCATCTCTTATTAAGAAAGTGTTAGTACCATTATCCTGTATTAGGAAATCACCACTACCAGATAGATTATGAGTTAGGGTGAAGTTGTTATGAGTAATAGATGTAGCTTCCACTAAAGGTCCCCCTAATCGAATTTTATCTGCTCCAGCGTTAACATAAAGACCATTGTCTGCATCCGCTGTAATTGTTACAGCACCAGATACTCCACCACCGATAAGGCCATTACCTGCTGTTACAGAAGTAATATCGCCGCCAGCAGGAATAGCTTGAGTTCCGAGTACTCCATTCGCATCAGCAACCACCATTCGAGTACCTACACCACTCAGAACAGTGATTCTTGCGTTACCTACTACATGAATTTTTTCAGTAGGTGTATTGGTGCCTATTCCTACATTTTGAGCATAGAGTTCCATACTAATAGAGGACAATACCAATACAAGAATTGGTAATAAATTTTTGATCATAGTATAACTGTTTTAATTATGAATGAATGAGGTTTTATAAATCGGTATTAACATGGGGCAATTTTTTTTGAATTTGTTCAGATGCATTTTCATCTGTTGTACAGGGATTTCCCTTCAAATATAGCATTTTTAATAAATTTAATTGAGAGGAGTCCTCTGGAAGTTGTTGTATTTGATTATTATTTAAATATAGAAACTGAAGATTTTTTAATTTGCTTAGATCAGGAATTAGAGTCAGTTGATTATACCCCGCTTCTATTATTTTTAAGTTGGGTAGTTGCTGAATACCTTTTGGCCATTCTGTCAACTGATTATTTTCTATATTTATTTCCTTCAGTTTTTGAAGACTCGATAAATTTGCACTGATTTTAGTTAAATTATTAGTATGCAAATCTAACTTTTGAAGGTTTTTTAATTTAGAAAGGTCCCCTTTTAGATCAAGTGAAGAATTCTTTGACAAATTTAAGTGAGTCAAGCTTTCAATTTGTAATATTTCAGAAGGGATTTGAGTGATTTTGTTTTTGCTCAAATCTAATTCCTTTAAGTTCTGAAGTTTCCCAATTTCTGCTACCGCAATCGTTAATTTATTATCTTTTAAGTCAAGTACATTAAGTTTGTGAAGTTTGCCTATAGATAGAGGAATTGAGGGGATTAAGTTTTTGCGAAATATTAATACTTCTAGGTTTTGTAAGTTGTGAATATCCTCCGGTATTTTCTGGATTTGGTTTGTTCTAGCATTTAATTTTTTAAGTTGAGTCAGTTGTACAAAACTTGAAGGTAATCTAGTTACTTTATTGGCCATAATATCGATATCCTCTAGTTTTTGTAGTTGACCAATACTTTGAGGTAGGCTGCTAAGTTGTGTATCCATTAATCTAAGTACTCTTAAATTAACTAGATTAGAAATGCTTTCAGGGAGGTTAGAAAATGTATTAAATGAGAGGTCAAGATACTCTAGACTTTGGAGTGTTGTCAATTCTTTAGGAAACTGAGTTAGTTTATTATTACTAAAATCTAGAACTTGGAGCATTTTGAGATTTCCAAAAGATTTGGGTAAAGTAGTTATTTTGTTGTTTTGAGCCTTTAAAGCTTCTATTGTCTTGAGTTGGTGGATAGATATAGGTAAGCTTACTAGTATATTATTATTAATAGATAGTTTTTTAAGAGCAGTTAACTTACAAATGTTTTCAGTAAGTATTGTAATACGATTGCTAGATAAATCTAATGTGTTTAATTGGGTTAATTTACCCCAGTCTGCAGCTAATTCTTGAATTTGATTAGAGGAAATATCTAACTTTTTTAGTTGTTTTAATTCGACTAAGACCTTTGGAAAGGTTATGAATTGATTACTAGATAAATGTAGGGATTCTAAACTTTTAAGATTTTTTATAGAAGAGGGTAGAGCTGTTAATTTATTGAAATCTAATTTTAGTACTTGAAGACTGTCTAAAATAAGTTGAGGAATTGTAGATAGTTCATTGTAACGAAAATCTAGTATTTTCAACATTGAAAGTTCTCCAATACTTGAAGGGACTGTAGCTAATTTATTCCTGTTTATTTTTAAATAGGTTAATTTTTGAAGCTGCCCAATTTCTAGAGGTAAATCGCTTAGTGAATTATTAGTAAGAATTAATTCTTGAAGTTCTGAAAGATTACAAATAGGGAGGGGGAATTTGCTTATATCATTTTTTGCTAAATTAAGATAAACTAAATGTTGGAGTTTATCCATGCCTTTAGGAAATTGCTGTATCCCATTATTCTCTAGGTTAAGTTTTTGTAGGTTTTTTAACTGAGTAAATTCTGTAGGTAATCCATAGATAAGATTATCAGTTAAAACAAGTTCTTGCAAATGACGAAGTTTATAAATTATTTTAGGTAATTTATATAGTTTTTCGTCAGTTCCATCCTCCAAAGTTGTTCCAATAAGGTGTATTCTATAAATTTTTTGACTATCTGAAAAAGCTTGTTTAATCTCTTGTATAGAAGTATAGATTGGTTGTTGTTCCAATTCAGCACTTGATAACAAAGGTTGTAGTTGAGAATAGGTAGTAACTCCTAAACACAAGCTAATGACTATCAACCATTTTAATGAATACGAAACAGAAATCTTCATGTGTCTTTTTTTAATAAGCTAAAGATTTTTTTAGCAAACTTATAAACAAAGTACTAAAATAAAACCATTATTTATAATATCTTACTGCTTAGTTATAGCAACTAGGTTTAAGAGTTTATGAGGGTTTAGATGTATAGTAGATTGATAGACTGGCTTTTAGTTAGAAAGTTTGTCGAAGAAAATAGCATCTGAGCAAAAAGAAGCATTCCAATAGCTTTTGATTTTTTAACAACTACTCAATTAAGAGCAGAAAAGAAAATAACATCATGAAATTATCTATATCAGAAGATTTAAAAGCAGGTATTCTCAGTGATCTGCAAACGCATAATCGTGCTTTTCAAGAAACTTATCCTAGCGATAGAGCTGATCGCCAACCTATACATACAGTGTATGGTGGTGCTAATTTATTTGATGCAGGTATTGGTGCAAAATTGGGAAGAGGTGCCTTGAAATCTTTAGAAGCTTATGCGCCTAATTTTTGTGTATTGGGACGTGTATTAAAACTAGAAGGCTGGGAGCATTTGCCACAGTCTGTTGGTGATATTGAGGTATTGGAAGATCGTTTGGACAACTTGAGCGAGGAAGAGCGTAAGAAAGAGACACATTGGTTGGCTTATACTGTTTACAATAAGTTGATTCAAAAGCTAGAAAGTGAACCTGTAGAGGATTTTAGAATCGATTTTGAAGATGGTTTTGGTAACCGTAGCGATGAGGAAGAAGATGCTACTGCTGTGCGTGCTGCAGAGGAAGTAGCTAGAGGTATGAAAGAAGGACTGTTGACTCCATTTATAGGAATACGTATCAAACCTTTTACAGAGGATTTGAAAAGAAGAGGTATTCGTACTTTAGATATTTTTGTGAGCACATTAGTTGGACTTACTGGTGGTAAATTACCTGAGAATTTTGTGGTGATGTTGCCTAAAGTAACAATCCCTTTTCAAGTAGAATCTCTAGTTAAGTTATTCGAAATATTGGAGAAAGCGAATGGTATGGAAGCTGGAAGTCTCAAAATGGAGATGATGGTCGAAACTACTCAGGCGATTATGAACGAAGATGGCAAAAACCCATTGATGGATTTTGTGAAAGCAGGCAAAGGTCGCTTGATCGCTTGTCACTTCGGGACTTATGACTATACAGCTTCTTGCAATATTACGGCAAAGTACCAAACTATGGATCATCCTGTTTGTGATTTTGCACACCATGTAACTAAGGTCGCCTTATCTCACACAGGCATTTGGCTTTCGGATGGTGCTACTAACGTAATGCCTGTAGGGCCACATCGTGGGGAGAATCTAAGTTTTGGAGAGTTGGAAGAAAATACTAAGACTGTGCATCGTGCTTGGAAAATGGGATACGATCATGTTCGTCATTCCCTTTGGAATGGTTTCTACCAAGGTTGGGATTTGCATCCAGCACAGTTAGTTGTGCGTTATGCAGCTGTTTATGCCTTCTTTTTGGAGAGTTATGCAGATGCAGCAGCTCGTTTGACCAATTTTGTGGAGAAAGCAGCTAGAGCTACCTTGACTACTGATATTTTTGATGATGCAGCTACTGGACAGGGATTGTTAAATTATTTCTTGAAAGGGATGAATAGTGGAGCTATTTCGCTAGAAGAGGCAATGGCTACAGGCTTGACATTGGAGGAAATACAGAGTCGCTCATTCTATCGTATTTTGGAAGGTAGAAGAAATGCTTAATTTGATAATGATAAATTGGGTTTTAATTGTTAAGAATTAAAACTTATATAATACTAATGCAAAGTCGCAGTTTTTGTGGCTTTGCTATTTTAATGTTTATGGAAGAGTTAAATTTTTGGGAGACTGTAGAAGCTAAATTAAAGTTGGGGCAAAAGGTAGCTGTGTTGCTAGTTACCCTAAGTAATGGAAGTAGTCCTGGTCGACAAGGCCACAAAATGATGGTGGCTGAAGATGCAAGCATGTTTGGAACTATAGGTGGTGGTGCAATGGAGTATAAGTTGGTGGAAAAAAGAAAAAAACAACTCCATACCCAAATGCCAAAGGTACTTTGGCAGCGGTTAGTGCATGATCCTTCTGTTGGACGAGAGTTGTGGTCTGGTTTGTCTTGTGTGGGTGAGCAGGTAGTGATTTCCTATTTTTTAGATGCTACAAAGCTAAGTTTAGTTCAGAAAATAATAAGTGCTTGCAAAAGTGGCCAATTATATTCATTGACTTTTAAGTCTGATGGTCAGATTAGTTTGGACTTGGGGGAAGGCAATAGTGAGACAGTGTATAATTTTAGGAGTGAAGAGGATTGGTCTTATCGCTATGTAATTGGTATTAAGGAGCGGTTTTATATTATTGGTGCAGGGCACGTTGGATTAGCCTTGTGCAAGCAGTTTTCTTTGTTGGATTATCATGTAACATTGATCGACAATCGACCAGATTTATCTACAGAAGGGTATGAGTCTTATTATCAAAATAAAATAATTACCTCTTACAAAAATGTAGCAGAAGTAGTGTCTTGTACCAAACATGATTTTATAATAAGTTTGACCTTTTCTAGAGCTTTAGATATTTTGGTGTTGAGTCAGTTGATAGATAAACCCTTTCGATATTTTGGCTTAATGGCTAGTCAATCTAAGGCCAATGCTATCCATAAATCTATATTAGAGCAAGGTTTTGCACCTGAGCTTTTAGAGCGCATACATATGCCTATCGGTTTTCCTATTCAAAATGATACGCCTGCTGAAATTGCAGTCAGTATTACTGCTCAAATCATAGATATTCGGAATGGTGGTAAAGGCTAGATTGCCCAACCAATAGCTATTAACTAGACGTTAATATAAGTACAACCAAATGTTTAGAGCGTGTTTGGACTTTTCTATTTGGGCTGGAAAAAAGATCTTTTTACTTCAAAAATCGTTGATTTTTCGTCCAATAGCCCTGCTATTAAACTCAAAATTGTCTTTTTTGATGCTAAAATCTCACTTTTTCGCCTACAAAATAAAAATCCAAACATGCTCTTAGTTAAAAATATACTATGAGAATATTCTACCTTTTTTTTGTATTAATTTATGCTAGCCAAGTCTTTGGGCAAGAAAATGAACCCATAATTGATGATTTATTATCATTAGAAACTATTTATGTAGATTCTTTAGAGACAAATGAACAAGATTCTAATTTGATCTTTTTATCTATGGATTTTGCACAAAAGGATTTCTTGGCAGAGGAAATTATATCAGCAGACCAACTAGCAAAGGTTTATAAAATAGAGCTAGTCCATTCTAAATACATTACACATTCCAGCTTTTCTCAGCAGGATTTAAATAGGAAGCGCTTGCTTCAACTTTCCCAACTTTTTCCAAGTCTATTTACAAGGATGGATATAGAATGGAGTATTAAGGCTCATACCAATTGTCAATCAAGAGAGGCTTGTCAGGAAACCTTTCATGGGTTTATTATTCATTGTAGAGTAGAGGAAATTTCTGAAAATGAAAAAGAGTTAGAATCTGTAGGTAAATGGATAGCTTTTGCAATGCGAAGAGGAATGAAAAAGGAGCGTACAGGAAGCAAGCGAAAAAGTGGTAGGTCATCTGCTAATACAACAACATCTGCATCCAACTCTGGGAGTACTGGAGCATCAACTGCCACAAGTTCAAATTCAGGAAAATCCTATAATTCTGGAAATAACAAGTCTAATAAAACAAACTCTGAGGATTCTAATACCAATAAAACAAAATCGGATACAAAAAAGGAAAAAGCTAAGGAAGAGAAACCTAAACCAACTAAAAAAGAGGATGTAGTAACAAAGTCAGCATTAGAAAAAAGTATGACAAAAGGGCAATTGGAAATAGCTAAACTTCAAAGGAAAATAGACCAAATTTCTAGATTACTACCAGGCCTAGAGTTATTAAAAATACAAGGGTTTAATATAGATTTGGATAAGTTGAAACGTAAATTAGTTTTATTAAGACAACGATTACAACTCTTAAGAGACCAAGAAAAAGAAAGGATAGCCAAATTTAGAGAGCGTGAAGTAGAAATAGACACATTTGGAGGTATAGTTATTCCTGGAAGGTGGCATGATGGAGAAATGTATGGCTGCCCTGTTTATAGTGATGGTGGTGGACGTGTATCTACAGCTGTTACAGATTGGACAGTTTGGGATGTACTAAAACGACATCGGAATAAATGGAAAACAGCTCTAGTTGTTACTGATATATCTCTAGGAATGACGGTGTTTGATGCACAGTTATTGGGATTCCATCGTCGATATCCTCAGATAATAAAGCATTTTACGGTTTTTAATGATGGAGATAAAACTGCCGAAATAGAGAAAAAGATAGGGCAAACAGGTGGCGTATACCAAGCAGATAGTGAGTGAGGGTTTGATGCTGTGTACAATACTTTTTGTACAGCAATTACTCGTAGAAATCCGAATCCAGAAACTCCACTTGAAAATGATATGGAAGCTCTAATTAGTGGTTTGAATGTTAATAAACCACACCATGTAACTGTGTTGATTGTTGATGGTAATTCTGAAATGAGAGATTATGAATTACATAAAGAAATAGATCGGCCAATTCATGTGATCTCTTGTCCACAGTGGGCAAAAGTCCATCCTCAATATTTGAATTTAGTTTATCAAACTAAAGGAGTTTTGCATACTCGATATCAAGATTATGAAAATATACATGAAGTGAAAGATGGGGGAACAATCAAAATAGGTGTACAGAAGTATTTATTAAAGGATGGTGTGTTTGTATTGGATGAGTCAAAATAAAACTTAAATTATGCTTAAAATTCGTAGACTCAATATGGATAGTAGTTGGCAGCTTAGTTGGGGAAATACAACAGTATTGATAGACCCTTGGCTGTTAGGATCAGAGGTAGATGGATTTAGTTGGTTTAACGAACAATGGCATACGACTCCATCTATGGCGGTATCAAGATTGGGGAGGTATGATGCTGTTTTAATTTCTCAGCCTTTTTCTGATCATTGTCATCAGCAAACCTTAAAAGAGTTAAAAGAAGTACCAATTTTAGGTACACCTAAAGCTCATAAACGTTTGAATAAAGAGTTACCTGGCAGAGATATAAAAAGTTTACCAAATCTCTTGTCTAGAGAATGGATGAATTTTGGAGATTTAGCAATTAGTTATTTGGCTTCTACCAAAAAACTTTCGGCTGCCTTTGATGGGCTAATTATTCGGAAAGAGCAGGATATTGTTGTTTATTGTCCACATGGATTTAACCTAACTTCAGCACATTTGAGTATATTAGGAGAGTATAAAACTAAATTACTCTTGACAGGCTTTTCTTTGTTCCAACTACCTTTCTTTTTGGGAGGAACTGTCAATCCAGGCAAAAATGCTGCATTAGAATTAATTGAGGGGTTGAATCCTACTAAAGTTGTCCATACACATGATGAGAATAAGAAAGCTAAAGGTCTTGTCAAAAAGATAGCAAAGGTGAATTATTCTAGTCCTGAAAGCTTGCAGGAAGAACTAGGGAATAAGTTTGAATATCTAGATGAGAGCTATGAATGGTATACTGTATAATGAACTCATTTAAGAATATATATTAACGCCTTATATAGCTTTCTACCGAAAACAGGAGTTGTTAACAATTAGAAACCATTAAAAACTCAACATTTAAATGAGTTCAATATGAATTTCTTATTCTACTCACATCAAGGCTTTTTTCTTAAATAGATATTGCTTCTCCACTTCGTTGTGTACTAACTCCAACGCTTGATCAATATTTTCAACAGCTTTATTATACTCACCTTTTTGGGCGTAATATTCGGCATAGGTTCCATAGTAAAGGTAGGTTCTTTGTTCTAGTTTCTTTAGATTGATAGAATCTAATAACTGCTGAGTTCCTTCAAAGTCATTTAGTTGTAGCTTAACAATAGCCATGTTCAATAGTAGAATAGGATTGGCCTGAAGCTCATAGAGTTTTTGATACCAAAATAGGATTTTATTCCAGTTGGTTTGTTCAAAAGAAGGAGCATGGAGGTGCTCTGAAACAATAGCTGCCTCAAAGTGATAGCTGCTATATTCTTCTGTTTCTACAGCCTTGTGCATGGCATTATGCCCAAGCTGAATGAGCGGGAAATGCCATTTGTTTCGATCTTGATTTTTGAGGTCAATGATTTCAGCAAGTTCATTCAACTTGCTATCTAAACGAGCAGACTGAAAACACATTAAGGCAAATAAAGCATAGCTTGAGGGCTGTCGAGTATAGTTGTTTTTTAGGAGTATTTGACATAGTCGGATAGCTTCACCACAAAGCTCTTTGCGCACTAAAACTTCCTTTTTATTAGAATGGAAACCTTCATTAAAAATAAGGTAGAGTACTTCTAATACTCGATTTAATCGTTCTGGTAACTCATTCGCATTCGGAATTTGAAAGGATAGTTTTTTAGTTTTAATTAACTTGCGAGCACGACTAAGGCGTTTCTTTATCGTTTCAATATTTTGGAGCAAAGCCGCAGCAATTTCTTTGGTACTAAAACCTGAAATAGTCTTGAGTGCAAAAGCAATTTGATCTTTAGGGTTGAGTTCTGGATGACAGGCTGTGAAAATCATTCTCAACTGGCTGTCTTCTATCTCTGTATCTAAAAACAATTCAGAAATGGTCATGCTTGCAGGACCGCTCATGATATTGGGCACTCTTTTTTTCTCCGCAGTAAGTTTACGAAATAGATCAACAGCTCTATTCTTAGCAGCTTGTGTTAGCCAACCTTCTGGGTTTTCGGGCAGTTGGCTACGCCAACTTAGCATCGCTTTTATGAAAGTGTCTTGAACAGCATCTTCTACTATTTCTAAATGTTCCAAGCCAAAAAGGCGTGTGAGAATAGCGACCATCTTTCCATATTGATGTCTGAAAAGATGGTCTATCAGTTTGTCTTTGCTCATAGGAGGTAGATTCTAGCGATCAAAAACCATAACTTCACGGATTTCTACTGTTCCACCAAGATCGTAATCAGGATAGCCTTGTGCAATTTGGACTACTTCGTCAGCATCCTTTGCTGATACAATATAATAACCGCCAACAAGCTCTTTTAGCTCTGTAGAAGTTCTGTCAATTACGGTGCGTTCTGCTCCTACAATATGCTTAACTTCTGCATGTAAAGCATGTCCACCTTTTAATATATTATCAGCTTCCATTTTTCCTTGCCAAGACATCCATTTGCCCATGCGCTCTTGCATCTCTTGTGGAGAGAGTCCTAATTCACTATAGTTTTTGCTGATAAAAATCATCATAAAATCTTTCATGGTCTATTTTTTTGTTGTGATAATGGTTTTAATGTCCTCTAAATGGTTTAAATCCTCCGTCTTCAGACGGAAAAGACTTAAGTCCTTGCAAATGGTTATCTTAGCAAGATGAAAAATTACACAAAAGCAAGTCATACGATTTATCATCATAGATAGCATATAGTG
>JAAEPD010000151.1 GCA_024222455.1 Aureispira sp.
ACACTATATGCTATCTATGATGATAAATCGTATGACTTGCTTTTGTGTAATTTTTCATCTTGCTAAGATAACCATTTGCAAGGACTTAAGTCTTTTCCGTCTGAAGACGGAGGATTTAAACCATTTAGAGGACATTAAAACACAACACATTCTATGAGCGACTTTTTCAAGTGATTTTGCAAGAAGAGAAAATTGCTGATTTTAAGAAAAGCAAGTTTGTAGATTTAGAAAAGCTGGTAAAGATTCGACAAGTTTGGCAAAAACTAGTCTGGGGCAAAAGTGCTACTCATTACGAGCATCAAGTCTATGCTTATTTATATTGGTGGTCTGGATATGGCCCTTTTAGACTGTTAGAATTTATTTATATGTATAGTTTTTATGAAAACGAAGAGGATTTTGAACTCAAAAAACTTCATTCTTTCACAAAACTATTGATTCGATATTTACTGATCTACTCTATACGTTATCGAAAAGTTGTTAATAGAGCTAAGACCTTTTGTTATGATGTAATTCGACATATTTTGAAACCTGGGTCCACTGAAGATAGTACACTTGCTTTACTCAAAGATGCTCTAGGAAAATTGAAAAATGAAGAGTGGCGTTATAATCAACTCACCTCTAGTTTAAAGGCTAATGACATTTTTGAAGCCAGTCGAAAGAAAAACCTATTGACTCGCTTGTCTGCTATGTTAGAAGAAAAAAATGGTTTAAATACCAAAAGTAATTACCACAAATACTTTGAAGCTGGAGGTATAGACATTGAGCATATTCATCCTAGAACTCCACAAAAAGAACCTTCACCAGAATGGGCTTCTATCTTAAATGGCTTAGGTAATCTTGTAGTTTTGGAATTTGATAAAAATAGATCTATATCTAATAGCTCATTTAACACTAAACAAGGACAATATAAAGACAGTAAGTTTCCTATAGTCAAAAAACTTGCAGAAATCAAAGATGGTTGGACTGTAGAAAAATGCAAAGCTCGACAAGAGGTAGAGGTTCAAAAGATACTAGACTTTTTGTTTGAGGGAATTGAAGAAAAAAAATCATCATAGGGTATTAAAACCAAACTTATGGATTCCCCAGAATACATATACTCAGAAGAACCTGCTATAAAGCTCTTGCAGCAACTAGGCTACCAATATCAGAATGGCAGTCAAAATAAGGAACGAGAGGATATAACAGAAGTCCTACTCAAAAAGCGACTAAAACAGGCTATCCAAAAACTAAACCCTTGGATAAATAAGGTGAACCTACAAAAAGCCTATACTGCTATCAGTACAGTTCAAGGTAGTTCTTTGATGGAAATCAACCAAGCTATTTGGATGCTTTTGAGAGGGGAAGAACTTACTGTAAAACAGGTTATTGATGGGAAAGAAGATTTCCATTTGGTACAATATATAGATTACAAAAACCCTGAAAACAATGATTTTTTGGTGGTTAACCAAATGAAATATCATGGGCGTTATCAGCACTCAATTCCTGATTTAGTTATTTATGTTAATGGCTTGCCTTTGGTGGTTATCGAATGCAAATCCCCTACTGCTCAAAATGCTTGGGACAAAGCTTATAGCGACTTGGACTATTACCAACAAAACTCCGAAAAGCTTTTTCATTACAACCAATTTTGTATTGGAATTTGGCAGGTTGGTGGTCGCTATGGAGCCATACAAGCCCCCAAACAATTCTACTCCGTATATAAACCAAGTAAGGAGGATAACTTAGAAGCTTTAGGAGAGAATCCTTCTGCCCAAGATTTATTGCTTTATACCCTATTTCAAAAAGATAGATTGCTGGATCTAATACGTCATTTCATTCTTTTTGAATTAGACGAAGGGCGAACCATCAAAAAGCTCCCTAGATACCAACAACTGAGAGCTACTCACAAAACTATTAAGAAACTCCAAAAAGGAAAAGGTGGTGTAGTTTGGCATACTCAAGGGAGTGGAAAGTCGCTCACTATGGCTTATATCACTCGAAAACTCCAAGCACCTGAATATGGATTTAATATTCTTACTGATCGTAAGGATTTGGATCGACAGATCACCAATACTTTTCGGAATGTCGGTTTCAAGAATGTAAACCAAGCAAGTTCTGTTTATCATTTAGAGCAACTGCTTCGCAATGATTATGGAGGTATTATTACCACTACCCTCCAAAAATTTCAAGAAACAGATAAAGAAAAAACCAATAGCCAAGATCAAACAGAACTCGAAGAGCAAGGAAATTATAGAGTCGAAAAAGAAATAAAAGATGGCTTTTTGATCAAAACGACCAAACGGCTGCAAGAGGGTTCATGGATAGAAACTAATCGAGAAGAAATAAAACTTGAGAAGCTTTCTAAAAAAGAAAACTTGTATGTTTTGGTAGATGAAGCTCATCGTAGTCAATATGGTTTCTTGGCCTCCTTTATGCGTACTATCTTGCCTTTGGCTAAGTTTGTGGCTTTTACAGGAACACCTATTTCTAAAGAGGAAAAATCAACTTTGGGTGAGTTTTATGGAGGTGATTATATTGATAAATATACTATAAAAGAAGCAGTAGCTGATGGGGCAACTGTAGAACTGCTCTATGATGCAGGCATTGCTAAAATGGATGTCAAAAAAGAAGAGCTCAACAAAGAGTTTAAAGAAAAATTTGGAGATAAGTCAGAAGAAAAACAAGATAAACTCAAGCGAGAAGCGTTGAAAAAATATCAATTCTCTTCAGGACGAATAGAGGAGATAGCCAAACATATATTAGAACACTATAGACAGAAAATTTATCCTGATGGGCATAAAGCTATGCTGGTTTGCAGTGGTCGGGAAGCAGCTATCCAATATCAAAAAATGTTTACCCTACTTCGTACTATGGGCTATCATAATTTTGAGTCAAAGGTTGTGGTTAGTGTAGGTTCTGCTAAAGCTGATGCTATCGCCAAAGAATACTATCAAGCTTTGGATTGGAATAAAGCTCATCCAGAGAATCCAAAACCTATTTGGGTAATGGCTCCTGATAAAGTTAAGACAGTCACAGAAGATTTTAAGCTCCCTTTTGGAGACGAACAACAAACGGCCCTTTTGGGAAAAAAGAAATATGACAATACTGCTTTTTTGATTGTTTCAGATATGCTTCTAACAGGTTATGATGCTCCTATTGCCTCTTGTTTGTACATAGATAAACCTCTCAAGGAACATAAGCTATTGCAAGAGTTAACCGATCAAGAAAAGGTAAACATGCTGGTTATGTAGTCGATTACTATGGCATTAGTGCTTACCTAATTCAAGCTTTAGAAATTTTTGATGGTGATTTGCAAAAAGAAGATATTCTAAAAAACTTGTTTGAAGAATTGCCTAAACTAGAAACCAATCATGCTAAGCTTTTAGGCTTTTTCAAATCGATAAAAACAGATCGAAACTATGAGCGAGATTTGTTTTTAGATGAAGCTTTAAGATTTATAGAGCCTATCCATCAACGAGATGAGTTTAAGATGCTGCTCAAGGATTTCAATAAGTCTATAAATATTGTGTTGCCTAATCCTAAGGCAATCCCTTATCAAAATGACTTTAAGTTGTTTAATGAATTGCGCTTGCGAGCTCGAAATGCTTTTCCTGATGATGAGGAATTGAAAGTCACTAAGGAAGAGAGTAACATGTTGCAAAGCTTAATCAATACTCACTTGAAAGCTACAGGTGTAGAAAATCTTTTGGAGGAGCCTATATCAATTATTGACAAGGATAAATTTAAAGCTGAGATTATGAATGCCTCTCCTAATACCAAGGAGCTTAAGATGCGTAATAATCTCAAACATACCATCAAAGTTGGAATGGATAAAAGTCCTGACTTTTATAAGCCTTTGGCTCAACGTTTAGAGGAACTACTTGAACAACGAAAGGAAAATCGAATTACTCAAACAGACTTACTAAAAGCATTTACTGCTATACAAGACGAGATTATCCAAGAGCAAAAAGAGGGTGAATCTAAAGGTTTTGATACGGAACGTAAACGTGCTGTTTATACTAGTATGAAAACGATCTTTGAAGAGGATGCAGAGGATGCAACCAAAACGTTGTTTGATCTTATTAGTGGGGAGCTCAATATCATAGCTTGGGAAACTAAGGGGCGAGTGCAAAAAGATATAGAGGTTAAAATCTTACGCTTCTTAAAAACGAAACTGGAACGTGCTGCTGCTAAAGCAAAAGCCAAGGAATTAGTGGATGTACTCAAAAAAAATAAAGATGCCTAATATACAATATGGGAATCACACTATAGACTATGCAGTGGCTATTCAGGAGGACTTGAAGGCACACTATATTAGTGTTTCTAAAGAAGAAGGTGTTGTCTTAAAAGGCAAGGCTATTTCTAGCACTAAGGCTCAAGAATTGGTTTTGACCAAAGCTCGATGGATTTTGGATAAATTAGAGGTGGTACGCTCTATACCTAATGATGCTATTGTTACAGGTTCTAGAATGCAGTATTTGGGACGAAAATAATAAAGATTATGTAAGTGAAAATCAGACCGCACACACGCACATGCGAGCATCTGGAAATTTATGTAAAAAATATTATATTGCTAGATATGATGAATTATGCAACAATCTATCAAAACGATAAAAAATTTTTGAGTTTAACAT
>JAAEPD010000152.1 GCA_024222455.1 Aureispira sp.
ATCAAATGCTGCTCTTGAAGGAACTAATAATTTACTGAGAACAGTAAAACGCTTTACTTTTAATATGACCAATTTTCAGCATTTTAAATTTAGAGTTTTTGCTTACAAATCCTAGTTTTGGCAAAAACTGTCAAAGAACCGAAAAAATGATAGGCTTATTTATAGAAATAGATGATTTACTAAAAGCTTATGGGGCTTATCAGTCTAAAAAAACAGCCTGTTTATTCACACAAGTAAAACAACTCGAGAACTAAGTTTTAATGGATCAGCAGTAGCAATTATCTTAGTTGGTTATCATCTATCAGGTTATCGTAATTTTGAATATTACTAGATATTATTTAAGGTCTTAACAGTATTCAAGTTTAACAAAACAAGAGATTAGTTCATCTAATAATATCTCAATGAGCAATAGAGCTTTCTCAATTTAAGCGTTTAAACACACATGATTTTATTAAACTGTATCGATAATTAACATTTTTAATTTTTAGACATACTCTTAGTATACAACCCTAGTCCAAAAGAAAACAGAGCAGTCATAGAAGCAAAAATGTCTTGGCGTATCTTTATTTGGAAGTAGAAATAAGGATAGCAAATTCCAAAATTCAAAAATTAATAGAACAGTTTAGCATTATTTGCCTTAAATAAAGGATCTAACTATAGATCTGTAGCCGATCCAAAGTGTACTGAAAGGTCGATGAAATAGGAGTGTTTGATGAATCGTGGTAGATCCAATACCACCCACAAAAAAAGACAAAAAGTCAGTAGATTAAACCCTCTTTTATCGACAAAGATCAACCTCTTTAGGTGTTGTATAATGCACAGCCACTAGAGATAAACTCCCATTAGAAAACTCAACCCTAAGCGTTCCATACTTTCGTTTAAAAAAATAGGTGTTCTCATCTGGTTTTAAGGCAGCCTTGCCTAGCTCTTCTTCTATGTTTTTGGGAGAAATTGATGAAATATCTGGTTGAAAACGACCAGTATATTTAGCCCGAACTTCTATATAATCTCTGCCAGTATAAAAGAAAAAATCATTTTTCAAGAAAAACACACCACCTCCACAATTATATCTCTCGCCATCTTCTGTAGAGCCAGTATGACAAGTGAAAGCCTTCTTGACTTCTTCTTGAGACGCTGTAGGAAGTGTATTGTTGAGCATGCCCTTTTTGAGATCGAAGACTATGGTTGAGCAATCTGACTGAAAAGCGATTCTTGTGCTAGAACAACTAGCTAAAAATAACATACCCAAACCCAATATCCAACATGTCTGTATCTTCATTCTATTTTAGAATTTTATTGTTTAATTTTTAGTTAACTCAGTTTCAATGGCTTTATATTTTTGATACTCTTCCATCATTTCTAATTTAATCGTTATTTGTTTCAATGCACGAACTGTTGAAAGGTCTGTAGGATCTATTTCATGAGCTTGCTGAAAAGGGGCTAAAGCAAGTTTAAAAGATTCATCAACTTTCTTTTGCCAGACCTTTGCTTTATCATAATCCTCTTCTTCATTTGCTTTGTCATAATACTCCTTAGCAATATTATTATAAACTGCTCCAAGGTTGAAATGAGCCATGAAGCTTTCAGGATTGATAACTATTGCCTTTTTGTAGATAGCTATTGATTTTTCAACATCAACTTTCTCTAATAATTGAGCATAAGCAATATGAACGATGTCATCATTAGGTCTTTTCTTTATGGCCTCTTCAAATTTAGTCAATGCTTCTTTTAGTTTCTCAGGTGAATTAAGATACAAATCTAATTCAAAGGCATTCATATCAGCCAGACAATTGTTGTATTGTTGCTCTACTTTTGCCCAATTTGCATCAGTATGCTCTTGTTTTTTATTAACTAGTTTTTGATGCTCCTCTTCTAATATTTTTTTGCCTAGAGTTATGTACTCAAAGGCTACATCTAAATCTTTTTTAGCATAACGATGAATTAATGCTAACCGATAACAGGTATAAGTAATCAGTTGATCTGGCTTACGGTTTTTGTCAGCTTGGGCATTTTCCAAAGCTTTTTGAAACAAAGGTAAGGTTTCCTTGATAAGGCCCTCTTCATTGAATTCTGCGCCAAAATATTTATTATGATAGAGTTGCCCTAAAAATTCATAGGCATAATAATTTGTAGGCTTAATTTCAATGCAAACATTTAAGTATTGAACAGCTAAATCATGGATAGCTTGTTTATTGCTTGCTGTCAATGACTTATCATAACTTGAGGAAACTAAGTATAGCCCACTATTCAATAATGGAGGATAAAGGTCAAGAATTTCTTTTTCAACCAAACTTTTATATTTCCCTTTGGAGTCGTTTTCTTTGGCTTGCTTTAGGTCATTATAAGCATCAAGTTTTGCATTGTGATATTTTTCTAGACCTTCAGCATTCTTTTTTATAGCAAATTTTCTGAAAATAGCTAAATAACTCATGGCCCTATAATAGTAAGCTTTAGGGACGTTTTTAGATTTTAGCTGTGTGGGATCTGCTAATGCGGTATTAAGGTTTTCAATAGCTTTTTCATAGTCTTCACTTTGGTAGGAGGCAACACCTACAGACACTTTGCTATCAGCTTGAGCTATTAGGTTAAAATGAAGGACAGTAGTTAAAAGTAGAATGAGAAGGAGTTGGAGTTTCATAATCACAAGAGTTTATAATTGGAGATAAACAATATTGACATAATACATAAGTAAATAATCGTTACATATAACGAAAAAGACCGAATAGATATTACGATTAAGCAATAAGATATAAAAAAATTAGCATCAAGTATTTATCGCTGAGTTCAAGTGAATAAATACCACATGTAGATGTACTAAAAAAGGCTCCAAAATCATTTGTTTTGGAGCCTTTTATTCTTAGAATAGAATGATCTATTTATTTAAACTTTTTCAAAATGTCCTTAGCAGCATCCTTATGAATAGTGAAGGTCATCATTTTTAGCTTCACATAACTTTCATGATAGAAGTAATACCCTTTATGTTTACCATTTCGAGCACTACTACTAGAATCTTTTATCAAATACCATCTGCCATTATCCTTATCTACATAGCCCACTAAATGGATAGCATGATCATCTGTGGTAGAACCATTTGTGAATCGGAGTTGTCGAGCAGCATCGTCAATATATTCGTGAGGAATATCAAAAGTTGGGACAATGGCAATATCTTCTTTAGGTAAATAGCCTGCTCCCGAAACATCGCCACCTATAGAGATAGAATATCCCTTTTCAACAGCATTATTAATCACCTTCATAAAATCATCAAGTTCTACATTGTAGTACTCTTCTGAATTCCACCAATTGTCAGGAACATCATATTCTCCTTTCTTATAGAAAGGCTTTTCCATTAGGGACATAAAATCGATGTAATCATCCGTATTTAACTTACACACATTTGCCAGAAAATCTTGAGGGCTCATTTCCTTACCCTCATAAGTCACTTTGCCAGGAGGTGTGCCAATATGATGATTCAAAATAGATTTGATTGTACTAATAACAGCCTCTTCATTCCAAGCAGCAGCCTTTTTTACACTTTTTAGATGCTTGTGCATCTCCTCAAACATCCCCTCATGATTATGGTGCTTTTGCTTCTTTTCTTTTCCTTTGAATGAACTTAAAGGTACCGCTCCATACTTTTTCATCATACGCATTACCGCATTAGTCTCAGAACCCTCGCCAAAGTGAGAACGGCCTCTTGTTCGTACATATTCTCTAGCTTTTTCAACATACTCCCAATATACAGTGTAGACCTCTGAGAGTGCAATCTCCTTTTTGGTTGTTCTATAGATCTCAGACTCAAAGAAAGAGGTAGTCGAAAAACACCAACAAGTTCCAGCATTCCCCTGAGATTCTGGCGATTCACACCAAGTAGTTTTGAACTCCTCTACAGATTTGGGAGCATCAATTTTGCTAGCATCGAGTTTGAATTTTTGGGAAGTTTCTTCCTTTTTCTTTTCTTCAAAGGACTTCAGTATATCATTATGATAATATTCATTAAAGCCATCTTCGAACTGAGCTTTATCTTTTTGTTGTGCAAAACTTACTGTACCAATCATGCAAGCAAGTGCTAGAGTTAATTTTCTCATAGATATTTTTTTAATAAAATTAAAGTTTTTGTCTGCCTACAAGGTATGAATAAATCTAATCCTAGATTTAGATCTAATGTTAAATTTGTTTTGAGAAAATTGATAAAAAAAGGTTGCCTAAACAAGTTTGTTCAGACAACCTAAAACCTATTGAACCACTACATTCAATAAGTTAAATTATTGGAGGGTTACTAATTCTCCAATTGCACTACACTACTAAAGTTTAGTTCTGGGGCTTTAACTTTTATAGTCAATCTTAATGTATAAGATACATGTGCATAATATTTATATAAACTTGAAAAAAGAATTGTAATTCTCTAGAAATTCTAGTTTTTATATTCATATTATTAAAATCTTCATAAGAGCTAATAAATGAGCTTATTTGTAGGATAATAAAAATATTAAAAATGAAATACTATTTATCTTGTTGTATCTTATAAAAGAAGGGGGAGGAGAATGAAAAGACTATTAAATAGTTACTTATGTAAGAATAATATGAGTTGTTGAAATAGTTGAATCTATTAAATATTAATAGCAGGAATGGAATCCATTTTAAGCTTGATAGTACAAAAAAACATTAAAAAATAGCTAGAACTATGAAAAGAAATCTACATTACACTACTAAAATATGTTTAGGGATCAGTTTGATCATCCTTTTCTTTTTCAATATCGCCACGGTATATGGACAAGCAGAAATAGAAGTGCTTGGGAATATCCAAGAAATAACAGATGGAGATTTAACACCTTCTTTACTAGATCGTACCGATTTTGAGTTCGCAATTATAGGAGGAGGAGCAAAGGTTCATACCTTTATAGTGAAAAATACAGGAACTGCAGACTTATTGATCAACAGCATAACAGGAACAGGAGATTTTACTACAATAGGAGCACTAACACCTTCTTCGCCTATATCCGCAGGTGATTCAGCAACTTTTACCGTTACTTTTTTGCCAATAGCCGCAGGACTGAGCACAGGCAGCATCACTATTGATAATTCAGATGCAGACGAGGCCATCTATGATTTTGCTGTGCAAGGAGTAGGAGCTTCTAGTGCAATGGGAACTTGGGATCCTCTATTGTACCCACCTACAAGTTGTTCTTGGACTAGTCAAGATAATAATGCAACCAATAGTCCTTATGCTTCTTGGAATTTGGCTGTGCAAGATGCTGAAGCAGCAGGGACTGATAAAGTAATTAGTCTCCAACCAGATGCCTATATAGGTAGTTTTGATTATGATAATAACAATGGAAATGAATCTTGCTTAGGGCATCAAGTTGCAACTACTTTAGATGTAGGAGCTGGCCAAAATGGTTTACAAATTTTAGGTTCTACAGGTGGTTGCTTAACTTTTATAGATCTAAATTCAGGATCAGGAGTTACCCATTGGGCTAACTTTTCGAATATGGATGGTCTGACTATTAAGAATATCTATTTGAGAGATTGGGGAAAAGCCATGAATCTTAACAACTGTACCAATGTACTTATTGAAGATTGTGTCATAGAAAGTTGTGATGGTTCAGCCATAAATGCCGTTCAACTCACTGGATGCTCCAATGTTACGTTTCGTCGTTGCAAATTCCTTGCAAATGAAAGAAGTGCCTCACGTGCAGTAAGAGTAGATGGCTCAGGAACAGCAGGCTCTAGAATTTTATTCGAAGACTGCGACTTTGGTTGTAACTCAACAGATAGTGAAGGAGGTGCTTTATTTGTAGGAGGAGGTTCTTTTGTGCAAGTGACTCGTTGCGTTTTTTCAGGAAATAACGCAACTGCTTCAGGGAAAGGAGGCGCTATAAATGTAGCTATAGGAGGTGATTTGATTGTATCTGATGCAGATTTTATAGATAATTCGGTTAGCAGTTCTACTGCTGTAGATGGAGGTGGAGCAATCTATGTAGATGGAAATAGTACTAGTATTCAAACTACTGTTCTTATCGATGGTTGTCATTTTTATGAAAACATTGCAAATGGAAGCGTGTATGGTGGTGCTATAGGTACAATTGGCCGTTCAGGAGGTTCCAATTATCTATTTTGTGATGTAACTGTACAAAATTGCATTTTTGAAAGAAATGGTGGAGCTAGAGGTGGAGCTATATGGTCTACTTATACAAAGGGTACTTACCATAACAATATTTTTGATGCTAATCAAAATTCATCTTTGAGTGGTAATAATAGTAGAGGAGGAGGCTTTTATTTTAGATCAGGAGGAGGTTCTTATGTTATTACCAATAATACATTTTTAAATAATTTATCGAGTAGTGGTCAAATCGGAAATAATGGAACAGGGTGTGGAACTTGTTTTCCTACAATTACTGGAAATAATTATAATGGTCAAACCCATTCAGGTTTAGCAAATTCAGGAGGAACAGCTGGATCTTCTCTGACTCCTGCTTCTTTAGCTACTGCTGCGGCCAACTATGATTGCAGTACAGGTTCTTATTGTGCATTTACCCTTTCTGGATCTTGTTTGTCTAACAATCAATCCGATTATATATGTAGTCCAAGTGTAGCCAACTCAGGTAGTATAGCAGGCCAAGTCTGGAATGATATGGATGGAAATGGAATACAAGAAGGTGCCGATGTAGGAATTACAAATGCCTATGTATTATTATATGATGAGAGTGGCTTTTTGGTGGGTAGAATGTTGACTGATGCTTCGGGTAATTATAGTTTTACAGGTCTTACAGCAGGCAATTATAGAGTAGTTTTTGTTAATCCAGATATCTCTCGATATCCTTTCATGAGTCCAGCTAATGCTGTAGGAAGTTCTGAGCCAACAGATAGCGATCAAGCTTCTGAAACCAATATAAATGGTGAACTAAGAGGTGCTACTAGTAGCAATGTTACAATAGTAGGCGGATCGAATATCACGGATGTAGATGCTGGGTTTACAGCAGTAGATTTGCCAGTAGAAATGGTTTATTTCAAAGGCCAAAAAGATCAAAATAAAGCAGTATTGAAATGGTTGACAGAAACAGAAATTAATAATGAATATTTCAGCATTCAGCGTTCTACAGATGGGATTTCTTGGGAAGAGATAGGACGTATAGATGGTGCAGGAACAACTACAGTAGCTCAACACTATGAATGGCAAGACGATTTTCCCAATTCAGGTATTAATTATTATAGACTGATTCAGCATGATTTTGATGGTAGAAAAAGTGCTAGCAATATTGTGGCTTTAGAGTTTTTGCAAAATAGAAGTGTGCAAGTATATCCTAATCCTGCAAAGGATTATGTATTGGTCAAAGCAGATTTGATGCTATCTAAAATAGAAGACATTTGGATGACTAATGCAACAGGTCAGCGTATAAGTTTACCTTATAGAAGGATAAACACTAACCTTATAAAAGTAGATTTAAGCAATTTAGAAGCTGGTGTTTATTATCTATTTTACAGTGCTTCGGATAATATTCAATACCAAAAGTTTATAAAACAATAAATACAAGGGCCATATATCTTCATTTTTACTATGCTTTTCTCTATTTTAGAACATGTTCTTAGGTAAAACTAACTAAAGTTAAGTTGTATGAGAGAGGATAGAAGCCAGAAGTTGAGGCGTTCTGCATGGAAACATATCTATAGGAATCTAAATAATAATGCCTGTATCCTAATTTTGGGGCCTAATTTGGCTACTGGAATAGAAAAAGGAGAGGAGGTAACCCTTCTACATCATTTTTCAGAGCTTTTGGCAGATGAGCTAGAGGATAGTGCTATTAGTTATGAGTTAGCTAATCGAAAAGATTTAGCTTATATCGCCTTGCGTTGGCTTAAGAATATTCCAAATGTAAATTCTAATGATCTTAGATGTGAGATACAAGACTTGTTTGGTGATTTTTGGGATGATATACCAACTATATATGAGCAATTAGCACAGTTGCCCATTTCTTTAGTCATCAATACAGGGATGGATGATTATATGAAGCAGGCTTTTGAAGGGGCAAACAAAAAAGCACATTTACTACACTATAATTACCAACGAAATCAAGCTGGTGTAGTGCCTGATCAATCTATAGAAGAACCACTGATCTACAACTTGTTTGGGTACTATAATGATCCAGAATCTATGGTGATTACCAAGGAAGATCAAGTTGATTATATAGATGGTTTGCTCAAAAATGCATCTACCTTACCCAAGAAAATTTTAAAACATTTTGATGAAGATAAAACCTATCTTTTTTTAGGTTTTGATATGCATGACTGGCGCTTGCCTCTTTTGTTTCGGGGACTGAAACTACATCAAAAAGCATCTACATTTTACCTCAATGAACAAACCTCTGTTCAAGCTATAAAGGATTATTATAAGGACTCTTTTAATTTTGGGTTTGTAGACAATGCTGTGCATGCATTTGTGAAAGAATTATCGACTGGATTTAAGAAATGGCAGGTAGAAAACCCTAGAAAGGAACAAACAATAGCTCAAGAAATGGTTTATATCAATAAACCTCAACCTGGAGTGTCTGGCAAGGCCAAAGTCATGCTAATGACCTCTTCCCCAGAAGATACTACTCAACTCAAATTGATAAAAGAAGCCAATGTGGTGGATAGTGTTTTAGAGTCTGGGCCCAATGCTAAGGATTTTGAGTTTAAAGCTATTCTGAATATTAATAAAAGAAAGTTGCTACGTTTATTATTGAAACATAGACCTCAAATTGTACATTTTTCGGGGCATGGAACAGGACGTGCAGGTTTAGTTTTTTATGGAGATAATGATAAAGCTGACTTGGTAGGAGGCACAGAATTGGCCAACCTATTTAGGCAGTTTAGTGGTATGATAAGTTGTGTGCTACTCAATGCCTGCTACTCCGAGGGACAGGCACAGGTGATAGCGCAATACATTCCTAATGTAATAGCTACGGATAATGCTATTGACGATACTTTGGCCACTGAATTTTCTGAAGGGTTTTATACAGCATTAGTGGCTGGGGAGACTTATGATAAAGCTTTTGGAATGGCAACGGCACAGGTTGGTTTATTTAAGTTCCCAGAAGGAGGGCGACCTGTTTATTATAAAAATGGACAAAGACTAACTTCTATATAATGGATAATAATAATCAGGAACAACGCAGATATCCCGGGATTAGATCCTTTGAGGAGATAGATGCGCCCCAATTTTATGGGAGGGCTATAGAATCGGAGGATTTGTATAGTTTGATAAGAGTAGAGCGCTTTGCAGTGTTATTTGCTAAATCAGGGATAGGCAAAACTTCTTTGATCAATGCAGGAGTAGTGCCTTTTTTGAAGGAGGATGTTTTGTATCCAATCAATGTTCGCTTCCAAGATGCTCAAACAAGTCCTATGCAAATGCTAAAAAGGGTTGTAGAAGCACATGTTCAGCAACATCAGTTGACAGAAAAAGTAGAAGCACACCTACAAAAAATGATAGGCACTGAGCGAGAAGCTACGCTTTGGGAATATCTAAAAACCTGTGAGTTCGAACAGAATGACTTGCCAGCAATACCTGTTTTGATTTTAGACCAGTTTGAAGAGTTTTTTATACATACTAATGCAGCTCAGCAGGATTTTATAGACTGTATTGCAGATCTTATTTATGAACGTGTACCTAAAATTGTTTATCAAGATATACGAAAAATACCTAGAAGGGAACGAACTGCTGAACACCTCAAATGGGCGCAGCCTTTAGACTGGAAGATAATATTTGCAATACGCTCAGACCGTTTGAGTTTGTTGGATCATTTGAGTGAGGATATTCCATTGATTTTGAATAACCGTTATCAGCTCTTACCGCTCAATAAGGAGAATGCACAAGCAGCTATATTGCACCCTGCACAATCTACAGCATACACTTTTCAGTCTCCTTGTTTCGAATACTCTGAGGAAGCTATAGAAGCTATTATTCAAAATTTAAGTAATAAAAGAGAGGAAATTGAGTCTTTTCAGTTGCAGATTATTTGTCAGTATTTAGAGAGTAAGGTAATCCAAGAACAACTCAAAAAAATTGAGACTTCAGATATTGGAGGTAAAAAGGGAATACAGCAAATTCTGAACAATTATTATCAAAATCAAATGGCATCTATAGAAGATAATGCCGAACGGGTTTTGGCACAAAAACTCATAGAAGAGGGCTTGATAATAGATGGAGCAAGGGTGAGCTTGGCAGAATCAATTGTACTGAAACGCTATGGCATTGGAGCTAAATTATTATCTAAACTATTAAGTACACGCTTGATAAAACCCGAAAACACGCATTTGGGCAAGGCTTATGAGGTTTCGCATGATACCTTAGTAGAACCTATTTTGCGCTCCCTGCAAGAGCGACAAGCTGTTGAAGAACAAGAGCGATTAGCCAAAGAAAAAGAAGCGCAACAGCGATTGTTAGCAGAGCAGCAGGAAAAACTAGAAGCAGAGCAAAAACGCAGGGAAGAGCTAGAGCGACTCTTAGAGAATGTAAAAAAAGAACAAAATAAGGCTGCTAGAGCCATGAGCAAGAATCAAAAGATAGTAGATGCCTTTTATTTTTATGAAGGAGAGGTTGCCCTAGCTTACAATAGAGGTTTATACGGATTTATTGATAAGAATGGAAATATAGTGATCGACTTTCGATACAAAAAGATAGAACCATTTAATGAAGAAACAAATTATGCCAAAGCAGTTAAGGATGGTTATACAGAGAATTTTTATCTAATAGACACAGAGGATAATGAGTATAAATTGGCAGAGGGATTAGATGATTTAGATGGGACTACACAAGCTTTGGAGCTTTATGCTCAACTGATGGTGTTAGCTATTCGGCAAGAACCCATTTTTGCACCAAACTCAGACACTTCTAAAATCTTTGATTTTCCCCAAATCGAAATATTAGATCTAAGGGGGAATCAATTAGGACGACAACCAAAGTGCCTAGATTATCTGGTGCAATTGCCTAGACTTAAATCCTTAAATCTAAGGGGAAATCAGCTTGATTTTTTGCCTAAGAGTGTTGGAGATTTATCTAATTTAACTTACCTAAATCTATCTTTAAACTCTAGTTTAGAAAGTTTTCCAGAATGTGTTACGCAATTATCTAAATTAGAAATTTTAGATTTCTCTGATAGTCAACTAGAGGATTTGTCCGAATCTTTTGGGCAATTGCAAAGTTTAAGAAAACTAAACTTGAGTGACAACTGTTTGGAAGAATTGCCCGAATCTTTTGGGCAATTGCAAAACTTAGCTAAACTGAAATTGAATTCAAATGAACTCCAAGTATTGCCCGAATCTTTTGGCCAACTAAGGAGTCTGAAAGAGTTATATTTAAATTTTAATAAACTTCAAGTATTGCCCGAATCTTTTGGGCAGCTGTCTAATCTACGTTTGTTAGAGATTGGGTTTCAAGAATTGTCTAACTTGCCAGAGTCTTTTGGAGATTTAGCAAATTTGGAGGAGTTGACTATTGAAGTAGATAAAGGAGAGAGTAGCTTACCTGAGTCCTTTGGAGAGTTATCTAGATTAACGCACCTCGATTTGAGGCAGGTTGATATTGTATCTTTTCCGGAATCTTTTGGACATCTTCATAATCTTCTTGATCTCAAGTTAAATTGGAAGGCAGTTCAATATATGCCCAAATCAGTAGGTGAACTCCAATACATCAAAACTTTGGATTTGACAGATGCAGAGTTTAAGCAAGAGTCTTTTGATTGGTTGTGTCATTGGACACAATTGGAAGCCCTTGCTTTAGGAAGTAATCAGTTTGATTTCTTGCCGGAATCTTTTGGGCAGCTTAATAATTTGAAAGTACTTGATTTAACCATGAATTGGTTGAATACTTTGCCAGAATATATAGGGACATTTAAACACTTAACTCAACTGCATTTATGGGGGAATAAGCTTAGTACTTTACCCGAATCTTTAGGTCAACTTCAGCATTTGGAAGAGTTGTATCTACACCGGAATCGATTTACTGCTTTACCTGTATCTATAGGCAATCTTCAAAGTTTAAAAACACTGAATGTAGCAAATAATTTTACTCTTAAATCTTTACCTGATACTATTGGTCAACTCCAAAAAATGGAGGTTTTGAATGTTGGAGGTGGACAATTGGAAGCTTTGCCTGACTCTATTGGAGCATTGGATAGTTTAACAGAGCTGCATTTAGGGCGAAATCAACTGAGTGCATTGCCAGAGTCCATTGGGGCGCTTCAAAGTTTAGAAGAACTACAGTTATCAGAAAATAGAATAACATCTTTACCTGAGACTATAGGTAATCTTCAAGATTTAAAAATATTGAATGTATACAATAACGAGCTTAGCATCTTGCCAGAATCTATAGGCAATCTTCAAAACTTGGAGGAGCTGCATTTGGGCGACAATCAGTTTAAGGTGTTACCAAAATCCTTTAATCAGCTGCAAAAGCTCAAAAAACTAGATTTAGGAACGAATCAATTTAGTACGCTGCCTGATAGCTTAAAACAACTTGGAAATCTAAAAGAGTTGGAGTTAAGAGGTAATCCATTTGGTAGTATACCCGAATCTATAGGGGATTTAGTAGAATTAGAGAAAATGAGCATTTCTCTTGAGTCGAATAAGGAGAGTATCTTGCCAGCATCTATTGGCAACTTGAGAAAACTAACAAATTTGAACTTGAGAGAAATCCAAATTGCAGATTTCCCTGAGTCTATTGGCCAACTTCAAAACCTTATAGAGTTAAACTTGGATTGGCTTGCTGTTCGATCGATGCCTAAAACGGTTGCTCAGTTTCGATATATCAAAAAATTGGATTTATCAGGAGTGTTTTATCAAGAAGAGGAACAAATATTAACTTTAGATTGGTTGGGAAATTGGACACAAATTATAACCTTAAATTTGCCTGAAAATAAGATAAAGCAACTCCCCGAATCTATTGGACAGTTGGTTAATCTGAAAAATCTAAATTTGAGTAGGAATCCAATTGAGCAGTTACCTGAAAGCATATGTGATCTGCAAGATTTAATCTTTTTGGATGTGAGCAATACTTCTCTAAAGGAGTTGCCACAAAGCTTTGTGCAGCTCAAAAAATTGGAAACCTGTTTTTTGAAGGGCTTGTCTATCTCTAATATAGAAGAGATAAAAAAACAAATGGAATGGTGTGTATTTATCTTATAGGACTAAATAATAGCTGAAATATTCTCTAGTGGGCGGCCAATAGCAGCTTTAGCACCATTCACAACGATAGGACGCTCAATCAGTCTAGGGTTTTGAAGCAT
>JAAEPD010000153.1 GCA_024222455.1 Aureispira sp.
ACAGCAAAAAAACAATAAAACAAGTAGACATTATTACGAATAGAGTTGTATAGGCGAAAATACAAGATTTTTTTGTAGGTCAAGGAAAAGCAGAAACGCATAGCTGTAAGCTATGCTGTTGAGCATTTGACGATGTCATTCGGAAAAAGATGAATTTGCAGCCCTACCATTTCATTCGTAATAAGGTCTATTATTCATAGCAAAGAATTATACTTTTATTCTTTACCACAATACTCATCTAAGTTACAGCCCACTGTAACTTTTAGTATTTTCAAGCTTAAAGAACGTGCCTCTATACCGGGTAGTCCTTTTTTGATAAATCGTTGCTCCATTTGCTGTAATACATCATAATAGCTAAAGCGCAACAAGTTGTACATATTACTTTGCAAGGGGCTTCCCTCAGACCAAGTTTTCAAATTTTTCCACAATTTGCCATTCCACTTTTCTAGTTGCTCCATTTCTTGGTAGCTAAGAGGCTGTGGTGCTATATACAATTGGTTAGTGCTTCCTACATTTTTAACAGGTCGTTCATCCGAAGCAAATTCCTTAGAAATGGTAAGCAATATTTTCATAGCATCACTACCTAAGAAAGAGCCACAATCTGTAGAAATGGTATAAGTGTCCCGATTATTATTCCAATAAGGAGCAAAGGCCTTAGCTGTAGCACGTGCATGTCGTTCAAATAACCAACAAGGTACATCTGGACGATCTTTTACCACCTCATACATTGCTTTTAAATGCAGTAATAATTGATCTATATCCTCATAGGCGTATTTCATACTAAAATCATAGCGGGTTTTACCTCTATATTTTTTAAAGAGCTGTTGGCTAGCTTTGTACATCAAAGCATTAATTTCTGTTGATTTATTATCAATACTTACATCTCCATTTAGATACATATAGGCCAAAAAGACCTTAGCCAAAGGATGCTTAAATTCAGATAAACCCTTTGCTGCCTTTTCAGCATCTCTAGGAATTAAATTAATATAATATTGAAGGGTAAAATCCTCTACCGTTTGTTCTTCAGGTAATTGTTGAGCCATACTTACATAACGCATATA
>JAAEPD010000154.1 GCA_024222455.1 Aureispira sp.
AAAAAGTCACCCTCGAAAAATTCGGGATGACTTATGTTTTTGTTTTAGGCTTAGTCATAAAAAAGGTCTAAAAATGGTAAGTCAAACAGCCTTTTTATTCTTTAATTGTTTTTTTTTGTTTTTTTGTAGAAAAGAGTGATGAATTGTGAGTTGAGTTTAAGTGGTTGATTATCATTTGATTTGTGCTATTTTTTTTGTTTTTTTAAGCTGTTGGGTATTAATGTAGCTTTGTTTTTATGTTTGGTGAAGTGCTTAAAAAATTGTATATTAAACCCTCATTTTAGACAAAACTATATTGCTATATAAAACTATTAAAACTATTAACTATGGCTAACGGAGAAAAGAATGCGCAGTTAAAGCAATTAAACGCAAAAATAATTGAATGGGTTAAGTTATACCAGAAATCTGGTGGACGCAAAAAACTGCCTCAAGAAACTGTAGCATTTTTTGATAAAATCAAAACAGCTATTTTACCTCAAACTCAGCAAGCAATCAAAAAACAAGGTGCTACTCAAAGAGAGCAAGGACCTGGAGCTGTTGTTGCTGCTAAAAAATTGAGTGATTCTGTAGGAAAAGGTTGTGCTAACAAGAAACCAGATGTAAAGTTAGTTCAAGAACTTTTGAATAAGAACGGTGCAAGTTTGACAACAGATGGACTTTATGGTAATAATACCCTAAAAGCAATCAAAGCTTACCAACAAAAAACATTTGGCTGGGCTGATGGTGCTATTAGCGCCAATGGCAAAACAGCAAAAGCCTTATTAGGCGAAGCTCCAGCACCTAGTGGAACAACAACAACAACAACTACAGAAACAACAGAGGAAGTAGTAGAAATAAAAGGAACAGGACCTTCTTCAGGTAACTTCAAATTCTCAGAATTTGTATCTAAAAATGATCCTGTTTATAAGCGTAACAATGGCGATCCTGTTAAGATTGTGCCTCAAGAACTATGGCCAAATATCCAAAAGTTGATGAAACAATTGGATGTTATTCGTGGTGCATTGGGTGTTGCTATGAACATCAACTCTGGATATAGAAGTCCTGAGCATAATGCTAATGTAGGTGGTGCAACCAACAGCCAACATAAATTAGGAACGGCATCAGATATTTCTTGTAGCATTCCTCCTCGAAAAGTACATGCTGTTATAGCTGGGTTGATCGATGCAGGTCAGATCTCTCAAGGTGGTTTAGGATTGTACAATAGCTTTGTGCATTATGATATTAGAGGTTCTAAAGCAAGATGGAATGAGTCTAGCTCAGATTATATGACTCCTATTGTTCCTAATGCGCCTGTAGATAACAATACTGATACAAATACAGATAACAACACAGATAATAATAGCGGTACTGTAGATAACACAACAGATGAGCCACAAACAGTTGGAAGTTTAACGGCTGCAGTAGGAGCTGGTACTTCTCCTAATCATAATGCAGATGTAGAGAAAGTTCAAGAACTTTTGAATAAAAATGGTGCAAGCTTATCTGTAGATGGTAAGTATGGTAACAATACACTAACTGCAATCAAAGCATACCAAGCTAGCATTGGAATGGGTAATCCTGATGGAATAATAGGAGTAGATGGAACAACTTGGAAAGCCTTAGTAAAAGGTGAAGGTGGAATAGGTAAAGTAACTATTGACACTTCTAAGTTGAGCGAAGATACTGGTATTGGTTATGATGATAATGATAAAGATACTTATCGTGATCAGCGTGATAATCCTATGTTGGGAGATGTTACTTGTAATGTAACAACTTTGGCAATGCAGTTGATTTCATTAGCTAGTGGTAACGAAATGGAGTTGAAACAAACTGCTGTAGACTTGCTGAAAGCTAAAGGTAAAACGATGACGACTGATATTCAATTGGAAGAGTTATTACGCCAATTGTGTATTGCTTACAACAAAGAAGGTGGAGAGTATGTAACTCTAAGTGGTTCTAAATACAAATGTTGGCAAGTAGCTTATATCTTAGATCAAGTATCTGAATTATTTACAAAATATGTTGGTAAAACAGTTACAATTTATCCTTCATTGGATAAAGCTGGATATGATGCTAAGATTGTTCCTGCTCTAAAAGAAGGTGCTGAAATCATGCTTTCTAACAAAATGACACATGGTGGACATATTGTGAAACTGGCAAGTGTTCGTGCTGATGGTGTCGTATTGAACGACCCTTATGGTTGTTTGGTAGAAGGTGCTGGAAAGTACTTGCGTAATGGTGAGCAACTAACTGGAACTAAAAAATCTCGTATTCTCAACAATAAGAACATCTTAGAGGTGCGTTTGCAAACCAATACTTCTTTGAAAAAGAAATTATATGACTTAGCAGCAAAAGGAGAAGGAAATCTTCCTGGAGATACAGGTAAGTTAAACTTCTATACTTGGGCTGAAGTCAAAACCTATAAAATTGGTAAGTGGGTGAACATTACCTACAAAAAATAAGCATTTAATATCTAGCATCATTCCCTCTTGAGGGAATGATGCCAATTCTTTTATCAACCAATTTCTACTTTTTATCATTAGTCTGTGATTATATTATGAGTGTAGACCAAAATACCCTAAATCAATTAATCCAATTACAACAGAAAATTAACAGTTGGGTTAAGTTGTATAATGCCAATAAAGAAGCTCAAGTAGATTCTACTAAAGTAGAGTTTTTTAAGAAGATAAGTCAGCAATTTTTGCCAGACGTGACAGTGGTCCTTAAAGCTAACAATGTAGAGGTACAAGCACCTGCTCCTGATATAGATATATCAGAGTTGTTGCATAAGCTTAAAATCTATCAAAGAAAGATGGATATGGAAGCTCCTAAGTTAGCCGAAAGTATGAAAGCCATAGAAGCTACTAAAGGACAAAAAGAGGATTATGAGAATGTAGAAAGTATACTGAGACTTATTCGTCGTTGGCTTAAGACTTTTCAGAAATTGCCTAGTGAAGAACAAAATTCAAGAATAGGTGAAGCTTCTAAGCATATAGAAGAACAAAAGAAACTAACTGGTTATCTCCGCAAAGGAAAAAGCGATGTTAGTTCTAAAGCTGAGCGTCATATTGCTCAAATTCGCAAACAGTTAGATCGTATTGCTGTCGCAGCTAGAGCAGCTAATGCTGTTATGGAGCGTGTGCAGGCTAAAGAACCCGGTGAAGACATTCCTACCAAGGATGAAATCATCCAAATTGATGTTTATCATAGCAGAATTCTAAAAACACTCGAAGCCTCTGATGGTGCAGATATTGCAGCTAGAGTTACCCTAAAAGCAGAGTTAGATAAACTAAGGGTAGCAGAAAAAGGTATAGGCGAATTTAGAGTTAAATATATTGCTGTCAAACCTAAAGAAGAAGTTGTAGAACCTAAAAAAGAAGAAACTGTTGTTGAAGAAAAAACAGTAGTAGAGGAAACAGCTCCTATAGTAAAAGAGGAAACTAAAGAAAAAGAGGAGACAAAAGTAGAGCCTCCCAAGCCTTTATATGCAAATAAAAATTTGAGTGGCTCTGTTGGTAGAAGTGGAAAAAATCTTCCAGAGGATGTTAAGCTCGTTCAAGAAGTATTGAATAAAAAAGGAGCTAAGCTTACAGAAGATGGACTTTCGGGGCCTGCTACACGCAAAGCAATAGCCGATTTCCAACTTTCTATTGGGTTCAAAAAAGCAGATTCTAGAGTTGATCCAGGTGGCATGACTTGGAAAGCTTTGATCAAAGGGCTTGATGCTGTACCTGAACCACCTAAAGAAGAAGTAGAAGAAGCACCTAAAGGAGGACAAGGTGGGCAAGATCAACCAAAGTCGGATGATAGTGTCAGCACTGACCAGAATATAGATAATGCTCCTCATGGAGAAGTTACAGGTGGTCAATCTGGTGAAGATACTCCTAGAGAACAAGGTGGAACTGTAGATGAAAATACTACTTTAGAACAAGTAGTAGAAACTGCTCCTAATGTACCTGAAAATGAACCTACATTTGAAGTGCCAGAAAAGGCATTGTCAGAGTTGGGCAACAAGGCTATTCCTGAAACAACAGGAATCAAGGAATTGGATGAGATGTTGAAAAAAGATAGACTAACTTCAGAAGAAATTGCCGATGCCCGAAAATATGTAGCTTCCTTGTCTGATGCTGCCTTGAGAGCTAGTCTTTTCCGTCATTTGAATGCTAAAGTAAGTTATCACAGTCAGCGCGATAATCAATCTGTAGGAGAAAGTGAATCTTGGGATTGGACACACAATGCTGATGGATCTAAGAATATGATGGTTGGAGAGAAAATTGGAGACATCCAGTGTAACTTAACATCCTTATCAATGGTGTTAGAGTCTTTAGGTATTAGCAATCCTGAAGGGGGAATGCAGTTCGAAGATTATCTAGAGAAAAAAGGTCGTGATATGTCCAAAGCAATGGATGGTGATGGTGATGGTAAAGCTGATGGCGATGTCAACTATTTCTTGCGTGATAATCCTTTTGGTGCAGATGAGTACGATTGGGATGGAGTAATGGATGCCGAATCAATTGGTTGGGGAGATGTAGCTCAAGAAATGGGGGCTAAAGTAGATCAGTTGATCAAGGATAAAGTTTGTGACAAAGACTGGTTTGTAGAGAATGTTTTGCCTCGGTTAGATGTTGGGCAAGGAATCATTTTGAGTATACATGGACATGTAGTTCGTTTGCAAGATATGAATAAGGAAGGTCTGATTATTGATGACCCTTATGGCAAACTGAATGTTGCTAGAGGTGGTTTTGAGGAAAACAATGGACAAGGAGAAATTGATGAGCAAGCTGACAATGTTGGTGAAGACAACATTTGGAAGTGGGCTGATGTCAAGCAAAATAAATTTACACGTGTAGTTGCTGTTTATAAATAATAGTGGAGCACTAACTGTAATTAAATACGTATATTGACCTGTAAGACATTTAGTCTTACAGGTCATATTTTTTACACTGAAGTTGTTTAAGAATGCGAAATATTCCATTTATACTTACTGCCATGCTTCTTTTTGTGCTCTCTTATGTATTTGTATATGCTCCAGAGGCATTGATACCAGGAGGAGACCAAATGAACAGCAATAGGTCTAGAGCATTGACAAAAATGTATGTGGATTCTTACCGAAATAATACAGATATGATGGCTTTAAAGCCCTTCTATAGTGATAAAGTAGTATTAGAAGATATTCATAGAGATACTATGCTGATGGGGTGGCAACAAGTCCATAACTATTGGGGGGATACTATAGCAGTAGAAGGCCAACAACATATTTCGATTAGAACCATAATTGCAGAGGAGCAATATGGGCTAATACGAGGAGTCTATATTCCATATCAAAGAGGACTCCAAAAGAATATAGGAATGGTTATGTTTTGTACATGGTTGGAGTGGGACCTAGAGCAAGAGCTTATTGTCTATCAAACAGATTATATCAATTATCCCAAAAACTAGAGCTGCTATGTTAGTCATCTGATCATCGGGCTTTATCAACTCAATAGATCAACAAATAATCAACTACTAATTATTCTAAGAGATTTATATAATATTTTCTAATCCTTGGTATGATCTTAATACTCAAACTCCATAGTTTGGAAAGGGAAACCAAATAAACATTTTTCTCGAATATATTTAGCCACTTTGGGTGATACTAATTTTTCCCAGCCCTCTTCATCTTCTTTGAGCATACGCAATACTTCCATAGAATAAATGTGCAAGAGATCTTCATTGAACCCTTCTATATCGACTACATGTCTATTTTCTACAATATGTTTGTATAAATATTGGATACCATCAGGAACAGGCAAGTTGCTGCAAGTCATTAGCTCACCACTTCCTTCTTTTTGAGCAGGATAGACATAAACACGCACGTTGCGTGTGAAAATCTCGCCATAAGAAGTTAATAAACGACCATCCTTATTTCTATAATACTTACTATTAATAATGTCTAAAAGCTCTCTAGCACCGATCACAATACCCAACTTAGCAATTCTATAATCTGCCAAATAATTGATTAAACGCTTGTAACGATCACAGTTTGTAATCATCACTTTTTGGCCTAAATGATTGAGCAGCTCTACACGATCTAAGAAATCTTGATCTTCTACTTTCCCGGTGTCCCTACACAAGTTTTTGAGCGTTATTTCAGCTAAAATATCTGTTCCTCTTGGCGATAAATCGTCCTCTGCTCTAAATTGCATAGTTGCAGTTTGCAAGCGATCTGTAGTCATTAGTGTCACAGGTCTGTAGCTACCTCTAACCACCAATACATTATGTTTATACATGAACTCAGAAGGATGAATTGGAATGCCTTTTTTATCAAACATAGCTACATCTGTCATGCCTTGTTTTACCAATTCTAATGCAACTAAACGATTGTCAATATGTGTGAATTGCGGCCCGTTAATCCGGAGCATATCTATATTTACACGATCTTTTATCCCCTCTAATAAGGAAGGGAGCAGTTTGGTATAATCATTATGATAGTAATAACAAGCATATATAAGATTAACACCAAGCATACCTACAGCTTGTTGTTGTAACGAAGTGTCATTATCTAGCAACTCAATATGCAACACAATTTCGTTAGGTTCTCCTTGAGGAGTCAACTGAAAACGCATGCCTAACCATCCTTGACCTTTATTTGTCTTGTGATAATTAATAGTTTCTACAGTGTCTGCAAAGGCAAACAATCGACCATCAGGACGTTCTGCACTCAAACGATCTAACATTAGATCATATTCATGATCCAACATTTTGTAGAGTCTAGACTCACAAACATAACGGCCAGTATTTTCTATACCATAGATATCATCACTCACTACCTTGTCATAAGCTGAAATGGTTTTGGCTATAGTACCTGAAGATGCTCCAGCCTTGAAGAAGTATTGGGCAACCTCTTGCCCCGCACCGATTTCGGCAAAAGAGCCATATATATTACTATCTAAATTGATTTCGAGTGCTTTCTGTTCTGGCTCAAGGATTTGTCTAGACATAATAAACTAATCTACTGATTTAAAGTTATAGTGAATCTTGATTTGTATAAAAATCGTAAAAATGTATGAACTATTGATATTAAAATAAAGGATTTTTAAAAATAAAAAATGGTTGCTGGACTTTTGTCCAGCAACCATTGGGTTTTTAGCTGCGCTCATCTAGAAGAGTGTAGCCACAGTGGTTTACCAAAAAATCTACTCGTCCCCAAAGCTTATTGCCTATTTGGACCTTTCGAGATAAAACCACATTTTTTAAGTTTGGAGGAACTGCCATTCCTGAACGAAGGTAAGCTAAAGGAGATTCCTTGCGTGCTCGACCTTTCTTTTCAGAAAATTGTATTCCATGCGCCTGAAGAATTTTTATGGATTCCAATTCAGACAAAAATCTACCTTTTACTCTCGCAACTGCTTCATTTTTGAAGAAAGGTTCAGTTGTGTCCTTGAGTTGAGGAAAAAATTCCATACGATAGTTTTTACTATCTTGGAGGTTCTCTCGGCGCTATATTAGTTGACATAATTGTATTTTTTTAATAGGCATTTTAATAGTATACCTAATAGATATTTGATTAATTTGTGTGTTCATTAAACTATAAGGTCTCTAAAAAGGTTCCTATAGAAAAACAGAACTTAATAGAATGGATACAAAAACAGCATTAGTTATAGGCGCTTCTGGAATGATTGGTAGTGATCTGCTGAAGCAACTGTTGGCAGATGAGCGCTATGGAAAAGTAATCGCTTTAGTTCGTAAACCTCTAGGAGTAGAACACGAAAAACTGGAGCAAAGACGATACGACTTTGATTGGCCTAACCCTGATCTGATAGAAGGTGATGAGTTTTTCTGCTGTTTAGGCACAACTATCCGAAATGCAGGCTCTCAAGAAGCTTTTAAGCGAGTGGATTATCAGTATGTGCTGGAGACTGCTCAAGCTGCTTTGAAAAATGGAGCTAAACGAATGGTTATCGTTTCTTCTGTAGGAGCCAATAAGGATTCTAAAGTTTTTTATACAAGAGTAAAAGGAGAGATAGAAGATGCTGTAGCTGCATTGGGCTTTGAGGCTTGTTTTATTTTGCGCCCATCTATGCTGTTGGGTGTGCGAGATGAATTGAGAATGGGGGAGTTGGTTGGTAAATTTGCCATGACTACTTTTTCTCGCCTTATTCCTAAAAAATACAAAGCCATAGAGGGCAAACAAGTAGCTAAAGCAATGATACAAAGCATTAACTCTGAGGATACAGGTAAGCTTGTGATAGAATCGAATGAGCTGTTGGAAATGTAAAAAATTCTATTCTATAAATAGAAAACAGGTTGAATCAACTATTAGATTCAACCTGTTTTTTTTATCTATTATTCTAATTGTGCTTACTGATCATAAGTAATAAAACCTTTCATCCATCCAGAAGAAGCTAATCCTTTGAAATGAGCAAAACGAGAGGTAATTGATGAATATCTAGACAGTTTAATATCTGCTTCATTGAAGCCAACAGTAATATTGATGCTAGCGCCTGCTACTAAGTCGCCAGATATTGGAGCTCCATTATCTACAGAGTAAGAGTATTTTAGAGTAACAGTAGGATCTGTATTATTAATAGTAAGAGAGCCATTTGTACCGTTATTCGTGATTTCTACCCAAGGAATATCTAGAATATAGTCACCTGTGTTTACCATAAATACAATAGCAAATTCATTAAATACTCTCGTTTCCCAACTTGCATTTCCAGCACCATCAGTAGTTAATACTTGTCCTGCATTACCATCAGAATTAGGCATAGTATAAGCATCATTGATGTTCATACGACCATCCTTGAAAATAGTTAAAGCATTAGAACGTGCACCAGTACTAGTTCCATTACCAAGTGTGAATAAACGATCATTGGCATTCCATGCAGTAGTGCTAGTAGGAGCATAAGTTGTAGAGTATAGCCCTCCAACCCATTCTCCATAAGAATAAGCAGTATTGTTTATACCTCCAGCAACTACTGAACTGCTACCCGACGCAGTATTATCTAATCCTCCAGCAATAGCAGCATGACTACCCGAGGCAGTATTGTTTTGCCCCCCTGCAACAGAAGAGTATCCTCCTTGAGCTGTGTTGGATAGACCACTACCTACAAATGATCCAGATCCAGATGCTATATTATTTTGACCTCCTGCAATAGTAGCATAAGAAGAAGAAGCTCTATTGGTGTTACCTCCTGAAATAGTCGCATCATTCCCATTTACAATAGTGTTATCGTCTCCACCACCTATTGTTGCACGTTGCCCACTCTCTATACGGTTGGTATTTCCACCAGCTATGGTACTATATCTAGCAGCATTTCCGCCAGCACCACCAGCAATAAAGTTACTGACACCACCACCAATAACAGCGTTTCTATCTGCTTCTATAATATTATTTTGACCACCAGCAATAACAGCTCCTCTAGGACCAAAAGACCCGATTGGTGTTATCCTGTTGCCTGTGCCACCACTAATTGCAGAGTAATCTTGCAAAGCTTGATTGTTTGTTCCTGCAGCAATAGCATGAAGTCCAGAAGCAGTATTGCCACCAGGAGCGCCTTCTAGACCAGTTCCATTAGCATTGATATTCCAATCATTATCACCAGCACTTGACCAACTTACAGTACCAGTACCATCAGTAGTCAATACTTGGTTAGCAGTACCATCAGCATTAGGTAGGGTGTAGGCTTGGTTAATCTCTAGATTACCACTTTGATAAACAACTAAAGCATTTGCACGGTTGCCAGAATAGCCATTACCAACTACTAACATAGGATGTGTCGGGGTTACTCCTGTCAAGTTATTATTAAGTAAACTATGTCCTGTTGTATCATTATAACGCCCAACAGTTGCTTGCCCTGCAACACTTGTAACAGTACCGTTACCTAAAGCAATAGAAGCACGACCATGTGCATAATTAAGCTCTCCTATAGCTGTAGCTGCAATGAAGTCAGAAGTTGTAGTTAATCCCATTGCCATAGCTCCAGAACCTGTAGAACTAGAGTTAATACCAGTGACAAAGTTATAGAGTCCCGCAACTGTATTGTTTTGTCCAAAAGCAGCAGACGAACCTCCACTAACATTATTATTGCGGCCACCTGAAAAACTGTTAATACCACTAACTGTAATATCTCTACCAAAAGCATAGGAGTAATCTCCAGACACATTGGCATTGGTACCAAAAGCAATAGAACCTGAAGTACTGGCTGTGCTATTTGTACCACCTGCAAAGGAGTAGTTTCCACTAGCAGTATTAGTTGCTCCCATAGTTAGTGCTCCAAAACCACTAGCTACAGTGTTTAAGCCTGTAGCCATTGCATAACCTCCACTTGCTGTAGTATTGGTGCCCGCACTAAAAGAGCTAGTCCCGCTAGCAGTGGTATTAGAACCTGTACTAAAAGAGCTACCTCCACTAGCTGTAGTACCAGAGTTTGTAGCAACTGAATAAGTACCACTTGCTATATTATTATAATTGAATGCAGTAGAATAATTTCCAACGTTGGCATCATCCCAAGATGTACCAAGAGCGCGACCTGCTCTAAAAGCAGATTTTCGGGGATACCAAAACATTTTAGTGCCTGTCCCACTAATATTTAGTGTATTTCCTACACTATGTGTACCTTGTGAGATAATTAATCCATCATCATTGACTTCTAAACGTCTATTTCCACCATCCATAACTTTGAAATCACCAGTGCCATTGAGGTCATAAGTCATGTTAAAAGTACTTTGAGTAATAGTTGTGTTTTCAACTAATGGTCCACCTAACTGAATTTTATCAGCAGCAACATCTACATTTAGACCATTGTTTGCATCGGCATTTAGCGTTACAGCACCAGTAGTGCCACCTCCTGTTAGTCCAGGGCCAGCCGTAACTGCTGTGATATCTCCTGCTATTACATTTTGCCAGGTTACTGTACCAGAACCATCTGTTGTAAGTACTTCCCCATTACTGCCATCTACATTCGGAAACGTATAGGCTTCATTAATTTCTAATCGCCCATCTTTATATAAAACCATAGCATCATGCTCTCCCGCACCACTACCTGTTCCGTTTCCTGCTATTATTAACTTATCTTGAGAATTCCAAGAATTATTTCCTCCCGCTGGCACATAAGATCTATTAAACCTTCCTGTTACAATCTCTCCCAAAGAATAAGATGTTGTAAATTGGCCTATTGTCAACGAAGATGATCCATTGGTTGTTGTATAACCTCCTGCTGCAATAGAGTAGCTAGCATTACAAGTATTATTTCTACCTCCAAGTGCTACACCATAAGATTGTGTCACAGAATTATTAAAGCCAATTGCGGTACCAAATGTGGTACTAGAGGATGAATTTCGCCCTATTACAATTGAATAATTACCACTAGCTGAAATATTCGTTCCTATCCCTATTCCTGTTGTGCCAGTAACCGTAACTCCATCACCATAAGCAAAAGATCCTAATCCTGTTGCTTGTGCATCCCGTCCTCCTGCAAAAGAATAATCTCCTAGATTATTCCATTGAGAACCTGTTACAGTTCCTGTTCTAAAAGCAGACTCTCTAGGATTAAAAAACATACGCGTTCCAGCTCCTGTGACTTCTATTGCATCACCAGTGTTGTGTGTTCCAGTAACGATAAATCCATCTTGCCCATTGATGCGAACAGCTCCATCTGTAGCAAGAATTACACGTCCTGCTCCAGGGCCTCCTTCATCATAGGCTTGATCTAATGTATTCTGAGTATTGGCATCTAATTTAACCCAAATACTACCATCCCAATAGTAAAAACCAATACCACTACCTCCAACAACAGCAGGGTTAGTATTCCAGACTAATAATCCTGTAGCAGGAGTATTGACAGGTGTTGTTCCATTAGTAATATTGCTTAAGGACACTTTAGTCATTAAAAAACCTCTGTTGGCATCCAATAAATGTAGTTTTGCACTAGCATCGGGCGCATTGGTTCCTATACCTACATTTTGTGCTTGAAGATTAGCTATGGCTATAACTAAAAAAAATAAAAGTAAAAGTTGTGTTTTCATAATCAATTGTGTGTTTTACAGTTCAATAATAAGGTTCGGGAAGTGCTTAAAAATCCTTATAGAACATTTGGGGAAAGTGCTCTATAACTTAATTTGGAAGGGGGAGGGGCCTTAATGAAGATACTAAATCTTATCTTTAAAAGATAATTTGAAAAGCTGTAGAATAAAATGTTTTTATAAAAGCATTTGTCAGTATTATCTTTATCTATTGAAAGTAAGAATAAAAAAAATGAATAAAAATCCACTTTTTTGCTTAGTAGCAATTTTAAAATGACTTGAGGTTGTGTTATTTTGCTATTATTCAGTGTGTTGTGGGGTTGTTGTGCCTGAGACAAACTATTTAAGTTGTATTTTAGTGTAGATTTGTTTATTATTATGAACAGGAGGTTTTTAACCCCTAAAAAAATGCACAAATTTTTATTGTACTCTAATAAGTTAGGTGTAATAGTAGCTGATAGTTATTAAATGACTTCAATATATTTATAGGATAAAATGGATAAGTACGATCGACATTTAGAATTTTTGACTGTAGTTACAGATTTTGATGAAGAGCAGTGTAAGACTGTTTTTATGGAGGATAAACGTGATGTGCGTAAGGCATTGTGGCACTTATTGCAGCCCTCTACAACGAAAGAGGATTTGATGGAGCAGTATTTTTCATTGAATAGTGATGAGGAAAAGAGCGAAGTTTTAGAAGAATTGCTACATTGTTATTGCCCTAATGCTCGGTTTAATTCGATTGCAACTCAAGTAAAAAAAGGAAAGTTGTATAAGTTGGATACCGTAACAGCAAAAAAGCTAGGCTTGTTTAGGAGACCTCCTAATAAAGAAGAATTAGCTAAACTATTGAGCAGTATTAATGCTCAGTTTCCTAAGACCATCTTAACCTTATTGAAAGGATTACAATCCTTTGGAAGAGAATTGCCTGTCCATTTGTTCACAATACAAGGGCTTTCTGAGTCTGAAAATATAGAAATTGCTAAAGCTGCTTTAGATCTGATTGGTTATATCCCAAATGGCCCAGAGAAAGCAATAATGGCCTTATGGACTCATTTGTCTAATCCTGCCCTACGATTTCATGCCCTCAAGGCTATGCAGCATGCTTATCAGTTATCACCAGAGTTTTTGTCGAAGATTTTTCAGCCATTAGTGGCAGAATATGAGCGATTGTGTAGGTCAGAGGGACCTATCAACGATTTGTGGGAAGAGGTTCGCATGATGCGCACTATTATGCGCAATAATGGGGGAGACTTGTGGATTCCTACAATCAATATAGGACGGCGTTAAACTTTCTTAGGCTGCCTACGAAAACCATAAGCAATCAAATTATATCCAGGTAGTTCTTCTTCTATTTCTAATTCAAAACCGAGTTTTTGATAGAATGCTAAGTTGCGTGCGTTGCGGGTAATTACATAGCAGGAGATTTGTTGTTCATCTGCTTGTTGTAATATTTGTTGCATTAATTGGCTGCCTATACCTTTGCCATGCAAATCTGGCGAAAGCCCAATTACATCCAATACCCAATGGGGCTGTTGAGCTGTAGCACGAAGAAGTAGTTTTTTTTCTTGCTGTGAAAAATTGAGCATATGCTGAAATGTCTTCCATCCAAAACGAAAGGGGACTTGCCAAAAATTGTGTTTTATTTCCTGCCATATAGAAATTTTGGGTTTTATGTCTGGAGCAAACCACCAAGAAAACCCTTTTATGCTACCTTCTTGATAGCTATGAATCGTGTAATAGTTTTGCATTAATTCCAGCTTTTGGGTTGCTAGCCAAAATACATTTTTGAACCGTTTTTGCTCGTCAGGAAACATGATACGAAAGGCAGGAGTATCTGCAAATGCTTGTGTAAAGATGGTGACTAATTCTTTTTTTTGTGTAGGATTTAGAGTATTTAATTGTTGAATCATATTCGAGGTGGTTTTAGAGGTCTACGAATATAATAACTTAATTGAATAGTCGATTAAGTTAATGGCATTTAAAATAAAAGCCTTCTTGTTTTTATCAAGAAGGCTTTTAGTATTTTTAGTGTTTATGGTCATGTCCATCATCATGAGAATGATTGTGATCATCAGCTGGAGCCTCTTCTACAGGCATCAACTCAAAGTTGGTAGCCAAGAAACGGCCATTTTCTACTTTCCCATCTACTTTTGCTTGACGTATTGCATTGCAAAAACCATGATCTGCATGAGCATCACCATGATCGTCAATTTTAGCACCATCTACAAAATAAGCTTTACCATCTACACGGATAGCTAAGTCGCAAGAGTTGCCAGCAAGTCCAAAATTGCACTGTCCACAAGAAGCTTCAACCATTTTCTGGCTTAGTTCAATAGCAGGAGCATTCTCAGCTTCTGAAATCGGATTATCAGTGTTGGCAGCTGCTGTTGCATCTGTATTGGTGTTGTCTGTTTGTGGTGTATCACCAGAACAAGCAACTAACGAGAAGCAGATAAAAGCTAGAATAAGTGTTTTCATAATTAGAATTGTTTATAAAATTGATAAATAAAATATTTAGAAAAACATATAATCACGCATACCTACAAATTTAAAATTCTTGGTACGGTTCATATTGTCAATAACCATTTTTACAAGCTGTTCAGGAGGTTTTATCAACTGACGAGTATGTAAATCTAGCCAAGCACCATGTATAGTCACTCTAGCAGCTTTTTTGCCATCAGAACATCTATGGATGTTCTGAACTAGGGTGTATTTACTATAATCTTCAGAAGCTTTGTCCAGTTCTACATAAACTTTAAGATGTTCATGCATATTGACCTCTCGCCAATAAACCAACTCCTCTTTTAGGAGAATAGGACCAATTCCTTCTTTTGACAATCGAGCAAGTGAATATCCAAAATCATTGAAAAAACTAACTCGTGCATGGGTGGCAAATTCGCTATAGGAAGTATTCCCCATATGCATATTAGCATCTAAATTTGCCCAAATAACTTCGACTTCTTTATAATATTCCATAATATTGTGTGCAGTAAATGATTTTTTCTGCAAAATACTAAAAAAAATTATTGATAGTCGAGGTAATAATATTGCTTGTAAGCCTAAATATTTTATTGAAAACGAAGTGTTTGAATACTACTACTCTGAATTCAACCTATTTCAAAGATATTACCTAGACAATAATAAGGCAATCCAATTTTTTGCCTAATCTTATAACTCTATAAGGGTTTTTAGTTTTTACTGTGTAGATAATCAGCTGTTTATGGATGTTTTTGAACCTAAGAAAATTAAAAAAAGCTAAGATGATTAAGAAAATATTTCTTTTACTTGTAGTTGTATTAATTGTTATGCAGTTTTTTGGAATAGATAAGACAAATCCGGCTATTGATGAGCGCAAAACCTTTGCTGCTATCGTCAATCCGCCTGCTGATATTCTCAAGCTGCTAAAGGATGCTTGTTATGATTGTCATTCTAACGAAACAAAATACCCTTGGTACACGAATGTAGCACCATTATCTTGGTGGATTAAGCACCATGTAGATGAAGGAAGAGAGCATCTAAATTTTTCGGAATGGGTCAGCTACTCACAAGAAGATAGAGCACATATGTTGCATGAAGCGGCTGAAGAAATAGAGGAGCAACATATGCCTTTAGGGAGTTATGTACGTATGCATAGCGAAGCTGCTTTATCAAAAGAAGATTGTGAAAAATTAGAAAAGTGGTTGGACGAAGCTTCTCATCACTAGAGTCTATGACTCCGATAAGAGTAGGAGTAGTTGGGGCAACGGGTTCTACTGGAGTAGAATTGATTAGTTTACTATTGAGGCATCCTGCTGTAGAATTGGTTGCCTTGAGCTCTGTAAACCATGTAGGGAAAATATTCTCAGAGCTGTTTCCTAAATTCAGAGGTAGGGTAGATTTACCATTAGTAGAAACTGCTGAAATAAAGTCTAGCTCTTTAGATTTAATCTTTTTGGCAGTGCCACATGGTGTAGGAATGAGCTTGGTGAAAGAATGGGCCTCAACTAACTTCAAAATTATAGATTTATCAGCTGATTTTAGGTTGTTGAATGCTGTAGACTATAAGCAGTGGTATAAATGGGAGCATAGTTACTCTGAGGGGTTAAAAAGGGCTGTTTATGGCCTGCCAGAATTATTTAGAGACCAGATCGCCGCTGCTCAATTGGTTGCCAATCCAGGTTGTCAGCCGACTTGTGCATTATTGGCTTTAGCGCCTTTATTACAAAACGGTTGGGTAGAATTGCAATCTATAATTATAGATGCTAAATCAGGGGCCTCAGGAGCAGGCTCTAGAGTACGAAAGGCAACACAGTTTATGAATATTTATAATAATGTGAGTGCTCGCAGTCTAAAAAAACATAGGCATACTGTAGAGATAGAATCTTACTTGTCTGAGTTAGCGGGAGAGTCTTTGACCTTACAATTTACACCTCATTTATTACCTATAGATAGAGGAATTTTGATGACTATTTATGCTAAACCTAGCGAGCAGTTTGAGTCTATGGAATTGTTAGAATTATACCAACAATATTATAAAAATAAGCCCTTTGTTGAGATTTGTCAACATCCACCAATGTTGCGAGATGTTCAGCATATTAATAATTGCCATATTTATCCAACTTATGATGAGCGAACAGGTAATATTCTAATAGTAGCTGCAATAGATAACTTGCTGAAAGGTTCTGCAGGACAGGCTGTGCAGAATATGAATGTAATGATGGGTTGGGAGGAAACTTTAGGATTATCAGATTTGTAGATATTAGAGGATTTTAAAAGATAGAGACCAATGAAAATAGATTTTAGAAGTGATACGGTGACGTTGCCTACTTCAGCTATGAAGGAAGCTATGCTCAATGCAATAGTGGGAGATGATGTGTATGGTGAAGATATAACAGTGTCTGAACTGGAGCAAAAAACGGCTGAACAATTTGGACATGAAGCAGGCTTGTTTTGCCCTTCTGGTACTATGACTAACCAAATTGCTATCAAGGTCCATACTAATCCACCTGGACAGGTTATTTGTCATTATTTATCACATGTTTATCAGTACGAAGTTGGAGGAATTGCTTTCAATTCGGGGCTTTCAGTGAGTTTGATACATGGCAATAGAGGCATGTTGAGTGCAGAGGATGTACGGAAGCGTGTAAATGATAGGATGGATGTGCATAAGCCCCTGACACAGCTAGTTTGCTTGGAGAATACCTCTAATAAAGGTGGTGGATGCTGCTATGATTTGGAGACTATTGCAGAGATCAGAAAGGTTTGTGATGAGCATGATTTGGGCTTGCATTTAGATGGTGCTCGGGTATTTAATTCTTTGGTGGCTAAAGGCTATACTGCTAAAGAATTGGGGCAGTATTTTGATTCTATCTCAGTATGTTTTTCTAAAGGATTGGGAGCACCTGTAGGCTCTGTTTTGGTGGGCAGCAAAGAGTTTATACATAAGGCCAAATGGATTCGAAAGTTGTTTGGAGGAGGGATGCGTCAAGCTGGATATTTAGCAGCAGCTGGGGTTTATGCTTTGGAGCATCATGTTGAGCGTTTGGCAGAGGATCATCGTCGAGCTAAAATCTTAGCAGAAGCCTTAGAAAAACAGGCTTATGTCAAAAGTATATTGCCTGTAGAAACAAATATTATCATTTTTGAATTGGCAGATACTGTTGATAATAAACTATTCTCGGAGCGACTTTATGAAAAGGGTATAGTTGCTAATCCTTACGAATCTACAGCTATACGGTTTGTAGTGCATTTGGATATAGATGATGCTAAACTAGCAAAGGCTATTGAGATTTTAGAAGGTTTATCTTTTGATTAATCATCTAGAAAATCTTGGCGAGCATTTTTATGTTTTACTAATAAGTAGAGTAGCCAATCTTTGGCCTTTTTTTCTGAAAAAGAATGAATTTCTTCTTTTAGTTCTTGGATAGATGTTTTGGGGCTTTGTTCATACATTTCTGAATCTTGAACATAATAGAGTACAGCTACAATATGTTTGCAGATCTCTGACCACTCATAAGGGCATGAACATGCAGAGGAAAGTATATTTTGGTCTTTGTCCATCTTAACCTGAACGTCATAATCTTCTGTTCCAAATACAGTAGCTTCAAATACTCCTTCAAAAACTTGCTCAATATTATGATCTTGGAGGTTACCATATTCATAATAGGAAAAACCTCTATCTAGTATTTTTTTGGGAATATGATTCTCAAAATCATGAATGTTCATAGTGTTTAATACTTAGCAGGTTTAACTTCAAAACCCTTTTGTTTTAGGAGATTTAACACACCTTTTTGACCTCCCAAGTGTCCTGAGCCAATAGCGGCAAATAGAGACTGTTCTTGGCCCAATTCGGCAATGCGGTCAGCCATAGTGTAGTTTCTATCATAGAGCAAAGTATTGCGCATGCCACTAGCACTTTTTTTAGCTTTTTTTAGGATTTTGAGTAGATCGGCTTCTACATAGACTTCGACCATTCTTTTGATGCTCTTTCTGAAACTTTTGAAGTTTTTGATGGCCTGCTTGAGTGTAGGGAGTTGCTTTTCGATCGGCATGCTTTTCAGAATATTGAGTTGACCCTCAAAGGATTCTAGTCCCAATAGTTTTTTTTCTAGATTTTTAGCATATTGATGCAAATAAGAATCTAGTGGTAATGGTTGATCGCTGCCCAATTGCACTTCTGTCAGTAGATTGGTAATCATGATGGGTTTGCTCCGAATAAATTGTTTGAGTGGATGTCCTGTCTCTCTTTTGAATATCTTTTTAAGTTGTGCAAAATGTCTAGGCGAGAGCAACTGATCTAAAGTCTGTTCATCTTCTAAAAGCATGGCTTGAGCTAGGTCATTAGGATCTGTTTGGTCTAAGTCATACTCTGCCGCAAAAGCATCACATCGATCTACTGCTTTTTTTAGGAGTCCTATTTCTCTAAACGCTCTACTGTCTGTTGTGTGCATTGTTCCAAAAACATAACAAGGCGATTGAATATTCTTACCTTTTATTTCCCAGAGCAAGGTGTTTTTTTTCTTTTTCATAGCTTATTTTAGTAAATTGAAAACAATAAACAGTTTCTGTTTTGAGAGCAGGTCTTTTAGCAATTGGGAATGTTTTAGGGCAATTCTAGAAACTAATTAAGGTGTAATAATACAACAATTATGAATTATTTGAAATTTGCGCAGGCTTTTGGCAAACATTTAAGTGAAGATGATTTTCATGGACTAGAGCAATTGCTTTCTGAAAATTGTATTTATATACGAGGTCTTAAGCGCATTTATGGCCCTGCTAATATTGCAAAACGTTATGAAACTAATGCTGCCTTAGCTGCTCAAAAACTAGATTGGGGAGAAGGCGGAGAGAGCAAGTCTAAGATGTTAAATAAGGAGACTGCTGAAGTGGTCTTAACAGAGTATATCAAGCATAATGGCTTGAGATATACCTATAAGTTTAAGGTTATCTTAGGGTTTGATACACATGGTAAAATAAAAAGAATAGAGCATGAAGATTTGCCTGGTGAAGATGCTGCTCTGAAAGATTATTATCGAAGAATAGGATTGATCTAACTATTTCACAAATTTAGGAACTCTAAAATGCTCTCCATCCGTATTTGGGGCATTTTTTAAGATATCAGATTGGCTGGTTTTGCTCGTGACGATATCTTCTCTGAAGTAGTTTGGTTCTTGAATGACATAACGCAAAGGTTCTACACCTGTAGTGTCTAATTCTTCAAGCTTTTCGACCATAGTTAATATTTTATTTAAATCTTGAAGTAGCGCTGTACGCTCACTATCTAAAAGGTCAAGCTTAGCAAGCTTTTCTAGTTTTTGAATTAATGGTTTATCAATCTGCATACGAAAGAGAGTTGTTTTTAATGTTCACATTAATAGTCCGTGCATTTTAGCTTGATTAAGCTAAAATAGCAGTTGGTTTTTCTAATAAATTGATAATCAAGTGTTAATAAATATGTTGTTTTCAGGGTAGATCTTTGATTATCAATTTATTAGAAAAACTTCACAGACTAATATCAAATATACAATAATAAAATTGAGGGAGTTGACTAAAAAATGATATTTTAGCAGCATTAACATCAATTTCTATTAATCAATATAATAATACATATCAATATCTTATGACAACAGAATCTAACTATCCTAAACATATTGCAATAGCAGGAAACATTGGTGCAGGTAAGACTACTTTATGCAAACTTTTGAGTGGTCATTTTGGCTGGGATGTTAATTATGAGTCAACAGATGATAATCCTTATCTTTCTGATTTTTATGAAGATATGAATCGATGGTCTTTCAATTTACAGATTTACTTTCTTAATAATCGCTATCGTCAAGTATTAGATATACAGAAAGGTGCTAAAACTGTGATCCAAGACCGTTCTATCTACGAGGATGCTTATATTTTTGCCCCCAATCTACACAAAATGGGGCTGATGGCTACCCGTGATTATGAAAATTATTTTGATTTATTTCAATTGATGAGTTCTCAAGTCAATGCACCTGATTTATTGATATATCTCAAAGCAAGTGTACCTACATTAGTCAGTCATATTCAAAAACGTGGTAGAGACTATGAATCTAGTATGAGCTTAAATTATTTAGGTTTACTCAATGAGCGTTATGACAACTGGATTGATGGTTATGATAGAGGAAAGTTGTTAGTGTTAGACGTTAATTCACTAGACTATAGTGATAAAGACCAAGACAGAAAATTTGTGATTGACGAGGTGTCTAGGTCTTTAGGAATTTAATAACAGGATAGAACTATCCCTAATAAATCTGGTCTGATGAGGAATATACTTTTTTACCTGTTTTTAGGAGGGATTTTTATCTGTTCGTGCAATGAACCTAAACCTAAAAAAAAGCCTTCGCCTCCAAAAAAGAAATTCAATAATAAAAAACCTTTTGAAGTTTTTTCGGTAGAACGAAAGAATGGTAAGCAATTTCTATTCAAAGGTTTTGAGGTTACTGACCAAAATGCAGGGGCTGTTGCTGGTATCCGAGTTAACTTAGCTTTTGATTTTATCCACAATGGATTACCCTTTAAGAAATTAAAGAAACTTCTACAGTTTCATATTACTATGGAAGCTAATGGTAAGGAAATTTATAATCCTAAAACCAATCCTCCAACCGAAACACAAGAGTATTATTATCATAATGAGCAATCTGAGTTAATCAGTGATTATCGCTTCTTGGAAGAGGATGAACAACTTCCAGACACCCTTAGTTTTGAAAAAAGTGTATTCATCCCTTATTTTAGGCTGGATGCACCTGCGGGGAATTTAGATGTAAGGCTTACTCTGAATCTAGATAATCTAAAAAAGGCTGAGAAGTGGGGAACGCTAGCTAGTGTAGAGGCTACATTTGATAAGCCTAAAACCATGAAAGCAACCTTTGAGTTAGGAGCTTTAAATCTTAATCCTCTAAAAAAAAAGGTTCTCTGACAGGTTTTGCC
>JAAEPD010000155.1 GCA_024222455.1 Aureispira sp.
AAGGCTAAATTTCTTACGAAGGCACTCTAAAGACTAAGAAAAAACAGCAAATAGTTCAGAAGATTGGATATTATGGTCTAATTGCCAAATTTTATTAAACCGTTTCAGTAAATAACATTTTTTAATTTTTAGACATACTCTTAATTTCTAATCCTTAGTTCACGTTAATATACAGTTATCTAATTTTTTTTAGCCTAGTTTCTGCCAGTTGTCAAACTACAGACTTATTTTCATCTTCAGGCGCAATCATTGGAGCAAATCCATTTTCCTATCGGATTCCAGCTCTTGCTGTGACCAATACAGGTCGGTTACTAGCAATTTGTGATGCACGTTATGGCACAACTGCCGATTTGCCCAATGATATTGACTTGGTCCTAAAAACAAGTGACAATAATGGACAAACTTGGTCAGCAAGACAGACGATCATTAATACAGGTTCTACAGGGAATAGCGATCCTCAGATATTGATAGATAAAACAACAGGGGATATTTTTGTATTCTATGCCTACAAAGTTGCTTGGACATCACCTATAGACAAATTCCATTATATCAAAAGCACTGACAATGGGAATACTTGGTCTGCACCAGTAGATATCAAGTCCTCTGTATTTAATACAAATGATATAAATATGTGGGCTGGCCCAGGGAATGGAATCCAATTAAGGAATGGACTATTGGTAGCTCCATATTCACTCAATTCTCAAGGGATACAGGATAGTATACAAACCTGTTTTATTTATTCAGATGATCATGGAGCTACATGGAATCAATCATTGGGGAAATCGGGGACAGGGTTAGAAGAACCTACAATGGTAGAATTGAATAATCGAGATTTGATGTTGAATGCAAGGTCCAGAAGGGGAGCCACTCTACGAGGTATTAGTTATACGCAAGATAGTGGGGCTATTTGGACACCTACTTATGACCATCCAGACTTGTTAGATCCTATTGTGCAAGGTAGCATGATTCGGTACACTTCTATAATAGATGGCTATGCAAAGAATCGCTTGTTGTTTAGTAACCCTAGTCACCCATCCAATCGAGAAAATTTGACTGTTTTTATAAGTTATGATGAGGGGATTACTTGGCCTGTCAAGAAAGTTATAGATGCAGGAGGCTCAGGTTATTCTTCTTTAGCGATTCTAGATAATGGAGATATAGGAATCTTATATGAGCGTCAATATGGCCCACATGGTTTATTTGGAATTATATATCCCAATCATGTAAGTTTTAGAAAAATGACTCTTAGTGAGTTGACCAATGGGATGGATAGTTTATGTGTATGTGATACACCTTCGGTTCCAGTTGCAATGAATCCTAGTCCTAGTTCTATCAAACTTTCTTGGCATACAAAATCAGGTTCATATAATCTAGAATACAAGGATACTTCCTCTTCTGTATGGACCGTAATTTCTAATGTGACAAGTCCATACACCTTGTCAGGGCTTAACAGCTTAACTGTTTATGATGCTAGAATTCGATGGACTTGCTCCGATTCTTCTATATTTGCCTCAGACGAAATTTCCTTTCAAACAGATGCAGCCACAGGTTTTCAAGAGCCTTTTATTCAGCGGGACGATATAGAAATTTATCCCAATCCTGTTGTAAAAGAATTAAGCTTAAAGTTGACTACCAAACTTAAGGATGGTGCTTTACTTAGAATTACAGATGTTTACGGACAGGAGTTGTATAGAAAAAAACTTGCTCCAAATCAGGATGCATATTCTTTAGATTTAGAGAGATTGCCTCAAGGTGTTTATTTTTTACAGCTTAGTAATAAAAAGGGGAGTTTGACTAAGCAGTTTAGTCTTGTTCGCTAGTTGATCAGGATTAAACACACTCTAAGACCAAAAAGTTGCTCAAAAGTAGAAAGAAATTGACAAGTTTTTTTAACTCCGAAAAAATTTAGAGGACCAGCAATGGTATTGGTATCAAAACATGTCTGAAAGTAATACTGAGTAGATTTATGAATCTTCTTAAGCTCGAAAATTTCCTTAAGTTCTTCCCAAAAAGCAGTTTTATCTTCTAAGTGATTATGAACCTCTATTACTACTTCGAGTTTGTTTTTTGCGATTTTCTTGCTCATATACCTTAATAGATTTTTTGGTGAGATAAGTTCTAATTACTCTAGCCCAATCTTCAGTATCTTGATCAAATGATGTGAATCTTTTAATTCTAAAAATGGATATTCAACCTGACTAAGAAACAGCCCATTGGGCTGTACAGGTCGTTTCTTGACTAAGGTGTTTTCTTGATTCATAATTTGCTCAAAATCCTCCAAAGTCATTTGGCCACTCCCTACTTCCAACAAAAAGTAAACACAGTATCTAATCATTCCTCGAAGAAAACGATTACTCGTAATACTGAATCTTAATCGTCCTAACTCCTCATTAACAAAAAGTTTGCAATCCTTTATTTTGCACAACGTATTTTTGTACAAATCAGGTTGCTTGCATAATGGTCTGAAGTCTTTTGTGTTAAGGATAATTGCTACGGCCTTTCTCATTAAATCAAAATCTAAGGTAGAATATTCATAGAATAAACTATAGCGAAAGAGTGCAGGGTCTTTTTTCCAATGAATAAAATAGTCGTAGCTGCGTAGTGTAGCATCATATCGAGCATGTTGTTTCTCCTTAGCTTCAATGATTTCAAAAATAGCGATATCATCAGGTAAGCTTTTATTCATTCGAAATTTAAGATCGAATTGAGGAGCTGCATCAAGGTTGATATGCAGAGCATATTGGCTAGCATGAACACCTGTGTCGGTGCGCCCACAGCCAAAAACGGGCACATCTTTCTTGAAAATCCTAAAGAGAGATTTCTCTATAACTTCCTGAATAGTTCGAGACTTTGGTTGTCTTTGCCACCCACTGTATTTGCTGCCATCGTAGCCTAAGTGTATGAAATAACGCATTTATTGAATTGAATGTATAATTGTTTTATAGTAGGTAAAAAACTTAAGCTCTTATCTAGAACCAAATAATAAACTACCTACACGCACCAAAGTACTACCTTCTTCTATCGCAATAGCATAGTCACCAGACATACCCATCGAAATCTCCTTGAAGCTATCCACATCAGCAAAAAAGGTATCCTTAAGTTGATCAAAAAATGATTTTAGTGCTTGAAATTCCTTTCTGACTTGTGCTTGATCATCTGTGAAGGTAGCCATACCCATTACGCCAGTTATAGTTACATTTTGCATATTTCCAAAGGCCTCTGAACGAAGCAGTTCTTGAGCTTTTTCTAGCGATAGGCCAAATTTACTTTCCTCCTCTGCTATATGAAATTGTAGTAAGCAATTTATAGTTCGGTCATGTTTAGCAGCCTGTTTATTTACCTCTTTTAGCAATTTCAAGCCATCTATAGAATGTATGGTATCTACAAATTCTGCAATGTATTTGACCTTGTTACTTTGCAAATGACCAATAAGATGCCACTGGATATCCTTAGGCAAAGCTTCTTGTTTAGGTACTAATTCTTGGACTCTATTTTCACCAAAAATGCGTTGCCCTTCTTGATATAAGGCTAAAATATCTTCATTTGGCTTTGTCTTAGATACAGCAACCAATTGGGTTTGGTGTGGAGCTAAATCTGCTAAAACTTTTTGATAATTGGCTTTAGAAATCATTTTCTTAAATTTTTAGTGGACCACAAAAATACATATTTTATAATGGGACTTTTAGTATTTTTGTATACTTTGTTTAAGTTGTTGAAAATCATAGAATTATACTTTTGTAAGTTATTGATAAACATTGCTTTATGGGTTTTGAGCGATTTTCCAAGATTTAATTAATACCTTTTTAAACTTATACTAAACTATTTAGTTTTAATGTTTAACTTTGTGTCTCGAAAGTAAAACTATTAAAAATGGCAAACACTGTTTCAGAACAACAAAATTTAAAAAATCATCCTTTGAGACGATTTTTACGCTTATTATCTTTAGACAGAAAAGATATTAGCTTCATCTATATTTATGCAATTTTTGCAGGTATAATAGGACTTTCCATCCCTGTAGGGATTCAAGCTATTATTAATCTAATAGCCTTAGGGCAGCCTTCTACTTCTTGGATAGTACTTACACTTATTGTTGCCTTAGGGACAGCTATAGCAGGTATCATGAAACTGATGCAATATGTGATAACAGAGACCATTCAGCAACGTATTTTTACGCGTTCTGCCTTTGAGTTTGCCTATCGCATTCCACGATTTAAGATGGAAGCTATTACCAGTGAATATGCTCCTGAATTGGCCAATCGATTTTTTGACACCTTATCTGTACAAAAGGGGATTCCAAAAATTTTGGTTGATCTTTCAGCTGCATCTCTTCAAATCTTATTTGGTTTGATATTATTGGCACTTTATCATCCATTTTTTGTAGTGTTTGGAATCATCTTACTACTGCTTATAGGTTTAGTTATTAGCTTGAGTTCTCGACCTGGACTCTCAACAAGTATATCTGAATCCAAATATAAATATAAGGTTGCCTATTGGTTAGAAGAGTTGGGGCGAACTATGGGCTCTTTCAAGCTAGCTGGACGGACACAATACCCTTTAGAGAAGACAAATGACTTAGTGAAAGGCTACTTGAAATATAGAAAAAAACACTTTAGGGTCGTTAAGTTACAGATTATTAGTGTTGTGGTGCTCAAAACCTTGGCAACAGCTGCACTACTTCTTATTGGAGGTCTATTAGTGATTAATAATGAAATGAATATAGGGCAGTTTGTGGCTTCTGAGATTGTGGTCATTATTATTCTTAACTCTTTGGAGAAGATCATTCTAAGTATGGAAACGGTATTTGATGTGTTGACTGCAATAGAAAAGATTGGATCAGTGACCGATATTCCATTAGAAGATGAAGACGGGATAGATTTTGAAGAGATTCATTGCCCCAAAGGTATAGCGGTTAGTTTGCATAATTTATCTTATGTGGCAGGAGAACAACAACATCAGATATTGGAAGATATTGACTTAGACATAAAAGGTGGTGAACGTGTTTGCATTACGGGAGCGAGTGCTTCGGGCAAGAGTACCTTATTGCGAATAGTAATAGGTTGGTACGACAATTTTACGGGGTCTATAGCTTACAACGATATTCCCTACAAAAATATAAACACAGCTAGTCTTCGATCGTATATGGGCGATTATGTTACAGAACAACATCTGTTTCATGGCACTTTAGCCGAGAATATATCTATGGGACGCCAAAATGTATCCATTCAAGATATTATAGCGATTTGCAAAAAAGTTAACCTGACCAACTATATCCAAACACTACCAGAGGGACTTAATACCATGATTGCTTCAGATGGAGAACATTTGCCACAAGGAGTAATCAAGAAGATTATTTTAGCTAGATGTATTGTAGACACCCCTCGCTTGATAGCCACAGAGCCTTTGTTGAATAATATGGATATGATGGACAAACAACGAATTATAGATTTGTTGACAGACCGAAAAAATCCTTGGACACTTATTTCTGTGAGCAGAAGTGCTCAATTGGCTAAGAATTGTGATCGAATTATTGTAATGGAGAAAGGACAAGTCATTTTTAAGGATAGCTACGAAAAGCTTAAAGAGCAGCCTTATTTCTACGATCTGTTTGATGATATTATAAAAATATATTAGGTAAAAAAAGTGCTTTTGAATTGATTGGTAATTAGAATTTTAGAGTTATGCTTAATTTATCAGAAAATAGGGTAAGAGGAAAAAACATAGAGGCTTATGATGCTTTTAGAGAACTTACTCCTCTCAATATTGCTCGGAAACTTAGTTATTGGGTTTTAGCTTTTTTTATCATTATGATTATTATTATGATGTTGCCTTGGACACAAAATGTTCCAACCAAAGGTAAACTTACTACCTTGCGTCCTGAGCAACGACCTCAAAGTGTGTATAGTACTATAGCAGGTCGGATAGAAAGATGGTATGTGCGTGAGGGACAATCAGTGCAAAAAGGAGATACATTGGCCTTCCTTTCAGAGGTGAAAGCTGCTTATTTTGACCCCAAATTATTAGAGCGAACACAAAATCAAGTTGATGCTAAAAATGCTTCTAGGGAAGCTTATAGCAATAAGGCAGCTGCTCTAGGACAGCAGTGGACTGCTCTGCAAGAAGCTCTAGAGCTGAAATTGGAACAATCTCGTAATAAAGTACGTCAATACGAACTTAAATTGAGTTCGGACAGTATGAATCTAGGGGCTGCTCAGACTGCTTATACTATTTCTGAATATCAATACCGTCGAACAGATACTTTATTCCAAAAAGGGCTGAAATCATTAAGTGACTTGGAAGCAAAACGCAACAAATTACAAGCAACCTCTGCTAAGGTTATTAATGCTGAAAATAAGCTCTTAAGTACTAAAAACGATCTAATCAATGCTCAAATTGAGTTGAATAGTATTCGTAGTCAATATGCTGATAAAATGGCTAAGGTCCGTTCGGATCAATCTAGTGCCTTATCTAGTATTTATGATGCAGAAAGTCAAGTTGCCAAGCTAGAAACGGCTTATAGCAATTATGAACAGCGTAGTCAATTTTATTATGTGATAGCTCCTCAAGATGGTTATATTATAGAGATACTCAAAAAGGGTATAGGAGAGGTAATAAAAGATTCTGAACCCTTGTTGAGCATTATGCCTGCTGAGCACGACTTGGCTGTAGAGGTTTTTGTTCGTCCTATGGATTACCCTCTCTTGGAGACTGGACAACAAGTGTTTTTTATATTTGATGGATGGCCTGCATTTGTGTTTTCTGGTTGGCCAAATCAGTCTTATGGTACTTTTGGAGGTAGAATAGTATCTATTGATAATATTGCCAATAAAAAAGGACAGTACAGAGTTTTGGTTTCTCCTGATCCAGATGAAAAACCTTGGCCTAAAACATTAAGAGTTGGGACTGGAGCTAGTGGGATGATTATGCTCAATGATGTACAGCTTTGGTATGAGTTCTGGCGCCAGCTCAATGGCTTTCCTCCCGATTTTTATGAGGCAGAGGAGTTAGAAAAGTATAAATTGAAAGCTCCTGCCAAACATTTTGCTAAGTAGGTTTTTTAGGTAATAGATTTATAAGTAATAACTAATAAGTGAGATAGCTAGCTTGTTTTATGAATAGATTTAGGTGTGTTTTTTTGATATTTATGTTTGGATTGGGTTCTGTTGATGCTCAAGTATTGACCTATGAGCAGTTTTTAAAAGCAGTTTATACACAGCATCCTGTGGCTAAGCAGATAGCCCTATTGCAAGATAAGGCAGATCAGCAGTTGCAATATGCCAAAGGTGGTTTTGATCCTGTCTTAAACACCAAATGGGACAACAAACATTTTAAAGATAAGACCTATTTTAATATACTAAATGCACACTTGAAAGTACCTACTTGGATAGGTGTAGAAGTGGAGGCAGGCTATAATTATACCAATGGATATTACCTGAATCCAGAAAATACCTTGCCTCAAGCAGGACAAGCATATTTGGGCGTAAAGGTGCCTTTGTTGAAAGGATTGTGGACTGATGAACGCAGAACTGCTATACGAAAAGCAAAAGTCTTGCAGCAAGCTTCTACTGCAGAAATACAAGATGCTTTGAATAACTTGTTATACAATGCGGCTAAAAGCTATTGGGATTGGGCCAAGAACTATAGTATGTTACTAATGGTCGAAAAATCTTTGGAGGTAGCCCAAGAGCAGTTAACTATGGTGCATGGTGCTTATGAGCAGGGAGATAAACCAGCTATAGATACTCTTAAGAGTTTTATACGAGTACAGGATAGACAACTTTTGTTAAGGTCGACTCAACTAGATGTAGAAAATTCGGCTAGAGTTGTTTCTGTCTATCTTTGGGAAGAAAACGGGCAGCCAATAGCATTAGATGTAGGTGCAAGTCCTGCAGTTTTGCAGGAAATTAATGCAGCTTCTTTTGATCAAGAGGTATTGGAGAATAGTTTAGATCAACTTTCACAGCATCCTCAGCTTCAGAAGTATGTTTTTAAGCTGCAAGATTTAGAATTAGAACGCAAATTAAAGACCAATAAACTATTGCCTAAGTTAGATTTGAAATATAATTTTTTATCGACTAATCATGTTGCTTTTTTTGATGGAGCAGGAGCTAGCCCTATTGAGAATTATAAATTAGGGATTAAGTTTAGTATGCCCATTCTTTTAAGAAAGGAGCGAGCTGATTTAAAATTGAATAATTTAAAACAGCGAGAGGTCCGCTATGCACAAGATGCAAAAGAGCGAGCATTGAAGGTTAAAATCGAAAATTATTTTAATACAGCACAAGTTAATGCACAGCAAGTGGCGCAGTTAGAACAAATGATTAACAATTATAATATTTTGTTAGAAGCCGAACAGCTAAAATTGAAGATGGGAGAATCTTCTGTGTTTATGGTTAATACAAGAGAAAACCAACTGCTAGAAGCACGCTTGAAATTAGTAAAACAACAGACCAAATACCTAAAAGCTCGGGCAGCTTTTTTCTGGATAACAGCTAAGCTTTCAAATAACTTGAATTAATAAGTTCAAAATTTAGTTTTATTCTTTACTTTTGCAGTGAATTTAATGCTGAAGTTGTTCATCAACTTTAGCGACTTATTGGAAAAGTATTAATCAATTAATAATTAATCCCATATTATTATGGAAATACGTAACGATTGGACAAAAGAAGAAGTAGAGGCTATATATAATAAACCCATTATGGAGCTTATGTATGAGGCCGCAACTGTACATCGCAAATACAATGATCCTAGTGAGGTACAAGTGAGTACATTATTATCAATCAAAACAGGTGGTTGCCCAGAAGATTGCTCTTATTGTCCACAAGCAGCACGTTATCAGACAGATGTAGAGGTAGAGAAACTGATTTCGGTAGACGAAGTCATGACTAAGGCAAGTATTGCTAAACAAAATGGCTCTACTCGTTTTTGTATGGGGGCTGCTTGGCGCAATGTCCGTGATAATGAGCATTTTGATAGAGTATTAGAAATGGTAAAAGGTGTACGTGGACTAGATATGGAAGTATGCTGTACATTAGGCATGTTAACAGATAGTCAAGCAAAACGCTTGAAAGAAGCTGGTTTGTCTGCTTATAACCACAATCTAGATACATCTGAAGAGCATTATGAGGAGATTATTACTACCCGAACTTATAATGATCGTTTGGTGACCATTAAGCATGTTCAAGATGCAGGGTTGCATGTATGTAGTGGTGGAATCATTGGCTTAGGCGAAACGGATAAAGATCGTATAGGAATGTTACATACTTTAGCCACTTTAGCTAAACATCCTGAATCTGTTCCTGTCAATGCTTTAGTGGCTGTAGAAGGTACTCCTTTGGCAGATCAGGAGCGTGTTTCGGTATGGGATATGGTGCGTATGATTGCTACAGCACGTATCATTATGCCTAAATCGCAGGTACGTCTTTCTGCTGGGCGCGAAAAAATGCCTACAAGTGAGCAAGCCCTATGTTTCATGGCTGGAGCAAGTTCTATTTTTGCAGGAAATGTCTTATTGACAACGCCTAATCCTGATGTACATGAAGATAAAGAAATGTTTGATCTTCTTGGGTTGAAACCAATGGCTGCTTTCAAAGGAGAGAAAGAAGAGGTAGCTGCAGAGCAGTTTTCTTAGGGAAAAGAGATACTAGAAATATTAAAAGCCGATTCTACTAAAAGAATCGGCTTTTTTATGCTAAAAACTAAAATTAATACGAAGTCAACTGTACTTTTTGAGTGGCAATGCCTTGCCTAGTTTGTATTTGAATAAGGTATATACCATCTAGGAGTCCATTTCTATGAAATTCAATAGTTCCTGAGGCTTTTCTTTGTTGCTGTAATTCTTGCCCTAACAAGCTGTATAGTCCAACCGATTCTACCATTTGATCACCTAGTTCTACATAAATTTTGTCTGTACTTGGATTGGGATAAATTTTAAAATCATTTTGGATTAGTTGCTTGTTGTTTTTTGGAGTTTTTACTTCTGCTACTGAGGTAATTGTAGCGCAACTAAAATTGTTATTATAAAAATCTTGCACCATTGGTACTTGCTCATACATGAGGTTTACATTTTGCAGGTTGCTACTATCCAAATCTCTATGGTAAGAATAGGCAATGTCTAAGGTTATGGATTCTCCTAAAACTAAAGAATCTTTGACCATACTACCAACTAGTCTTGGGTCTAATCCTATCAAGCTTTCGCTGATCATTGACCAACCACCTGAATTGTTAGGGTTGTCTGGAAAAACATAATTTGTTGAAGGATTTGTCTGGCTATATCCTGTCCCTCCTTGAGAGAGTGGTAGTCCATTTGTCCATTGGCCTGATAACATTCTATGATAACCCAAAGCTGTGGAAGGAGGGCCTTTAGGATCAGACGGACTATCAGTATGATATAAGGTGTATTCTAACGGCTGGTTAAGGAATGTAATTGCTTGTACAGGAGGGTTATGCCCATAGCCAATACCTCCAGGTACGCAAGAGTTATCATCATTATTATCTCTATTATACACATACATAGTATTCATTGATGGCACAGTTCCAACAAAATCATCAGTGTGGCAACCTAGGTCGGGGTCAAGCCATAAACCTAGTTTGAACTCATGTATAGTTTCTGGATTTTTAGAAATTATTTTGTGACGAGTAAATATAGTTCTGCTAATCAAAGAATCGCTAGAACAACTAAATGCTAAAGCCATTTGGTGTACTTCTACATTTAGAGGAGTGCCTCCAGATGCTCCATGTATATTGCCATTGCCATTGTCATTAAAAATAGACCAAAGCATTTCATTGGCAAAGGCATTGGGGAGATTTTGTTCATAAGTAGGGTAGTCTCCTTCATAAGGGTTATAGATGCCATCATTGTTTTGATCAAAAAATGGAGCTAAATCTTTGTTGGGAAGTGAAAATCCTACTAGTCCTTGAAAATGAGGGTTGCCTTTTGCAGGCCACCTAAGTAGACTGTTGTCTGGAGTATTATCAATAGTGCCATCTGCAAAGTCTGCTAAAAGCGCTAGAATAGCTACTTTGTTGACGATCCAAAGTTGGTCAAAGTTTTGGCAGTCTAGATTGCTAGGGTGGCCTGTGGTGTCATTGATTGGTCCTGCCCAGTAATCATTTCCACTCATTCTATAGGTTTGAGCTGCTAAATGTAAGTTGCCGTTTTTATCTTGACCACCCATCCATAATGCTGCTGCAAATAAAGAACTGGTAGAAGAAGAGTTAGTATAAGGTACTTGGTATTGGGCAGAGCCAGCTCCAGTCCAAAACATATCCCCTCCATTTCGGAAGGCTGCTTTTACATCATTCCCATGCAAAAAAGCATAGGCTACAGATTCTGAACAGTGTTGAGTAACTCCAATTTGTTGTGTGGTTATTATTAGTGTGACTAATAAAAATAGGTGTTTCATAGATATAAGTTTGTGGTGAACGAAAACATGAGGTGTTTTGGGAAAACGATGTCGTCTGAATACAAATATCAAGAAAGATTAAGGAAATTTTAAGAACAAATAAGAGTAATTCTCTGTATGTTAAATAGTGAGAAGCCTATAAATATAGTGTTTAGAGGCTTTTTTTCTCAATAAAAAATGAGTGAAGATTAGCTGAAAAAATCAAAATTTATTTTGATGTTAAACCAACTTTTTTAGTTGTAATACCTTGAGCTGTTTGTATTTGGATAAGATATATTCCATCTATTAAATTTTCTCGATGAAACTCAATAAGACCTGTAGAATTCTTCTTGACTTAACAATAAGGAGAAAGTGGATGGAGTTATTCATCCCAAAGCTTGGCAACGGTATAGTCAGAACCTTCTACTGCCCCAAAAGCGCCATTGACAAATCGGAAATGTTTGTCTAGTGTGCTGATCTATAGTTCTAATAAATTCATAGCATCTACCTCACCTATTGGGGTGATATTGATTGTACAGGTTATTCAACTTCCGTATTAAAGGTTGAATACTATTAGGTGTCATCTATTTGCTCTTACCTACAATAACCCGTTTCTGTTTAGCATGGTGTTCTGTTAGGTTGATCAACTTTCCATGTGCACTATCAAAAGGGTTATTAGCTACAAAAATATCGTGTAGTAATTGAACACTTAAGAGCAACCCTTGCAAGGAGTCGATGAAAAGATAGTTTTGCCAACTGCGGGGAGTAAGTTTCCAAAGTGTTTTTGAGATACGTAGCGCCCAAGGGTTGATTAAACCTGTATTTTTGATCGTGGCATTGCTTAGGTAGGTAGCATAGATATCTCGACCTATTTTGGTTTTAAAAGCCTCTGCAAATGTTGGTGACATAAATGTGTGTTTGGGTGGTGAGTGAAACTGTGGAGGGAGTATGTCTTTAAACGTTTCTCTAAGAATATATTTTCCTTGTATATTTTTTAGGTTGAGACAGTATTTCTCAGGCAGGGTGTAAGCATATTCCACTACCTGTTTATCCAAAAAAGGAACACGTCCTTCAAGCGAATTTCCCATCTCTATGCGGTCACCTAAACCAGGAAAACCAAAGGTAGAAATCACACTTCTAGCCACTATACGTGTAGTATCAAATCCTGAACGTTGTTTCATATTTGCAGGGGGAACTTCTTCTAGAAAAAGTTGCTCAGGCGATTTGTTAGCAGTTTTTCTTATATCTTTATTCCATAGGCGAGCTAAGCCATGCGCCTTTTGTGCTCGGATATAGGCAAGAACTGGGCTGTTGTAGGGGGAAGGAAGACTGTCCCAACCTTTGGGGATATCCCAAAAAATACGATGCGATTTTTTTTCATTAGTTTTGAATTGCTTAAAAAGTGTATGTGCATTAGGATCTCCTGCAAGTTGCATCCGCCACAAGCCCTCTAAAATAAAATAGGGATATCCACCAAAGACCTCATCACTAGCTTCGCCACCTATTATGGCCTTGAGCCCAGCTGAACGAATACTTCCATCCATTAGAAAACGTGCAGCATTAGATAGGCTATTAGTTGTACTTTCGGTGTGAAATAGACTGTGTCGATAGTTGGCGATAATCTCTTCGGTCGAAACCTCTACACGATGAAAGGGGATCTCGTAGTGTTTAGCAGACAACTCAGCCATTGCTGACTCATCGTAGCTTCGTCCTGAATATCCCAAAGAAAAAACGGGGAGTTGATACCCTAAAGACTTGCTTATTCCTGCTATTATTGTAGAATCAATGCCACTAGATAAAGATAACGCTATCGGTGGTTTACCTTCTAACCTGCGTTGAACTGCATTACGAATATGTGTGCGTGTTTTTTGTTGTACTGTATCGAAATCATCTTTGGTTTTTTCAAAGGATGGAGCCCAGTACTGATAGTGTTCTTGGATACCCTCAGTAGTAATAACCATACAATGTCCAGGTCGAAGATTTTGAATGCCTTCAAAAATAGTTAGCTGTGTGTTAGGTATGCCAATGGCTACACTAGATAGATAGGTGGACGATAACTTGCGTTGGAAATCTTTTAAGACCAAAACACCCTTAGCTTCAGAACTAAAACAGAAATGACCGTTGTGAAAAGCATAGGTCAAAGGGTTAATCCCAAAAGGATCTCTAGCAACAATCATCTTTTTCTGACGGTCATCGTATAATGCAAAGGCAAACTCTCCATTCAGCTGGTGCAGAAAATCCATACCATACTCCTCATATAGATGAATAAGCACCTCAGAGTCAGAATAAGTATAAAACTTATGCCCCTTGGCAATTAGGTCGTTACGAATATGTTGATAATCATAAATCTCACCATTATATACTAGAGCAATACTACCATCTTCATTGAATAAAGGTTGCATGCCTAATTGATTATCTGTAAAACCAAGTTTTAGAAAGCCAAGGAGTACACTTGAATTAGCCATTGCCGTATACGCAGCACCTTCTGGGCCTCTATGTTGTTGGATAGAGATCATTTTTTGTAGTTCCTCAAAAGGGGCTTTTTTGCCAGATAGGTTCCAGAGTCCTGCAATTCCACACATAGTGTATTAATTTTATTAGTATTGTTCAAATAGGTTTTTGATACTAGGAGGTAGCTTCTCGTTGTAATAATAACGCTGTTTTTCATGGTGTTTTTCCAGAAAAACCTCAACAAGGGAAGAAGTTGCCTGATAATTGGGTAATTCTAGCTGTTCATAAATTTTTCTTAGAGTTAGAGTTGGTTGCTTACATAGGGTTTCAAACTCTAACTCAACTAGATTATCTTTAGGAATTAGGTGTTTAGTTTGCTTATAATGATTGATCACCTTGGGGTAGGTAGATAGAAACAGTGTTTGCATTTCTTCTTTTGGCATTTCTTGTAGCCATTGTATACTGTTGTTGTTGAATAACTTCATATTGGAGAAATAAACTTCCTTAGGATTACGACTGATATAAACAAACTTTGCATTGGGGAATGCTGCTAGCAGTTCAGGAATCTTGGTGGTATTACATGGACTTTTTAGCACTAGTTGTTTGCCTTGATTGGTATAGGTAAGTCGTTGAATAAAATACCTGATCATGCGAACAAATCTGTTGAATGCTTTGGAGTCTTTTTTTAGTATTAAATACTGATCTAAAAAGTATTCTGCACGCGCAGAATAAATATGAGATTGCATAGGCGTAAACGGATAGGCCGCCGAGCATAAGGCAATATCTTCTTCAGATGGAAAATGAGTAGTCAAGGGGACTCCATGACTAGGGTGTTTAACCTTGAAAGTTTTAAAAATACTGTTTAGAATAGGGCCAAATAGACGCTTATGGATTATAGCACCAAGGGGTAATAATGATTCATATTGTTCTAAGTAGGCCAACTTAGGGTTTTGGCAGAGTAACCGTTGGAGATAGGTGGTGCCCGATCGCCAGTAGCCTAGTACAAAAATAGGAGGGTGGCTTATGGTTTGTTTTTTTATTTTTCTATGCCAAAACAAGAGTTCTAACCAATGAAAGGGTTGTTGAAACAAAATAAGACTATTGTAAACTAAGGCTCTTGGAATATAACGAATTTGTGGCGGAGCTTTGGCTAGTAGTCTTAAATGATCAACCCACGGAAAATAGCGTTCTATCATGAGAAAATACCTTTTTCGATGTCTTTGAGAATACGATAAAGTTGTGTCGCTGCTTGGGCAATAAAACGTTCTGTTGTTTTAGGTTCTAATGTTACAGCAAGGACATCTTCTAGTTCTTTGTGGTTTAGATATGGCATCAATATTTTGGTCAAGTTTTCGGCATTGGGCAAGAGGTAGGCTTCCAAAAACTTAGGAACGGTTTCTAAAAACCATTGATAACTAGTTGCTGGAAGTTGTTGCTTTAAGTGTATGAGAACTTCTTTGAAAAAGAGTGCGTGGGTAGCTTCATCTTTTGCATGGTCACGCATAATTGCTTGGATACTTTCGTGTATTTGTTGGTCTTTCATATGCTCACGTAACTCTTGACTAACTAAGGTCTCGGCTACGCAAACAAAAAATAAGTCAAAAATTGGTCTTATAGTTATAGGACAGGCCTGTTTTAATTGTTCTAACCTTGAGCCAATAACAATAGGTAGTTGTAGCGGTTTTTGGCCGCTAATGGTTGTGATTTGCTTTATGGTATCATGAGCTTGTAGGGCATGGTAAGCCTCATCACAATAAATTTTATATGCTGACTGCTTGATTTGAGGCATGAAGGTTATTTTATAAGCATTATTCATGATTTTTAGAATAACTTTATTGACCAAGGCCGTTTCTAGGTATTCTGTAAACTGTAGATATTGATATAAGCATTGAATTTCAATTTTTGAGCGTTTTTCAGTATCTAAACAATCAATGGTTGGATGTCCAAGTATAGGAGCTAAGTTTTTGCTAAAAAACTTTGAGGACTGGTCTACCTGTATAACCCGTTGAGGGGCCGAACGCACAGCAGCGCGTTTATACCATTTTGAGAAAATATCTAATTTATTTTTCATAATTAGCATGTTTAGGAGGTTATAATGAGATTGTTTTGTTGTTTGGGAATAGCATGGACTCGCTCCTTAAGTAATTGAATGATTTCATCATCAGTATGCTGTTCATGGCCAGGTAGCCGAACATATAATTTGGCTAGTTTTTTATAATTCTTAGTCATAAGGTAGAACCAAATATGCGGAAAATGAACATCTTTAAAAACAATAGCATCCTCTTGGGCATAGGTTTCGATATTATCATAAAAATCTTGTTCTAATAAACTGTAATGTTTTGTTGGGTTGATGTGGTGACCAATATGGAAGCCAACATTGAACCAAATTTTATTGAACTTGCCTAAGATATTGGTCGTATTGGTATATGGATTTGTTGGATCTGTTGCATCTATAAAGGCATGTTCTCCCCAATTTCCAACAATAAGACAGGAACGTGTCATCAGGGTAGGAATAACAGCTACAGCAAGTGCTCCTATTGGGTTAATGATAAGTAAGATAATGGTGACCACAATATAACTGAGTTCTGAAATAATCATAGCATTTGCATGTCGCTTCTTTTGCTTGTTATTACCTACCTTGAGGTAGGCTGATAAGCTGAATAGGCAGAAAATGAATTCAGAATAGTACTTTAAAAAGTCCTTGAAAGAGTCGCGTTGATAAGGTCTAGTGGTACTGAGATCTTTATAACCATTATCTTCGGGGTGGTGCATAATAATATGATGACAGAAATAAGTGTTGGGAGTCATCCCATAGATGGTTCCAAATAAGCTTATCAGATACTTATCTGCAGTTTTGTTTTTGAGTAAAGGGTGGTGGTTAATATCATGATACATAGTGATGAAAGGCCCTAAAAAGTAGCCATATATAATAATATGTACAGGGAATATAAATAAGGCGTAGGTTGGAAAAGCAAAAATAGCGATAGCTGTAACAAAAATAATAGAACATTTGAGTAAACAAACCAGAAAAGGCTTATCGATGCTGCGTATTAGATACTTGTTGACTAAATGGTCAACTAACGTTTTTTTAGGCACTTGAGTATTCATAATTATGGGTTTTGAATAGTTGTGGGTATGAGTAGTTAGTAAGATATATTGTAAATATAAGGCATTTTATTTAAATTGACTGAATGCTTATTTAATTAATTAAAATAACTCTTTTATATTTACTTATACTCACCAAGAAGCCTTTAAATCCTAGGTATACAGGTGGAGTTATTCATCCCAAAGCTTGGCAACGGTATAGTCAGAACCTTCTACAGCCCAAAACGCGCCATTGACAAATCGGAAATGTTTGTCTAGTGTACTGATCTCTTGCATAGCTTGAGAAGAAAGTGTAAGCTCTTGCGCTTCAAAATTTTCTTTTAGGCGTTTAGGATTTACAGATTTAGGTATAACTGCTGTACCTCGCTGCAATGCCCATTTTATAAGAACTTGGGCAGCTGTGCAGTTGTGTGTGCTGGCAATATCTAATATAGTTGTATTTTCTAATAAGCTAGGTTCGTTGGCGCTACGTAGTGCTGCTGCTCTATCTTTGGAGCCTAGAGGAGAGTAGGCTGTTAATTGAACGCCTACTGTTTTGCAGTAGTCAAGCATCTCTTTTTGTTGTAGCAAAGGATGCAGTTCTATTTGATTCATGGCAGGTGTTGTGCTTGTTTGAGCAAGCAACTCTGATAGCTTATTGACACTAAAATTAGAGACTCCAATATTTTTGGAAAGTCCTGCTTGGACGCAGCTCTCTAGAGCTTGCCATGTTTCTATTGTTGGAACTTCTTTTAAGGGAATTAGATCGCTTGCTTTAGCGGCAAACATTGATGTAGGTTGTAAGACTACAGGCCAATGAATTAGGTATAGATCTAGGTAATCTAAACTCAAATCGTTGAGCGTTTTTTGGAGGGCCGTTTGTACATTTTCGGCATGATGAGCATTGCACCAAAGCTTGGAGGTGATCCATAGTTCTTGTCGAGTGACCCAGCCTTTTTGGAAGGCTTCTTGAAAGGCTTGTCCTATTTCGGATTCATTACCATAAATAGCTGCACAGTCAAAATGACGGTAGCCAATTTGGATAGCTTGCAGAATAGCTTGATAGACTTCACCTGGTTTTGATTTCCATGTGCCAAGACCTAAGGCTGGTAGTTGGCTTCCTGTATTGAGTGTTAAATTTTGCATTTGAGTTTTATATTTGGTTGTAATGAAAGTGTTGTTTATAACGATTTTTGTTTCATGATCTTTGTAATAGGTACATTCTGAATTTTACTGTCAAGCCATGCTAAATAATCAAAGCAATAAGGTAAGTAAGCATGCCAAAACTCTTGTTTTTCATAATATACTTTTATTCGATCTCTGATTTGTTTTAGATCAGCATCAGACTTGAAAGCACTGTTTTTTACAAAAAGTTTACATAATTGCCGTAAGCAACTGATCATTGTCAATTCAAAACTATCTGGATCTGTTTTTTTCTTAAAAAAGCGATAATTAGAGCGCAAGAAAGAGTCTAACAGTTCAAAACTTTCTTGTTCGTATAAGGTTACTAAAGTTAATAATCTTGCTGCATACTGCAAGCCTTTGTCTATTTCAAGATACCTTAAATATTCTAGAGGCGGGAGTGCATCATCATAGTTTTCTTTCATGAAGTGGGTAAGTGCAACATAGTATTTCCAAACAGCAACATCGGCTAGAGTGATCTTATTGGTATATTGTAGAACTAAGGTTTCACCAGCATCAATGACTTCTTGTACATGGTCTAACTCTCCTCTATGATTGTATAAGATAAGATGAACATAATATGCAATTAGTTGGAATCTTGGTGTGATAAATTTTTTAGGTAATTGTTTTATCAAATTGAGTAGTTCTTCTACTTTTTCCCATTGACTTAGATGAATCGCAAAATAGGCAGCATTGGCAATCATTATACTATACAACTTGTGCCGTTGCTGCAGCATGTGTGGCCCTGCTTGGTGTAGTTCTTCTATAATATTAAGACAGGCCGTTAAGCTTTTTTCCATCTGGTGAGTGGAATAGTATATAGATTGTAACTCCCAAAAAATAAGTTTGGCGGATAATGATTGGCAGTGTTCTATATCTTGAAGCCAAGTCGCCTGCATTATCTTGTCTAAATGCTCCTGAATTTCTTTATTTCCTCCAGATTCTCTAGCAAGCAAAGCCACTTCTACAGCTGTTGTGGCATATTGACCATAATTTACTATTTGTTGCAAAGTACCAAGATATTCTTCTTTAATCATATTAAAATCAATGCCTTCAAATCTAGTACCTTCTAGTTCTATACGTATTTGCCATTCATATATTTGAGGCAAAAAGTACAGCTTATCGTATTTTATAGCCAGTTTTTTTAGGTCGACAAGTGTTGTTTGGGCTAAGTCATATAGTTGGCAGTCAAATAGGATTTGAATATCTTTTAAGCTATCGAGTATGCGCATTTCTGTAGACGAACTACTTCTGTATACTCTAAGCGTTTTTAGTAAAAGTTGGTATAGGTAATGTTCTGTAGCACCAAAGTTTTTGATAAAAGAAAGTGCTTTTTTTGCAGCTGTTTTATTGTAAGTTTTTTGTTTACTTAATACATTAAATAGTCGGAGATGACTACTTTCTTTTTGCCCTACCCCTTGCACAAATAGTTTAAAATAGCGCTTTTCTTCTTTTGACATAGCATGAATAAGTTGGTATGCCTTTGAGCTTGCTTTCAGTTTTTTATAATTATTTGGTTAATAGAATAGTATGGGTTTTTTCGGGAGGTTTGCGTATGCTTAAGTCGAGGGAAAAGGTTGTGCTTTTTTTTATTGTTTTTATAATTTTGTTAGAGGTAATATAATGCCCTTTGAGCATAAAATCAAAATTATACTAAAAACATTAAAATCTAATCAAATTTCAAAATTAATGACTTATGAAAAGATGCTATACTTTTTTTATTGTACTATACTTTTTAAGCATAAATACATATGCTACAGACTACTACTGGAAAGGAGGTAGTGGAAACTTTAATGACCCCAATATGTGGTGGCTTAATAGTTTTGGTAGTGGACAGACAGCCTTGCAAGCTCCTATATCTACAGATAATGTTTATTTTATGGCTGCAGCTTTTACAGCTCCAGGAGCTGTTGTTACGGTCAATAGCAATGCAAACTGTGATAGCATGACTTGGGATGACAATATTATTGCTGCCAATCAACCTACACTTTCGGGAGGTAGTGGATCTGTCTATTTAGATATTTATGGTTCTATAGAATTTGCTACTAATATGGTAAATAGTTATAATGGCCATATTCGATTAAAAGCAGCAGGAACGGTAGAGAGTATTTTGAGTAGAGGAGTTCGGTTTCGGGGGCGTACCATTGTGCTTGATGGTACTGCTACCTCAGAATGGCATTTGTTGGATGATTTTAATAATTCCTATAGTTATGCAGCTTCTATATCTGGAGGGATTAGACTGGTTAATGGTAAGTTTTTTAGTAATGGGCATACTATGATTGTTGATAGAATATTGTTCTATAGCAATGCAAGCCAAACAACGGCTGTCAATCTTGATGGTTCAGAAGTTTATGTACGCTTAGAATACGATGTGAATAACAATCCTGCTAACTATGCTTTTTTCTCACTTGCAGGGACTAGTATTTATCTAAATGGTTTTCCTGGTCGTACTACTGCTGTAGCAGCAACTATGGGGAACAGCCTAATATATGAGAATATTTATACCAACCATACTACTAATTTTTATAATGGGTTGACTGCTGAGAATTTGCATGCGAATGCAAATGTTAATTTTCAGACGAATAATGTAAGTGCAAGCATTGAGAATTTTCATGCCTCCCCTCTAAAAACATATACTCTTTCGGGGGGCAATTATCAGCTTAATATAGAGAACTATTATTTGACAGCAAGCTGCTCTAACCCTCCTTTGTTTTTTGCTATTTATGGGGGCGATATTAATAAAAAAACAGCGGGTACTTTAGATATTGACAACTCAATATTGCAAGGAATAGGGTGTGATACAACTGCTGGTCGAAGTTATAATGCTACAAATACTGTAGATGCTGGAGGGAATTCTGATAATTGGAATTTTGTGGTTGCTAGTTCTCGGCAAATGTATTTTAGACCAGCTGCTAACAATAAGTGGCATTTGGCTGCCAATTGGCAAGTCTGGAATGGAAGTACATTAGTACCTAATACAGGTTGTCCTCCTACTCCTAATGATGATGTTTATTTTGATCTATTGTCTTTTCCTGGAGTGAATTTGAATGTAGAGGTAGATTCTAATGCATTTTGTAGAGATATGCGTTGGTTGGGTAGTGTGGTGGATAGTGCTAGTATGGATATTAAGTAATTAGACAAAAGAAATAGAATAATCATCTCCATACCGTTGAAGAATAGAGATAGTTTTCTTAATTAAGATATCCATAGAGGCATAATGCTCAAGCTCTAACCAATAGTGCTTGAGCATTTTCCATAAAATTTCA
>JAAEPD010000156.1 GCA_024222455.1 Aureispira sp.
CCAGCCTTTACTGTCAAAATCTATCTCCTTTGTTGAACGTGTCCTAACTATCCATTCAGCTTTAAAGCCCTTCCATGAATTAGCTGCTGCAATAGCGATTGCCTCTTGTGGGTGTACGCCTGATTTTTTAATCTCAGCGACAATTGATTTATAGGCTGTCTCTGAGTTAACCGCTTTCTTTTTGCTTCTTACTTTTAACCAATCATCTAAAGTCTTAGTTGTAACCTCTAGCGCAAGCATTTTAGCTTTGAAATTAAACTCTTTTTCCTTGATTGCTTTCTTTGTTTTTGGATCTATTGCTTTAAGTCTGTTAATTTCTACATGTTCTATTGTGCCTTCAATTTCATCATTTAATAACTTAACTACTAGAACACTTACTGTTGATCCATAACAAAAGGCAGGTCCTTCAATATAACCTGTATCGCCAGTTTGGAATGTTGTACAGCCTTTTGTGATTTCTACTTTAGTTTTTCCGCTTGGTATTTTCATTGTCTTATCCTTATCCTGCCTTTGCCATTGCATCTATCACAATCAACAGGAATAGTAGAACGACCAACATTAATAGAGCCTGCTGTATGACACACTGGGCATGGTTTTGTAGATACTTTGTATATTC
>JAAEPD010000157.1 GCA_024222455.1 Aureispira sp.
AGCCCTACCACTAAATAGTATCTGAATAATTTCAAGTATACCTAAGGAAACAAGCTATCAAAGGGAGGAGCTCTTTCATCAGGTAGTAATGAATTTTTGATTTATTTGAACATCTGCTACATAAGAAGGCATTCACAAAAAAAGCTACCTAAGCAACCCATACACCAGACACCTGTTGTCCATAACTAACATCGGTCGGTTGATGAATATATTACCTTAATTCACCGATATATCTTGTAAGTGATTGGCTATGTTTTGTATCAGCGATATCCTATTTTAAAGAACCAGTAGCACTTGCTTTATAGTAAAAGTGCCCAATAGGTGCCCAAACTAAAAATACAAGCATTTGTACAAAAAGCCAATTATTTAAATAAGGTATTGATTTTTAAGAACATTTTGAATGGTGGCCCCTCCCTGACTCGAACAGGGGACCTACCGATTATGAGTGAAGGTGAACAACTCGCATTCCCAGCAACCTAAAGGGAATGTTGAAATCGTGGTAGGTACTCGATTTCCAAAGAACAGCATAAAAACCCAGCAAGCACCAATAGAAAAAGAAAAGACAGGAGGAAGACCAGAGGGAATTTTTCTTGTCTTTTTGCTCAAGTTTAAAACCAATGCTTCCTCTACAAATACATGCCCAACCAAAACTGAACACTGCTCGTCACATTGTTCGAAGAAGAAACAGAGAGCATACGATTACCCGTTCTACACCAAACTGACGTATTCGAACAAGCCCAACCAAGCAACTGCCACTACGAACAACTGAGCAACAACGTCACTAGACTACCAAAAAGTCACACTCTGGTTTTGTTTTCGCTTTCGCAGCCCCAAACTTCGGCGAGAAGTGAAAATAAAAGTAGAATGTGATTAGCATTCGCGACAAACTAAAACGGTGTAGCAGACAAATAAGGCTAAACAATAGATCTATTTTTGTGAAAAATCTGCAACAAAATAGGTGTTGTTGGTAAATCACGAAGTTTAGGTTTAGCAAATTTTTGGTCTATATCGTGAATATATAAACGAAAATCAATAAAATTTTATAATCTTCGCTTTCTATTCACTAACCTAGTTTAGTAGATGCCAGTTAGGTCTTCATAATTTAAAGGTTTGAATATAGTCAAGAAATGGGCCTTTAGTTCCAGCGTTACCGCCAATAACATAAGTAGTACCACCTAAAGTAGTAGCTGCGTTGTGGCGGCTAGCTTTATACCCAATATCTATTTTTTCCCATTGCTGTGTAATGAAATCATAACAATAGGTAGACGTTAGACTATTATAATTACCAAAGAGAAATAACTTGTCTTTTACGACAGTAACAGAGTGAGCACTAATTCCTTCGGGAATAGGGGCTAGTGATTCCCATGTATTGGTTTTAGGGTTAAACCTTTCGAAAACATCAAGTGAACTTTTTCTATCATACCCACCTACAATATATATTAGTCCATCTTTCATTACTGCTCGGGTAGTTTTTGCTGTTGGCATATCAGCAGCTCGCATCCATTTATCTTTTGCTATGTCGAAAACTCCAACTATAGGAGTTGCAACTAATTTTTTCTTAACAGGATATGCTCCACCAAAGACAAATATACGTCCATCTGAAAACACAGCGCTATTAATTCTAGTAGGGAGAGGAATTGATTTTGCAAAACTAACTTCATGTGTGATTGTGTTAAAAACCTCAACTCTTCTTTCGTATCTAAATTGTTTATTTATAAGACTTACACCACCTAAAATATAAATAGAGTGATTACCATCCCAAATAGCAGAAAAATATCGTCTAGGTATTAAACGTCCTTTTAAAACTACAGTTTCCCCTAATGATGGATCAATAATTTCTATATCTGATAGAAAACCCGATTTGTTGGCTCCTGCAAGAACATAAATCTTTTGGCCATCATTTACCGCAGCATGCCCATATCGAGAAGTGTTTAAAGATAATGGTCCTGACTCTATTGAAGGTTTTGAAGTACATCCTGAAATAACTGTTAGCAATAAGATAAAGACAAAAAGGAAGTTGATGTTATTGTTTGAATTCATAAGTTTAATCCATTAAATTTTGAATATAGTAGACTACTACACTTACATATTAGTAAGCAATTGTTAGCTAGCTATCATTGCCTTTTTAAACACTCACAAAACAACAAAAGATCCCCTAGAAGAAGGTAAATTGCATCTAAAAAGCTAATGTTACCAAAACAATCTGCACGCATGAGGGCAACCCTCAAAGTACCGTCATCAACATATTGAGCATCCATATAAATCTTGTAAAGCTTGGCTAAGATGGTTTGGTGTGTTTTTTTTGGACTTGGGATTGGTAGTCGGTGGGGCTATAGCTATTTTGACGTGTTTCGTTGTTCTAGGCTAGAACATAGGTAGGCGTTGGAGGAAGTGGTGTTCAGGTGTAGCAGTGTTAGGGTTGGTTGCTCTGGTTCATATCTTGTCTTTTGGTGGAAAAGAAACGCGATTTGGAGTGGAAACCAGTTTGTTGATGCGAGTTGTTCGCTTTCTTCTTCTTTTAGTTTTGCGCTTGAACCTAGAATCCTCAGTTGACCGGCTCTGACTTATGATTATTTATTTCAAAACAGCAACTTACAGAAGGATTAGTATTCACCCATTGAGTGAGTTTGCCTACACATTTGATTGCACGTTTTTTAGACTTATTGACTTGACG
>JAAEPD010000158.1 GCA_024222455.1 Aureispira sp.
CTTTTCTGAATACTCTACTTTTTCAACTTTCAAATTAGGTATATTCAGAATCCCTGTGTAAATTTCTAAGTCTAATGCCATTTTTATTTTTAGACCAACTTAACTTTTTTTCCCTTTTTGGCAAAAACTGTCAGAGAACCGTCTTTTTTTACATAAACTAACTATTGGTCAACCGCTGCACAGCGCCCCAACTACCACCATTATAAACCTCTATTCCAGCAGATTTTAATTGCCCTGCTGCATTGCCACTACGCATTCCCGAACGACAACAAGTAATCACAGGTTTTTTATATTTCTTGATCTGATTTATCTGCCCTCCAATCATTTGCAAAGGCACATTTACAGAGCCCTTCACATGCCCTTGAGCATACTCCGCAGGACTGCGTACATCTATTATAATAGCTCCACGCTCAATAGCATCTTGTAGGTGTTCATTTCCACCACCAAATAATTTCTTTAAAAATCCAAACATAGTTTTGTACTTAAATTGAATGTTATAAATTTCTTATCACAAAGATATTGCTTCCTATATATATACTAAGTAACAAAGATTACATAAGCTTATTTTATTCTACCAACTCCTTCTTTCTCTCTAACTCCCTCAAGTTAATCATATTACACTGCACTTTCATCGTTAGACTTCTAAGGAATGGCCTTTTTTTGGTTCGATTAGCACAAAAATAATCTATACTTTTGAGATCATACAACTACAACAACTTATTTAAGAAAGAATATAGAAGTACCTAACCAACCTTTAATATTAGAGTCTAACAGTATATACTGTTAGGCTTTTTTTCGATTTTTCAACCATTTCAAAGCTTCTCTTTTCGTAAAATTAGATAACGAGGCCTCATGTTTCTTGACAAATTTCTGTACAAGTTTAGCATCCGTTTTTGAATATTCTCGCAAAGCCCAACCACTCCCTTTTTGAATAAAAAACTCCTTAGAGCTAGCCGTTTTTTCTATATTCTCTAACAGTAAATCTGTATCTGTAGCCTCTCTATATTTTAATTGAAAAATGATTGCTGTCCGTTGCAACCAAATATTATCACTAGCTATCCATTTTTGAGGGTAACTCTTCTGCAATTCGGGAAACCGTTGCATAAAAGTCCCAATCAGTCGAGGAGCCAGATAGCCTACGGTATCCCACCAAGAATTAAGCACCACCAACTTTTCGAATACTTTTATCCAAGATTTGGACAGCTTCTTTATTCTAGCATATAGCAAATCTAATGCATGATGATGCAGTTCTCTATGTGTGGTCTTCCACAAGGCAAACACCAACAACTCCAATTCTTCTTCCGTTGGCACTTCCCTACTTGCCCAAAACTCTTTGGCTAATGCTTTTATTCTAGGCTTTTTCAAACCATAAAACTCAAACTGGTTGCGTATATAACGCTTCATAATCTTAGCATCAGCTAGATTTTCATGCTGCTTAAAATGAGCTTGTAATTCCTTTACTACCTTATTTATCTTCATTAGAAGATGTTTGGGAATTTTAAATTTTAGAGAAGTCAATTCTGCGACAAGCCATAGAAATATTCGCTAAAAGCAAGAAAGCTTGGGAACTTGAGGTTGTGTGCTCATAATCAATTACAATTCTGCGGAAGAAATAAAAC
>JAAEPD010000159.1 GCA_024222455.1 Aureispira sp.
ATAACACCTAATTTTTAATATCATGACTAAGCAACAATTAATAACAGACGAGTACGCAATTTATAATAGTGATTGCATGGAGGTATTACCAACTTTAAAAGATGAGAGTATAGATTTAGCTGTATATAGTCCTCCTTTTGCTAACCTATATACCTACTCTAGTTCAGATAGAGACATGAGTAACTGTGATTCTATAGATGAGTTTTTGAAGCATTATGAATTTTTGGTAAAGCATATGGCTAGGGTAACCAAGCAAGGCCGTATAAATTGCATTCATATAACTGACTTGTGCGATGTAAAAGGAACTTTACAAGACTTTCCTAGTGAGGTAATAAAACTACATCAAAAATATGGCTTTGAGTTTAAAAACAGAATAACAGTATGGAAAGAACCATTAAAGGTCAGAATTAGAACTATGGTTCAGTCTTTAATGCATAAGTACATAATGGAGGATGCTACTAAATGTTTTCCTGCTAGCCCTGATTATATTTTAGTTTTTAAGAAAAAAGGAGATAGCGAAATACCGGTTACTCATAAACATGGAATTGAGGAATATTTTGGGGAGATACCAATACTGCCTAATATGCTTAGGGCGTGGAATAATGCAAACGGCACATCACTAAACGCTGACGAGCTATGGGATCATCTATTAAGCATAAACGAAACCGACAAAGTCACAAAATTAAATCACTATATATGGCAACGTTACGCTAGTAGTGTATGGGACGATGTAAGAGAGGGTAACGTACTCCCTTACAAAGACTCAAAAGAAGATGATGACGAGAAACACGTAACGCCTACTCAATTAGATGTAATAGATAGATGCGTATCATTATGGTCTAATCCTGGAGAGGTTGTATTAACTCCATTTATGGGAGTAGGTAGTGAGGTTTTTAGCCCCTTGTCGTTAGGCCGTAAAGCTATAGGTATAGAGTTAAAAGAT
>JAAEPD010000160.1 GCA_024222455.1 Aureispira sp.
CACTATATGCTATCTATGATGATAAATCGTATGACTTGCTTTTGTGTAATTTTTCATCTTGCTAAGATAACCATTTGCAAGGACTTAAGTCTTTTCCGTCTGAAGACGGAGGATTTAAACCATTTAGAGGACATTAAATAGTTCAATAATAAGTTTTGTAGGAATCCTGAATATATAGATTAAATTTTCAAATGAGAGCTACTGATTAGTTGAGGAAGATGAGGAATTGAGTAGCAACTAAGGAATATCATTCTACTCAATTCCTCAATTTCCTCAGTTAATCAAAAGGGAATTTAGACTCAAGCTAATTATTCCATATCGTGACAAAACTTGTTAAAAGCTGGATAATACTGTTATATAGACAATATTCGAGCAATATCCTCTAAATAAGGACTCAAGCGTTGATTGTGCTTGATGGCTTTCTCAAACGGCACATAGTTAATATTCTTGTGGCGCTGTCCAACCATAATACCTTTTTCGCCTGCTGCTAATGCTTCCACTGCTGCAATTCCTAGTCGGCTAGACAATACTCTATCCATACAAGTAGGTCTTCCTCCTCGCTGTATATGTCCTAGTATAGTTACTTTTACATCAAAAACATCAATGCGTTCTTTTACCTTTTTAGCAATCTCAAAAGCACCACCTTCATCATCACCTTCTGCCACTACTATAATATTCGACATCTTATTTCGAGCAGCATTACGCTCTAAGGAAGCCACCAAATCGTCTATATAAGTCTTCGTTTCGGGCACCAATACAGCCTCTGCTCCTGTAGCAATACCTGTACGCATAGCGATAAACCCAGCATCTCTACCCATCACCTCTACAAAAAACAGACGATCATGTGCATCTGCTGTATCTTTTATCTTATCAATTGCCTCCATTGCTGTATTGATAGCAGTATCATATCCAATGGTATAATCTGTGCCAAAAAGGTCATTATCAATAGTTCCTGGAGCACCTACAAAAGCTATGTCACCATATTCTTCCATAAAAATCTTAGCTCCAGTAAAAGTACCATCTCCACCTATAGCTACTACACCATCTACTCCATATTTTTTGAGCTGATCATAAGCTTTTTTGCGCCCCTCTGCTGTTCTAAACTCATCGCTTCGAGCAGAACCTAACATAGTACCTCCTCTCTGTATAATATTACCTACAGAGCGGGAGTTTAGTTCTACAAAATCCCCTTCAATCATACCTTGATATCCTCTCTTGATACCTAACACTTCCATATTGTAATGCAATCCTGCACGTACTACTGCTCGAATACAAGCATTCATACCTGGTGCATCTCCTCCTGATGTAAATACTGCTATTTTTTTCATTTTTTTTATTTTTAGATTTTAGTACGCTTCCCTTTTAGTAGTTAGACACAAGTATTTAGAAGATTAGACTGCTCTAAAACATAAACCTTCTAATTCGTAATTCGTAATTGAATGATTTGTAATTCTTATTCAGCTATCTCTAATAAACCACATAATAACTGTTTTTGTTGGCGTTCCCAAAATTTAGTATCTCCAACTATGATTAGACGAATTTTGGCTCTACTGACTGCTGTATTGATCAAATTCAAACCTTTAGACATCTTGTTAGTACTGTCTGTAAACCATTTATCGTAGGTATCTACTACACTCAAAATGACAGTGTGCCACTCTCTCCCTTGTGAGCCATGCACTGTAATAATTTGCTGATTTCGATATGCTTGAGGCAAATATTCTGCTAACAGTTTTAGTTGATTTCGATAAGGAGTCAATATCACAAAATCGTCGGTATCCAGTCGGCTAACCATTCGTTCGATCGCCTTTGCTTCTGCTTCATTCTCTCGTTTCTTTTTCGCACTGGCAGGTTTTGGAGCATAGGCTCCATAAATTAATGTTTTCCCTTGAGAGTTGGCTGAAGTGAACCCATTTTTGTACACATATTTATCCAATACCTTTGCCAAATTAGATCCAAAACGATAGGTTTGATTCAAATCTGCCTTTTGCATACAAACAGGTTCTAAGTCCTGATTTTTGACATACTCTTGAAGCATACTTGCTTGATCTTTGACAAAAACGCCTTCTGCAAAAATCGCAGACTGTGCCCATACAAAAGCATTATGATAGTCGTTATCTTCCCGAATGGTAGAATCATTGATCTCACAAACAGGAGGCAATTGCATATGATCACCCAAAAGGGTAATAGGTACTCTATGATTGAATAATGTGAGCACCTTGACAACATTTGCATAGCCAGCCTCATCTACAAAAATGTGATCAACATTGAGTTGCTGTTCCATAAACCGCCCAATATACCCATCAAGAGTAGCTGCTGTTATACTAACATTTTTCAAACGTTCTTCTGTAGAATGTTCTTTCAGGAATGCTTCTTTTAGTTGTAATTGCTGTAGTTGCTGCTCTATTAGATCTACGGGAGTATCTTGATATTTTTCTGCTAGGTCACCCAACTGCTTTTTACTTTTTTCATAAGCATCTTGCAGCTCTTGCAAAGCTTCATTCACTTCTTCAGGGCTGCCCGAAAAGAGTTTATCGACTAACACTGTAGCCTGTTTATCTTGCAAATAATTCTTTAGAAAGGTGGTTTGTTTGGTCAACTGCTCCTTTTGCTCTTCTGCCTTAGCCAAAGCAGCATCCCAATCTATTTTCAAAAAATGTGCTTGTGCTTCCAGTTCATCTATTTCATCCTCTATATCTCTGTACTCTTTCTTTTTTCGAGCGACTTCTTTTTCTACTTTAGCTATATTAATCCCCAATAGTTTTTTAAATCTTCTATCTAATGGACCTAGCTTTTTTTCTTCGTGTCGAATCTCATTTTTGAGTTTAATGAGCTGTTTTTTTCGACGTTCTACTTTATTGGTTGTGGCATTGAGTTTCACCAAGTGTTGACGTTCTGCTTGTACCAACCCATCCAACTCTTTTTTGATTCGTCTCAAATCTTCCCAACTCTCATCACCTAGGGATAAAGCATCTAATATTTCTGCATGTTGCTTGTGCAATAAGACAGATTTAAACACCTTTATTTGCTCTTCTATTCCTTCCAGTTGTTTCATCATTCCACGCACCTCACATACTTCTGGATATTCATCTGCAAAAGCTCTTGAAGGGTTGCCCAAACGAATAATTTTGTCTCTATCTATAGCAGCACGATCAGTCATTTCTATTACACCTCGCAAAACCTGTTCTATAGCATTATTTGTAGGCCCCAAAATAGCTACCTTATAACCATTTCGGAGGTAATGCAACAAGGCATAAGACAAAACACCTTGTGTTTTCCCTGTTCCAGGAGCACCCCATACATAACTAAAGTTACTGTTGAATATAGTCGAAATAGCTTTTAGCTGGTTTTCAGAAGGTTGTTTATCTTCAAAATATTCAATCTGATGTTCCTTGCCTTTCAGGGCTGATTCTTTGTTGGGCAATAGCAACTTACCACCATTCTTTTCGAACCAAACACGTACCCGTTCTACCAAGAATTTAAGATCTGACACAATCTCTAAATCACGAGCCTTTATATTCTCAAATAAGGGTAGAAATTCCTCTTCTGGCCGAACATGAATACACTTGGTATTGGCATCATAAAAAGCAATAGGAATCTGAGAGGTGTTATACTTTTTGTTATTGGTTCTAAAATAGAAAAACACAGCTTCTGTATCCATTAATTTGCCACCAAGTGTTATCTGAACAGTACCATTGGGCATTGCCTCTATAGCTCTCACAGCTATGCGCTGCAAACCTCGATCATTTTTTGCCAAAAAATCGTAGTAAGCCTTAGTGCCAGACATGCACAAGTCACGTATTTCCTCTGTCAGCATAGACTTATTTTCTCAAATTAGGTAGGATAATCTCAAATTGCACTTTGAAAGGATCTCTAGGGTCTATATCATCTCTATACAATAAAGAACCATCATGATTTTCGATAATTTGATTGATCAAAAAGCCTCCAATACCAGAATGGCCTGTCTCTCCAGCATAATTTCCATAACTAATAAAATCATCAAAAGAAAAGGAATCAGGAAAAGGACGACCATCATTTTTACAATCTATAATTACTTCTTTTTCATCAGAAGAGAGCGAAATTCTAAAACGGATAAGGTATTTTTTTCGATCTACAAACCCATGTCTACGGGCATTTTCTATCAAGTTAGAAATTGCTGTGGTCATTTGCGCCTTATCTACATAAGTGGCAATATCCAACTCGCTTCCGTTTTCATTCTCTTCTACTTCTATCTGAATATTAAACTTAGGTTCTCCTATATAGAGCTGTTTAACCTCTTCCAAAAGCTCTTTTAGATTCTCATAAGACAACTGAAAGCGACTTCTATCTGCTTGCACTATATTACTAGCAGCATCTACTGTAGATATGGCATAGCCCAACATCAGTTCTATCCGACTCACAGACTCTTCTAGGGTCTCTATATCAGCTGGGTCTTCTCCCTCAAACACTGGAAAAAGGGGCTCATCCATACGAACACTAGTACCCTCTTCTTCTTTATCGTGTAAATAGTCTTTTAGGTTCTTGAATTCGGTAAGCACAGCTGGTAAGCGATTGCCCAACTCATGCTGTAGAGAAGATATAATCTTATACTGTTCATTTTGTGCACGTTGTCGCCCTAAATTCAAGCGATGACGAAGTTCTTCTACCTTCTTTTCTTCATCTATCAGGAGTTGTAATTTACGCTCTCGTACAATCCCTTCTTGAATTTGTTTGTGTGGAAAAACAATCTGCAACTGACCAAATTCTTTCTCTGAAATCAACTGCTCTTGATGATCACTTTTATACATTTGGAGTTGCTGCAAAAATAGCTTATCATACATTTGCAAGAGCAAATATTCAATGCTAACCTTTGTTAGATCAATACGAAAAGTCATTATTCCTTCATCTACAATTATAGGCTGTCCATTATAATTATAATCAAAATAACTTACTCTCAAGTCGGCCCCTTCTCTATTAACCAAAAGCACCGATTCACTAACCATTCTCCCTACTACAGAATTATAATCATCCGTAGTTTTTAGTCGTTCAGGCACCAACCAATAGTTAGACAAAGAAGTCCCTAAACATTCTGGAGTCACATAGGGCAAATTAGTATGTGGAGCATGATTTTTATCGAACCACATTGCGGGGGTATCCTCATTGAGTAAGGTGCGTATAGTTACTAACCGATTACGAGTTTCTAAACGATGTAACTCCCGAATAAATGGGGATGCGTAGCGTTTAGGATTGAGGTTATAATTATTCAGAATAATATTGTGAATAGGCATCAATGTCACGCAATCGTTCAACTCCTCTGAGCAGTTGGCATTAGTATCGTGGAAGATGGCCGCCAAACATTGAATCTGATCTTGAGAGAGTTCTCTATTCAATTTAGATTTGCCATTAACGGTCAAGTTAGCACCATTAATAAACAAAATATGGTCTTTTCGTTCTATACTTTTTTGCTTGTTGAGCACCAAAATGCAAACAGGTGCTCCTGTAGAGTACAACATGCCATAAGGCAAGGCTATAACCGCCTCTACTAAATCTCTACGCACTAAATATTCTCTCAGTTTGCGTTCCTCTCTATCCTTAAACATAGAGTTGATTGGTAGAATAGCAAACATTCGCCCATTTTCCTTGAGTCTATGCAACATCAGCTGCACGTAAAGTCCATTACAATTCACTTTGAGCATATTAACATCAAAAGGAATAGATACATAGGGTTGGTATTTGATGTGTTGAGGCTTTATATATTGCCCAAAAGGGAAATTAGCAACAGCTACATCAACCTGTTCTACATGCTCATTCCCCAATTTTGTGGTCAATGAATTTTCATGCTCTACTTCGGCATTATAAACACCATTAACCAGCAAGTTCATCTTGCACAATGCCCACACATTTAGGTTTTGTTCTTGACCTATAAACTGTACATCAGAACACAACCGATTCAACTCTATATAAGTACTACCTTGACCAGCACAAGGATCATAAATAACCTCTCCTTCTTTTGGTGCGATGAGTGCTGCCAACAACTCATTTAGTGTTTTGGGTGTTGTCCATTTTCCTCCTGTTTTACCTGCACGTATAGCTGCTCGGTTCAAGCTAGTATTAAAAAATGCTCCAAAGGTTTCTGTAGAAAAATTCTCTTCCGAAAAATCAAATTCATCTAACATCAAGATTACCTGTACTAAGTGTTTGGTATCTTCTTCTTGCTCAAAGGCAAATACTAAAGGAGCAAAAATATTTTTGAGAGAAGGGTTGTTTTTAGAGATTTGAATAAGGGCTAAACTTAAGTCTCTTACCGCCTTCTTTTTGTCTTGCATCAACTCTGCCCGAAAGGAGTTTACTAGCTCTCTATCCTCTTCGCTAATCTTGATAAAAGGCATAGTGCCATCATCTACCAAACTAAATAGTCGTTTGTAAAAGATCAGAGACAACAATACATTGGCTGCATTGGTGATGTCCCAAACACCTCTAAGGGCATCCAATATCAACGAAAAAATGGTTTCTAAGCGTTGTTCAACTTCCTTTTCTTGCATATATTCAATTACGAATTTTTTAATTACGAATTATGAATTTCAGTTTTGCTATTCTAACTCCTAATTATTCATTCTACATTTTTAATTCCCTTACAGCTTATCCATCGCTTCCAACCATTTGTCATTGCCCCAAAGGGTTTCATCCAATGGTTTGATATCTGAATGAAAAACCCAACTAGTCGTTCCTAATTCTATATAACTGCCTTTATCCAATTGCATACGAGCATCTAGCAAAAATACTGGATTGGGAGAATATAAAGCAGGGTCACTAGTTGTCAGCATTGGTAAAGCCACCGCTAGTGTCGGCTTATCTTCAAAGAGTTTGGCTTTGTCTATAAACAAGGTTTGCAAGAAATTGCAATGGGTGCCCATCCATTCCTTTTTATCAAAATTGTAGGTCAACTGTGTTACTAGATAGAACTCCCCATTAATGGCAGAAGATTCAACTCGCTTCTTATTGGAGGCTGCTCCATCTGCTCCAAATCCACGCAAACTAAAGAGGTCGCTAGATACTCTTATTCGGAATTCAAAGGTTCTAGTCGCATTGCTACCATCCATATTTCGGTCAATAAACCCCCTAATTTGGTCACTCAAATAGCCTTCTAAAAAGGGCATAACCGAAGAAAAACTATCAGGCACCATTTCCTTGAATCGCTTGAGGGCTGCTGACTGTAAACTACCTTTTAGTTCATTATCAAACTTACTATAGTCAAAAGCTGGAGGTAAGGGTAAATGCTGATTAGACGCCTCTACCAAATTGAGTTCTTGTAAGATCTTGAAGGCACAATATTTACCATATTCTACTTCGTAGGCACTCGCCTCATGCGAAGCAAACCCAGCAAAACCAATCATACTGCCTCCTGGCAACACCATTAGTTCAAAATCCTCCCCTCCATTTTTATAAAAATTGAATGGAGCTATAGGAACCAGTTGTGCATGCGCTGTTTTGCCCACCAAATCCATCGAAATATCTAATGCAACACAAGACATGGCAACTAACCAATGCTGTATAGCAGGAATTTCGCTCGGAGTAGGCAGATAAACAAACTCATTAACCTTATCAATCAAGGCTCGTTCATCATCTATTGGAATATGTTCTTGAAAATACTCCCTTTCTTCTCTGCAAACCCGTATCAACTCATGTTGAATCTGCAAAGTATTGGCAGGCAGCTCTAATCTATTTCGAATAAGGTCTAACTCCTTTTTAACGAAATCTCGCATTTGGATAATTTCCTCATTGTGAGGAACTCCATGTATGGTATGTTTATAAAAATTACGTAGATTTTTGCGTCGATCAAAGCGCTCCAAAACCTTAGTAATACGGCCCATCTCTATGCTTTGAGCTTCGTTGAGTATAGCACTAATGACATGTGGCATAGCACTCACCAAACGAGCCAAAGTAGATTTAGGTGCAATCTTAGCTTTACCTGTCAAGATAGATCGGCTAACTGTGATTTGTTCATGTACATTGATTTGGAACTGATTTTCGAGTTCTGTTACATTAGGATCTACAAAAATCACTTGTCTGTGAAAGTCTTTTTGACTGCCCTGTGTAGTATCTATGTAGGAAGCCAAACGCATTGCCTCTCGGATAGGTTCGTTGTTAAATATTCCGCCATCTACATAGGTAAAAGGATGTTTGTTTTCATCATCTAGTTCCTCTGCCCAATCCTCTGCATACTCATATTTATAACGATTGAGCACCACGGGTTCAAAAGCAAAAGGGAATGCTCCAGAGGCTATAGCTGTAGCTGTCAGCTCTCTCCAAGTATCGTTTTTACTTATATTTCGAACTAGTTTTTGATATTTTTTTCCTTCCAACCCTTCTTGAGTCAACACTGTATCATCTCCCATGTGGTATTGTACCCATTTGAGTGGATAATATCTTCCCTCTGTTGGTTTTATGGTCTTAAAATTAAGGTCAAACACTCTCAGCTCACTGTGTACTCTATCTACAGAACTATCATTTAAGGCTTTGAGTATCGATTTATTAACATCCTTTTCTGAACGTGCATGATGCGTATTCCCTTTCTTTAGGGTATATGTCATGTTGGCTAATGTACAACCAAACAAGACACGATCAGCCAACAAAACTCGGTTGTCTACACGATCTGAAAAGCTCTGAAACTGGAAGTATCTGCGTCCCAATTCATCTACAACATCTCTATCAATCAATCCTGCGGTATTCGAAAGGTCTTTATAATAAGAACCTACCCCCAAAAAGCGTTCAGTATCTACTTCTTTGGCCCATATTTTCTCTTGGTATTCTTGAACAGCTTGAGCAGCCAAAAGGCTCTCATATTTTTCGGGGTGTTGCATTTTCATTTCTACCACAGCCCCTTTAAACTGTTTGGAGACCTTCTGTTCCAAGGTGTTTCGAAAGGCTTGATAACTATCATAGCCCAACTGCTTAAATTTATCTTTGGGGTTGATCAACACTCGCAACATAACGGCTAAAGAAATAGCTCCTGCACTTGCACCACTAAAAACATCGATCTCAACCTTATCGTACTTAGCGTATATAGGTTTGCCTGCTTCGTCTTTTTGGCCTGTATCATAATGTCCATAGACCAATTGTTGCTTAATTGCTTCGGCCAAAGCTGCTCCAGAAAATGTCCCTAAAGAAACACCTCCTCCCATTACAAAACCTAATCTTAATGTTTTTGCCATTCTGTTTATTGCTTTAATATTTTTGCTGCATTGTTGAGTATATCCTCTGGAAAAAGTACTGTTTTTCGCAAGGTTTGGTCTACATGAGCACCTACTAACCTTGTTTCGGCAGCAACATCTTGAGTTGAACTGTTGTACATGTAGTGTTTAAATATAATAATTTTTGGCTTCATTTCTAGCAGTTCTGTTTGGATATGTACCAAATCTCCTGCTTGGAGTTCTTTTAGGTATTTAATATGCTGTTCTACCGCAAACATGCCTTTATTGTTACTACGCAAATAATCTGGTGTAATGCCCAAACTTGCAAAAAAGTGCCAAGTAGCTTGATCAAACATGCCAACATAGTGCATTACATTCATGTGATTATTAAAATCACAATGCCAAGTATAGACTGTACCTCTATAAGTTTCTGCTTGCATAAGCCCAATATTGATTGTTCTAAAAAAAGATTTAAACCTACTGGTTTTGTAAATACGTTAAGTTTTTTCGAGAGGCTTCATGCTGAGGGTTTAGTTTCAAAGCATTCTGAAAATCTTGTATTGCAGCAGCTTTATTGCCCAAACTCATATTGCAGACACCTCTATTGGCATGGTGTGCAAAATTGTTAGGATCTACTTGTAGCAAATAAACTAAATCACCCAAGGCTTCTTGGTACTGTTTGGTATTGATATAAGCAACAGTTCTATTGGTGCGTACTTGCACTATTTTTTCTGGATATAATTGTTCAGAAGTAGTATAATCTGCAATAGCATTCGCATGTTGCCCCAACATAGAGTAAGTAACGGCTCTATTGAAATACACACTACCTTTTTTGGGATTCAATCGAATAGCTTCGGAATAAGCTCCTAACGCATCTTCAAATTTCTGTCGCATACCATGTATATTGCCTATTCCTTCATAGACATCTGCACGTTGAGTACCTAATCGAATGGCTTCTTGAAAATCGACAAAAGCTTTATCTAAATATAATTTTTGTTCTTCTGGAGACTGAGCACTACTGGCCTTTTTACCATAAAAATTGCCTCGAATACTTCTAGGTTGTTCTACACTTGGATGCAACTCAATAACTCGACTCCAAAGTGTATCACTATTCTGCCAAGTATCTACCTGATCATTGGTTTGCATAAACAGCATAACACACCATAACCCTACAGCTCCATAAATAGGCATATGTGCATTTTCGGGAAAAAATTCTTTGACCAACATTAACAACATAAAGGCTAAGCCTATATATGGCAAATAGGTATAACGATCAGCCATAATAACCACCCCAACAGATAAAAATTGGAGTACGAGAATAACTGTTACTAAATAAAATGCTAAGCCAAAAGCTACAGCTTTAGTCTTTTTTAAAGCATAAAATGCTAAGCCAAAGATTGCTAAAACCAATATAGGTGCAATTGTAAAAAAGAAACTTCCGTCATACTCTTCCTGTGTAGGATAAGGATAAAAAGTACATAAGTCTGTTGGCACAAAAAACTTAACGAGATACATCACAAAACCATAAGAAGCAAACTGTGCTCGTTGCAATATCGAAAAGGTATCAAAATCATTAATAGCTACAGCTGTATTACTTCTAATTTCTAATAAGCCCAAAAAATTATCTCCCCCTTGCACTTTTACAGCCATCATTCCAAAGAATAGTGCTACTCCAAAAAATGGAGCTAAGCGTACTAAATTGGAGATATCCAAGGTTTCAAAAATGGCAGACACCCCCTTTTTTTCTGTCTTCCAAAATATCAATAACAATAGCACTAAAGGCAAGACTACTGCCATAGCCTTAGCCAAACAAGCTAATATAAATAGTCCAAAAGCTAAGACATACCAGAGTGTTCCGCTATTGCCTTTTTCCCTCGCTACGAGTTGTTTCCAAAAGGCTAAGGCACTAGCTAAGAAAAAGAAGGTGTATAAGACATCCTTCCGTTCAGATACCCAAGCCACCGACTCTACGTGCATGGGATGTATGGCAAAAATGAGCGCTACAAGTCCTGCTATATATAGGTTATCAGCCAGCAATATTATCAGAAAAAAGACCAATAAAGCATTGAGAATATGTATAAATATATTCCATTGAATAAATGGTTTGGCAGAAATACCTTCCATACATTCTGGGCAGACATTGTCATTGGCTCGCATAGACCAAATGGTCAATGGATGATAGTTGAGTGAAACAGGTACTTTAAAAATATCCCCCACTTCGTTTTGGCCTGTTTGTGTGGTATTGGGTCGAACCAAATCATTATTGATCACATAGGTATAATCATCCCAATCAACAAAATCGTTATCTAAGGCATTTCCGTAAGCCAAGTAGGTTACCACCATTAGCAATATAGCAATACCCCAAAATACAGGACTCATCCATAAGCTATCCTTTTCATCAGATTTGTTGTGAGCAACTTGTTTTTTGGCTGCTTTGACTTGCTTTTGTGTGTTGGCAGTCGTTTTTTCTTTGTTGCCTTTATACTCAACTTGTTTTTTAGAACGTTCTTGTCCAGAATGCTTTTTATGTTTTTTCTTTTTACTCATAGTTTATATAGAGATGATTGTTTATGGGGGTTTAATATTTCATACTAAAATCCACAAACTTTATTTTCTTAGTTCTTAAAAATCACTTACGAAAAAACCAAGAACCAATAATACTGCTGATAGCTCTTTTTTAGAATATGATTGGTTAAGTTAAAAAAAATTTATCTTTGCGAGGTCGTTCGTCACCTAAAACATTTACAATAGCATGCTAGCACAACAAGAGATCAATCAGTTGGTCACTCATTTGCAACAAGGAAATATTATATTGTACCCTACCGAAACAATTTGGGGACTGGGCTGTGATGCATTAAATCCTAATGCCGTAGAGCAACTTAGTCAACTCAAAAAACGGCAAAGTGACAAGAGTTATGTTCTTCTTTTGGATAGCCTTACTCAACTGCAAAACTATGTTGAATATGTGCCTAGAAAGGCTTCTGGCCTAATTTTGTACCATGACGAGCCTCTTACTATTATTTATAAAAAGCCCATTGGCCTACCTGAAGCTGTATTAGCTAAAGATGGCAGTGTTGCTATTCGGGTAACTAAGGACCCTTTTTGTAAGGCTGTAATTGAAGCTTTTGGTCGTCCTATTGTTTCTACTTCTGCCAATATTAGTGGAGAACCTTATCCCAACTCTTTTCATGAGATTTCAGACCCAATCAAAAATGGTGTGCATTATGCTGCAGACTACAAACGGGATATTATTAGCTCACTCAAACCTTCTACTATAGTTGCTTTGGATGATAATGAGGACTTGGTTTTTTTACGGAAAGGGTATTAATTTTTCTCCTTACGATAAAATCTATAGTCTAAATTAAGTCAATTACTTTCTTTCCTTACTGAACTTTTCCACCCCAAACAACAGTTTAGCCATAAAAAACTAAACAATGACTTGGGAAATAGTAGAACGCAAGATTGGTAGAGCTGGCAGCATAAAGCAGCGAAATAGCCGTCAGCGACAATGGAATCATAAATATGGAGAACACAGTTGGGCAACTGGCTACAAACTCAATGGTGAGTTTGTAACACAACAAGAGGCCTTTGAGCCAATTTATTACCAAAGTTATGTAGAACACTTCCAAAAACATCCTAGAGACTTAGAAGAACTAATACAAACTGCCAAACGTTTGCGAAATCCGCATGCAGAAGCTACTACGGGTGTAGATTTGCAGGTGCCTGCCATAACTAAATACTTGTTAGAACACAATTTAGAATTAAAAGGTAAAGAGCTGGTTGATATTGGCTCTTGGCAAGGTAAACATTCACACAAATTGAGTGTACGCCTAAGTCCTCTCCACATCAAAGTAACAGGCAATCCTAAAATGACCTTAGAAAAGTTTTGGCAAGAGAAAAAATGCTTGGCTATTTGGATTGAAGATTAGCTATTCCAATACAACTAAAAATAATTATAGTTGTGTATATTTGCAAACAAACAATTTGAAAGAGAACGACTACTACTAATGGAATTTATAATAAACGACCGAGAACGGCCTATATTTGAACTGCTGAGCACTGTAGCTCAAGAGCTTGGCTTCCCTACTTATGTAATTGGAGGCTATGTAAGAGATCGACTATTACAACGTCCTTCTAAGGACATGGATGTTGTTTGTGTAGGTAGTGGTATCAAACTGGCAGAAGCTTTAGCCACAAAATTAAATCCAACCCCAAAAGTTGTTGTTTATAAACGTTTTGGAACGGCTATGCTCAATTATAAAGATTGGGAAATAGAGTTTGTGGGTGCTCGCAAAGAATCTTATCGCCAAGATTCTCGGAAACCATTGGTAGAAGATGGAACCTTGGAGGATGATCAAAATCGTAGAGATTTCACTATTAACGCTTTAGCTGTTAGTCTAAATAAAGAAGATTTTGGTGCTTTGGTTGATCCTTTTGGAGGTGTACAACATTTGAAGGAAAAACGTATTCAAACACCTTTAGATCCTCATATTACATTTTCGGATGATCCTTTACGGATGATGCGAGCTATTCGTTTTGCTACACAATTGGGTTTTGAGATCGTTCCAGAAACCTTGCAAGCTATAAAAGATCAGACAGAGCGTATTAAGATTATATCTCAAGAGCGTATTACTACTGAGATTCAGAAAATGATGGCTTCTGCCAAACCTTCTATAGGGTTCCAACTCTTGTTTGAAACAGGCTTATTAAAAATAATTTTTCCTGAACTTCGAGCGATGTATGGTGTAGAGGAACGTAATGGTCAACGCCATAAAGATAACTTCTACCATACTTTACAGGTTTTGGATAATGCAAGTCAAAAAAACGATAACATCTGGTTTCGGTGGGTAGCAGTATTACACGATATAGCCAAGCCACGCACCAAACGTTTTCAAGTAGGTCAAGGTTGGACTTTTCATGGACATGAAGCATTAGGTGCTAAAATGGTGTCTAAAATTTTCAGACGTATGCGTTTGCCTTTGGGAGCTGAGATGAAATATGTTGAGAAATTAGTTGCTATGCACCAACGTCCAATTCTTTTGACTAAAGAAGACGCAACGGATTCTGCACTACGTCGATTGCTTTTTGAAGCAGGAGATGAAATCGATGATTTATTGCTGTTTTGCGAGGCAGATTCTACCTCTAAAAATCAACGCAAATTGGATCGTTATGCAGAAAACCTGATTGTACTTCGCAAACAACTTGAAGAGGTTGAAGCCAAAGATCAATTGCGCAACTGGCAACCACCTATTTCGGGAGAGTTGATCATGGAAACATTTGGACTCAAACCTTGTAAGGAAGTAGGTATCATCAAAAATTCTATACGAGAAGCTATACTGGAAGGTGATGTTCAGAACAACTATGAAAGTGCTTATGACTTTATGCTCGAAAAAGCTAAAGAACTGGGCTTATCACCAGTAAATTCTTAAGAAAAAGACATTAATTCTTGTTAAGAAAAAACTCAACTTAAACCAAGTTGAGTTTTTTTTTGTTAAATTTGAATTATTATAACACAGAAAACCAAAGGCTTTATGTCGTTAAGTGGAAGACTAATAAAAGGAGGTCTGAAGCTGCATAATCGAATACATAATTCGAAGTGCCCCCCGCAACAATTGCAGCTTAAGAGTCTTACTAGCCTCCTAAAAAAAGCAGAATACACAACCTTTGGACAACACTATGGATTTAGTACTATTTTAGAATCAAATGATTTGATTCAAGCCTTTCAACAGCAGGTCCCCTTGCATGAATACAACGATATTTTTGAGCAATGGTGGCACAAGATGTTAGAAGGCGAAGCCAATATTTGTTGGCCTGGAAAGGTAGATCATTTTGCCCTAAGTTCGGGTACATCTGGTAGTCCAAGTAAGCATATTCCTATCAGTAAGGATATGTTGCAAGCTATCCAGAAAACAAGTGCATTGATGCTCTCAAACACCTCCAAAAACTTTAAATTTCCAGCAGCGTTCTACAGCAAACATTTTTTTGTTTTGGGCAGTTCTATGTCCCTCAATAAAAAAGGGGATGTCTGGATTGGAGATATTAGTGGCATTAATGCCAAACATCTATCCCCCTTCTACGAACGATTCTACAAACCAGGTAAGCGAATTGCAAGCATTCAAGATTGGGATGATCGAATTGCAGAGGTAGCCAAAGAAGCACCTAATTGGGATATAGCAGCTCTGGCAGGTATCCCATCTTGGGTTCAGCTCATGTTAGAACGCATTATTGAACACCACAACCTCAAATCGATTAAGGACATTTGGCCTAATCTACAGGTTTTTGTATCGGGTGGTATTGCTTTGGGGCCTTACCGCAAAAGACTAGAACAACTGGTAAGCAAAGATTTAGTTTATATTGACACTTATTACACCTCAGAAGGCTGTTTGGCTTATCAAGCTCGAATGGATAATAAAGGATTGCCACTTAAATTGTTATTGGATAATGGCATTTTCTTCGAATTTATCCCTTTTGATGATGATAATTTTGATCAAGGGCAAGTCCGACCTAATGCTCAAGCAATCACTATAGATCAAGTAAAAGAAGGCATTGACTATGCTTTAGTTATTAGTACTTGTGCTGGTGCTTGGCGTTATTTGTTAGGTGACACGGTACGTTTTGTAGATACTACAAAGGCGGAAATCATTATTACGGGTAGAACTAAGCATTTTTTGAGTGTTTGTGGCGAACATTTATCTGTAGATAATATGAATCAGGCTGTATTAGCCATAGAAGAAGAACTGGATGTGAGTATTCCTGAGTTTACGGTACAGGCTGTAAAGGTCGATAACCATTTTGAACATCATTGGCACTTAGGTACTAAGGATACAAACCTTGACACTGCACGATTGACTGCTTTATTAGATCAGCATTTATGTCGATTGAATGATGATTATCAGACGGAGCGTAGAGATAATTTGCTCAAGGCTATTAAAGTGACCGTGCTTCCTTTACATACCTTTTATGACTGGCACGCTTCTCAAGGTAAATTGGGTGGGCAGAGTAAATTCCCAAAGGTGTTGACGAAGGAACAGTATCAGGATTGGTTGGAGTTTATAGCTTGATTAAAAAAATAGGCTTGCTACTCTATTGCAGCAAACCTATTAGCTTTTTTAGATCTTATCTAAGATAAGGAAATAGGGAAATATTATTTATAGTTTTTTGCGGCATTACGTAATCGTTCTACATCATCATCCCAGTTATCACCAGGCATCATACTATCCACAAAATCGTCCTTTGTACAGAATCCAAACTCCATCAATTTTGCTTTAAAAGCATCACATTCCAAAAGAGTAATACTTCCACTTGTTATATTATCAAGAATAAACATTTTTAAAAGATGTCCTTCAAGCCCTTTATCTAAGCCATCTAATTTCACAGCATTAACCTTATTTTTTAAAATTTCTATTTGTGTACTTACAGCCCCATAAAAGTTCTTTGTTTGACTATTAGTCTTTTCTAGTTCTGCCAGCATTTCTTTTGTAAGTGGTTTATTTTCGATTGCTAACTGTGCCAAAGCATGACGTATTTTCATACTATTTTGATAGGTTGTATTTAATTTTTCTTTTATCATTTTTGAAAAACTATCTATACTATGACCTTCTTTTGATAATGCTTTATAAACTGATTCAGTTTTTTTATCATAGTTTTTAGTCTCCTTTTGAAGCCCTCCAACAACTCCTTCCGTTACATCTTTTGATGCACCTCCTGCTAATAATGCTATAATTACTGTAGCAGGAATAGATATGGCAGATGTAGATGTTCCTACTATTGCAGCTATACCCATTCCTACAAAACCAGCAAATGTACCTAAACGACTTCCTGTTGTGTCATTCTCAGCTTGAAAATCAGAGTCACAACTCGTCAGAAGGCTGTTTAAAGCATTCTCAGTACGAGTGTAACTATCTGATATATTTTAAAAAATGCTATAGTACTTTGTTAATGTACTGTTTAAGTCAGTATTTAGAGATTGAAGGCTATCCGTCCATGTTTTGAATTGTTCATTATAGCCATTGGCTACATCTTTAGTGTCTTCACCTTTAGTTCCAGAAACCCAAACCCCTAAGCCATTAGGAAACTGTATTTTTTGTATTTCTTCCTTTGTAAGATTTTCATACCATGCAACAGGAGTGGTTGGATCGAATACAATAGAGGTGAATTTATCTGTTGTTAAGAAATTCAGAAGAGTAGAAGAAGCTTCCCCAAAGTTTTTCACTCCTTTTAGCTCCTTTTTGACAGAAGCTAAAAGAGTAGTTTTTATTTCCTTAGGGAGAATATTTGTACCAATAGCACTGTTTTTTAGCTGCTTAATATTTATCTCTTGTGAAGAATTCGTAGCAACCCTTAGTGCATCACTTTCTTGAGTCACCCATTCCTCAAATATTTCTGTTAAAAGTTCTTTCTTAGTCTTTCTTTCTTTTACAGAAAGAGTATGTAAATCTGCATCTGCTATCCAAGCATCTAGTCCTGTAGGGAATACCATCTCTTTAATTTGCTCTAAGGTTAAATCCTGATAGTTTTCCTTTTTATTAACATTTGCAACATAAAATTTCTCAATAGCTGCTTGAGCAACATCTCCCACATGGATAATACGAATAGAATTATCAGTAGTTTCCTTTTTTGACCTATCCTTAATAACAACCAATAAATCATCCCTTAAATTTAAAGGTAAATTTTCATCAAAAGCTACCCATTTTTTATCTTTTAAGTCCAATTTTGTGGCTGTAATAAATGTAGTATCATCATATCCACTAAACTCCAACTTAGAAGACTCTTTTGCTAACCATTCATCTAATCTGTCTGTATAGGCTGCTTCTTTTGCAGCTTTTGCTGCTGCATCTTCTGCTGCATCTTCTTGTTCCTTATCTACCTCAGCCAATACACTAAAAAAGGTAAGAATATCTCCAGAGACAGAAGATTTATAAAGTATCATTCCTTCCTCATCTGTTCTATAAGCACCTTTATTTGTATTGTAATGAGGTCTTAAGTTTTTCTTATCTGTATAAATTCCTTGAACATTACTGAAATACTACCAGCTGAAGTCTGGTAGGTTAAAAATTAGGACTATAAGTCCCCTGACTATTCTAAAGAAATATTATTCGAGTTATCACTTTGCTTAGAATCGTTGTGATTCTCTATATATGCTTTGATTACTTCA